>CALXQP010000001.1 GCA_944390695.1 uncultured Clostridia bacterium
AATTGGCTAAAAGGATTTGCAGAGTATTGGTATTCAACATCTATTGTTAAGCAATCTCTTCCTACAATAGTTATAGAACTAGAAAATATTAAATTTGAATTAGTTCCTGCATATGAAACATTGTGGGGAACTAAATATATTGCTTTAGATTCCTCAAGTTGGCAATATACGAATCCAAAAGAATTGAATGATAAGATGTTAGATGTTAATAACAATACATCATATGAATTTAAAAGAATGGTAAGGATTATAAAATATTGGAATATTAAAAAGAACTATAGGAAATATAGTTCCTATGAACTTGAAACATTTTTGACAGATAAATTTCAATATTCTTATTCTAACTGCAAATCCAGTTTTGATTATTTAGATTGGGCTTTCTATTTTCTTGGACAATATAAATATATTGACCAATATGTTTCATCAAGAATAGAAAAAGCTAAAGAATGCATACAAAACGCAAAAGGTTACGAAAATAGTGGATATTCTTCATTAGCAGAAGAACAAATAAAGAAGATATTTGAATGAGGTAAGTATGAAAGACAAATATAAAAATGAATCCCATAAACTATTTGATAAATGTTCCAATAATGAAAAGATAATGTTAAGTATTTATGTTGTTAATATAATTTTAATGTTATTAATTTGTTTTTGTAAAGACAGTTCTATATTAAATATATTGAATTATGGATTAATAATAATAAATATTATTTACATTGTTGTTAGTGGATATACAGATATTATATTAAAAAATAAGGCAGAAAATGAGTTAAGAAAAACAATGATATCAAACTCTTTTGGTATAAATATTACTGCTACTAGAAGTAAAGGATATTATACTAATAAAGTAAAACCTTCAATAAAAAGATTTGGAGTAAATAATTTTGAAAGTGTATTATATACTAATAAAATTACAGAAAAAATGATTTTAAAGAAAGTTATAAAAATGCTTTTTATTGTAGTAATGTGGATTATAGTTATAACACAAATAGATAATATAGAAATAATAGCATTATTAACACAAATAATTTTTTCGGCAGATATTTTACTAGATTTAATAAAAATAATATACTATCATATAAATGTAAAAATATTATATGACAATTTTTATAAAATATTTGTGACTGACGGATATCAAGAAAAAGATATTCCTATAATTGTTGAATATGTTATGGAATATGAATGCTTAAAAAGTTATTCCCATATAATATTACCTAATTCTATATTTGATAAAAAAAAATCAGAATTGCAAAAGCTGTGGAATCAAATAAGTAAAAATATTATATAAAAAATTAAATAATATAATACTGATAACAGACATAGTATAATATAAAATTAGCTCTTGCAATATTATGAAAGTTATGTTAAATTAATAATAAATTGATTGATATTTGTATCAATCGTCAAGAGAGCCAAAAAGTTGTAAATAACTACTTCGCCCGCACCAAAATAATATTTTAAATATTTACAATTATTTTTTTATAGTAAGACCACCTTAATAAAAGGTGGTCTTACTTTTGGAGTTTCATAAATTTGAAATCTAACATTAAGATTTCATCAATCCGTTCATGATTAACTGTTTTATCTTCTCCTCTTTGAAGATAAATTTGAAATCTCCCGAACTTTCTGCGAACTCGTCATAAAGCTTATTTAGCTTTGTTTTTTCTTCCAATAGTTCTGCTTCGAGTAATCTCAAAGCTTCTTCCACGGCCTTCCTTGAAGGAGCTAGAGCAGCTTCGAATTCCTTGCGATTTTTAATAGCCCTCTCTACCTCAGAAAAAACTCGTTCGACTTCCACATAATTTTGGATGAATAAGCTTGGGACATTTTCGTGATTCCTGTTCCAGTAAAACAACTTTTTCCATGCATTTTCTTTCACACGCTCCATTTCCTTTAATGAACAGTAGTCGGTGAAAACAGAAAAAGCATACTCACTTATTTGTTCCAATTCCTCATAGGTTTCTTCTAATAGTAATACCCTCCGTAAGGTCGTCGCAAACAGCCATTCATTTTTCATAAACGTTCTCCTTTCAATAGTCAAGTGTTTGGCTAACAATGATATTATATAATGCTTAACATAAAAAGTCAATATATAATTTTTTCAAAAGTCATATTATAATAATGTGAAAGTTTTGTGAATTTTAGCACTCATATATTGACATTGCTAAAAAATGAGGTATAATAATTATGTAGAAAGAAATTAACTAAAAAGTTAATTCAATAAAATTTTATTACAAGGTGTCAACACATAAAATTATAAGGAGGTAATGTATTATGATGTTAGTACCAAGAAAAAACTATAATGGATTTGATATTTTTGACGATGTTTTCGCAGATCCATTTTTTGGAGAAAAAGAAAACAAAATAATGAGAACAGACTTAAAAGAAAAAGATGGCAAATATTTATTGGAAATTGATGTACCAGGATATGACAAAGAAGATATTAAAATAGAATTACATGAAGGATATTTAACAATATCAGCAGAAAAAAATGAAGAAAAAGAAGATAAACATGCTAAATATTTAAAAAGAGAAAGATTTTCAGGAATGTGTTCAAGAAGCTACTATGTAGGAAATAATCTAAGAGAAGAAGACATTAAAGCAAACTTTAAAAATGGTATATTAACAATAGAATTCCCAAAAGAACCAGAAAAACAAATTGAAGAAAAGAAATATATCCCAATTGGAGAATAATATCGTAGCAAATAAGAAGGCATCCTAATTTAGAGGCTGCTGAAAAGTAGCCTCTTAAAGTAGGAACCCTCTATTTTTTATTTCACTCCACCAAGCCATTTACAAAATCCAATTTTATAATTTGAAGTATTATTTACATTATATCTAACCATAGCTCTATCATTAAAAACTCCAAAACAATCACATTTTTCTCTAGGATACAAACTGCCTATTTTAATTGTACATGCAGTATCTGCATAAACATTTTCAGTTGTACTGCCATTTTGGTATATTCTCACAGGTTCATCACTCCCACTTTCTATATTATCATCTGGTATAGGTTTTTCTTCTAAATACGATTTTACTAAATTCAAAAATCTATCCCAACCCTCTTGTAAAGTTCTATGAGGGCAACCTTTTTGAGGGTAAAAATCAGCATGTTTTTTAACTCTATCAATCCCCCAACCATATTGTTTTAAAAGATATGCTGTATATTCTGCAGCTAATCTCTCAGCTTCTTCAAATCTCTCCCCTCCTGATTTCGAATAACAAATTTCTAATGCAATACCTTTTCTATTTCCTGTACCATTTCCTCCATCTGTCGCATTCCAAGTATTTCTATCAAATGGAACACCTTGCACTATTTTTTCATTATCTATTGCACAATGAAAAGATACTTTATTATTATTTCCTATCATATAACTTATTTCATTTATTGCAGATGCATCATTTGCCGTATTATGAATTATTATGAATTCTGGTTTCATTTCATGTGGACATTTTATTGCATATTTGCTCTGAGGCACTAACATTTTAACTATTTCCATCTATATCATCTCCTATTCCATGAACCTCATCTTCATAAAATTCATTTTCTTCTATAGCTTTTTTATACATTTCTTCAGTAAACTCTATATTTTCAATTATTATATTATCTTGCATACAAATACCTCACTAAAATATTTTTTATATTATATTCATAATAAATACAAAATGTTACTAATTAGAATATGGTTCTTTTCTTATAAACTGATGATTTATAATTTGGCAATATCACCTTAGCTATAATACTTATATATTTTGAACAAATTATGAGTGTGACCAGAGTAGTGTTACAAATTTTTAAGCCCAAGGCATAAAGGGTCCTGTTTTCGGATATGGTTGGCCTTGGGCTTTAGAATTTGTTAACGTTACGTCGGGTAGCCGAATAATTTGTTCAAAATATATAAGTATTATAGCTAATGTAGTATTCCCAAACTATGAATTTTCCCCATGTAGGAAAATACTCGTCTTCAATTTTTTCTTGATTTATTCACAAAAATCTGTTAAAATATTAGCATAGGAAGTGAAATAATGCAAAAACCAAATATAGAACAAGAGAATTTCTCTAAATTTCATATACCAAGATGGAACGAATTGCCTGAAATTGATTTATATTTAGACCAAGTAGTGACTTATCTAGAAAAATATTTAGATCAATATTCAGCAAATAAAGAAGACAAAATAATAACAAAAACAATGATAAATAATTATGTTAAACAAGGCATATTACCTGCACCACAAAAAAAGAAATATGGAAAAACACATATAGCATATTTAATGGTACTATGTATATTAAAACAAGTATATAGTATAAATGATATTGGAAAACTAATTTCTTTAACAATACAATATTTTGAATTGAGTAAAGCATATAATAGATTTTGTGCTAATTTAGAAATATCTATAAAAAATGTATTTACAAGAAAAGAATTTCCACATGTTGAAAAAATGACAGAAGAACAATATCTTTTAAAAAATGTTGTACAAGCTGTTGCAGATAAATTATATGTTGAAAAGAAATTTTTAAATAAAGAATAGCAAAAACCTTTCATAAAAATTTTATTATGAAAGGTCTTTATATTAATATCCATATTAATTATTTTAATATTCTCAAAGTATTGAAAATTGTAATAATAGTAACACCTACATCAGCAAAAACAGCTTGCCAAATGCCACCAATTCCAATTGTACTTAGTAATAATATAATTAATTTTACTGAAATAGAAAAAATTAAATTTTGTTTTATTATTTTACAAGTTTTTTTAGAGATTTCTATTGCTTTTATAATTTTTGATATATTATCTGTCATAATAACAACATCAGAAGCTTCAATAGCAGACTCTGAACCAATTCCGCCCATTGAAATACCTACATCTGCTCTTGCAAGTACTGGTGAATCATTAATTCCATCACCAACAAATGCTACTTTTGCCCCTTTATTACCAATATTTGAATAATTATTAATTAATTTTTCAATTTCATTATATTTATCTTGTGGTAACATTTCTGATTTTATGTTTTGAATTCCAATTTCTTTACCTATCTTTTCAGCAATTTCTTTATTATCTCCTGTGAACATACTTGTTTTTATTCCTAAATTATTTAATTTTCTAATAGTCTCTGTTGTTCCTTCTTTAATTTCATCACCCAATAATATTGCTCCAGCTAAAATATCATTAATTTTTACATATATTTTTGTCATATCAAAATCATTTTTATTTGAATTTTCTGTACCTACTAATTCTGAATTTCCAACAAATATAATTTTATCTTGATATTTGTAACTTATACCTTTCCCTGCAATTTCAGCAAAATCTTCTATATTCTCATTTTTTATATCATGTGAATATTTTTTTATTATTGACCTAGCAATTGGATGATTTGAATAATTTTCACCTATAGCTGCATATTTTAATACTTCATTTTCGTCATAATCTGCATATGTTTCAATTTTTTTGATATCAAATTCTCCTTTTGTTAATGTACCTGTTTTATCAAAAACAATCTCTCTAATATTTTTGATTGCATCTATATAATCACTACCTTTAATAAGAATTCCTTCTTTTGAAGATTTTCCTATTCCAGAAAAATAACTTAATGGCACAGATATAGCAATTGAGCATGGACATGAAATTACCAAAAATATTAATGCTCTATATATACTTCCATTATCTCCCACATATGGTATTGATGTAAAAATAGGTAAAAATATTGCAATAATAGCTGCAAATCCAACTACTATTGGAGTATAAATTGATGATGCTTTATTTACAAATGTTTCTGTTTTGGCTTTTTTATCTGTGGCATTTTCCACTAATTCTAAAATTCTATTTACAGTAGATTGTTCATATTTCTCACTAACTTCTATTTCTATCATTCCATCTGCAACAATACTCCCTGATAACACTTGTTTTCCTTCTTCTACTTGTGCTAGTTTACTTTCTCCTGTTAAAGATGATGTATTTAATTCTGCTTTTCCTTTTATTACTTTTCCATCTAATGGAACTTTCTCTCCTTGTTTTACAACAATAATATTTCCTATTTGCACATCTTCTGGTTTAACTTGCTCTATTTTATTTCCTATTTTTAAATTTGCATATTCTGGCTTAATATTCATAAGATCTTTTATTGATTTTCTACTTTTATTGATTGATTTTTCTTCTAATATTTTTCCTATTTCATATAATATTATTACCATTAATCCTTCAAGATGTTCACCAACAAAATATGCTCCTATACATGATATTGTAATTAAAAAATTCTCATTTATTTTCTTACTTGCAAAAAGCATTTTTAAAGCATTTTTCGTAGTTCTATATAATAATACAACATATCCTGATATTATCAAAATTGTACTTATTTCTAATGGCAATTTTGTATATAAACCTATTCCAGCTAACATTATACCTATTAGTAAACGTATAATTTGTGTTCCTATTTTTGATTTCTCTTCTTCATTTTTACTTTTATCTATTTCAATCATTTCAACTTCTGGCTCTTGTTCTTTAACAGCTTTTTCTACTTCATCTACTGTAACTTCATTTGTTTCATATGTCAATTTTAATTTAGCAAAATTAACATTTACATTATAAAGTTTTGAATTTTTCGATAATTTTTCCTGTATTTCATTTGCACAAGCTGCACAATCTAAGTTTTTTAATATAAATTCATATTTTTTCACACTAATTCACCCTTTTCATATTTATTTATGTACATATCCTTCTTCTATATGTTTTTTAGCAATTTCATATAGAGTTATAACATGGTCATCATCCAAAGAATAATATACAATTTTTCCTTCTTTTCTGAATTTTACTAGTTTAGATTGTTTTAATACTCTCAATTGGTGTGATATAGCTGATTGTGTCGAATTTGTTATTTCTGCTATATCTCCAACACAAAGCTCTGATTCTAATAATGCACTTATTATTTTCATTCTTGTTGTATCACCAAGTACTTTAAATACTTCTGCTATTTCAAATAATAAGTCATCACTAGGCATAAGTTTTTTTATTTTATTTATTTTTACAAAATCAACTACTTCATTATCATTTTCTCGCTTCATAAAATTACTCCTTTATTTTTAATTTCTACGTATGAATAATTGTTCATATGTTTATATTTTCATGTTATCACTACTAAATTATTTTGTCAATACTTTTGTAAAAAAAATAGAACAAATAAGAAAATTTTTCAATTTTCTTTAATTTGTTCTTTCCCGATTTTTTAAGAGATCTTTCTTTTCTGCATATTATAACAAATTTTCGAAACTAATTTATTAGGAGCAAATTTAGCACCTATTTTTGCAAATTTAATTTTCCAACCAGGTATAATATAAAATTTACCTTTAAACAAATTTTTAACTGCATATTTAGCAACATAATCACTACTTAATCCTTTTAATGCAAATTCTACATCTGCAACTTTATTAAAATTTGTATCAACAGGACCTGGGCACAAAATACTTATTTGCACATTAGATTTATCTCTTTTTAATTCCTCACGTATCGCCTCAGAAAGTCGTACAACATATGCTTTTGTAGCATAATATGTTGCCATTAATGGACCTGGCATAAAACCTGCGATTGAAGCAACATTTAAAATCTTTCCACTATTTCTTTCTTTCATTTGTTTTAAATATAATTTTGTTAAAACATGATATGCAACAATATTTGTATTTATCATAGAAATTTCTTTTTCAAGATCTGTTTTAGTAAAATATCCACAATCTCCAAAACCTGCATTATTAATAAGAATATCTATATCTTTATGTTCTTCAGCTAATTTCTTACAATTTGAGATATTTGATATATCCATACATACAATTTCTACATTTGTTTGTATTTCAGCTTTAACTTGATTCAATTTATCTAAATTTCTTGCAACTAAAATTAAATCATATCCCATTTTTCCTAATTCTTTAGCAATATCTCTTCCTATACCTGAAGATGCTCCAGTAATTAATGCTTTCATTACGACTCTTTCCTTTCTTAATTACAAACAAAATGTCTTTTAATTTATTTTAAAATTCTGCTGTAATAGTATTTTTTATAATATCTACTATTGCTTGAAAAATAATATTTTCTTGATATAAATTATCAAAAAATACTTTAACTGGTGGAATTTGATATATTAAAAATCCAACCAAACAAACTAAAGTAATTATCAATACTATTATTAAATAAAATTTAAAATCATGCTTAGTCTTTCTTTCCTCATTTATATTATTTTGCATATTTGTAGTATTATGGTTTGGTTGCATAACTCCTTTTATTTGTTCTTTTAAGATTTTAGCCATATTTCCAATTGTACCTTTATCAGCATTTTGCGAATTATCATTTGAAATATTTGCAACATTTCGATTCTTATTTGTAGATTGTTTTTTTATTGTATTCATTTTTTGTTTTAATTCATAATTTTCTCTTAAAATATTTTGATATTCTTCTCTTGATACCCCTTCATCTTGAACATTTTGCGAAGATCGATTTGGTGTATTTTCATTTTGTAAAAATTCATCATATTCTCTTCTCTTAAAACTATTAGATAAAACAGAATATGCTTCATTTATATTTTTCATTTTTTCTTCATATTTTCTCTTAACTTCATTATCTTTTAAATCTGGATGATATTTTTTTGCAAGTATTTTATATGCTTTTTCTATAACTTCTTGTGATGCATTTTTATCTACTTCTAATATTTCATAATAGTTTTTCACTCTTATTCTCCATTCTAAATTAATTATATTTCAAATTTTAATATTTCACAATTTCTCATTCCTATTTCATTTAAATTTCTGCTTTTAGGCATGCCCTGAAAATGCGCTTTTAAGACTTTCGCAACTCCACCATGTGCTACAATTAATATATTTTTATCTTTATATTTTAGTTTTATATCATCTAAAAACTCAAATATTCTTTGTTCAAAATCATGCAAACTTTCTCCTCCTGGAATCTCATAATTCAAATCATAATCCCAGATTTTGCTTTCCATCTCTTCTGTAATATCATGCCCTTCTAGCTCTCCCAATTTTCTTTCTCTCATTCTTTCATCAACAATTATAGGCACATCCCTATTTTCACAAATTATATTTGCTGTTTGTTCTGCTCTAAACATAGGTGAACGAATTATTACATCAAACTTTACATTTTCTAGTATATTTTTGGTCTCTTTTGCTTGTTCTATTCCTGTCTCATTTAATTCTTTCTCTGTCCCTCCACCTTGCATCTTTCTAGCTAAATTCCAATCTGTTTGACCATGTCTTACATAATAAACTATCATTTGTTTCCTCCTAAATTTATTATCAGTTTTTATTATATCATTTATACAACAATTTGCAATATTTTTTCACAATTTAATAATTGTCTCATTTAGAAAGAGACCCTCAGAAGAGGATCTCTTAAGACATCTCATAAAATCTTTAACACAATTGCACCATAGGGTTGCAATTGCTCTTTTCCACTTCCTTTAGTAGAAAAGATAAGTTTTGCATTTTTGTACTCATTAGGTAAACTCACATTAGTGATATGATGTGTTCTGCTAGTAATAACAACAATTTGATTATGTTCATCAAATCGTTCATATGCAAACTGAGCAGGTTCGATTTTCATCACTCTCATATCAGCTTTTTTTAAAAAAACTTCATTTTTACGCACCTTTCCAATGTTACGGAAAAATTGTAACAATTCCTTATCACGATGTTCCCACGGATATGGAGCCCTATTAGCAAGGTTTCCAATCCCTTCAAGCCCAACTTCATCTCCATAGAAAATTGAAAAAATACCAGGCAAAAATGCCAAGGCAGTAACATATGACTCGAAAACAAGTTTACTCGTTTTATATTCTTTTCGAGACATATGATGAGCTTTTATCCATTCTAGTGAATCATTTTGCAAGTTCCATGCCCACTCTCCATTTTTTTGGAATACATCTCCTCCAAAAATTTCGAGTGCTCGAGAAATATCATGTGTTGATGTAAAATTCATCAATGTCTGAATTGTTTCTTCCGGATATTCAGAAAGTATTTCTCTTAAAGCATTATCCAATTTCCAAATATCACAATATTTGTAATACCTGATTAAAGCATCAACAAGAAAATAATTCATTACAGAATGCATCTCATTTGCAGAGCTAATATAGCTTCTTCCCATTCTCATAGGATTTTTCCATACTTCTCCTAAGATGAACCCATCTGGCTTGTTCCTTTTTACTGCTTTTGCAATTTCTTCTATGAAGTTGTCAGTTAGCTCATCAGCAACATCTAGGCGTAATCCATCAACTCCAAGTGCGAACCATGTGTCAATAACACCATTTTTGCCAAAAACATAATTTCTCCATTCAGGAGAATTACCATCACATTCAGGCAAATTTTTCATTCCCCACCAATATGCAAAATCATGTTTTTCATGTACATATACTCTTTTATAAAAAGTATAATAAGGAGATTCTGCACCTTGGTATGCACCAATGGTGTTATATGTGCCATATTGATTAAAATACATGCTATCATTACCAGTATGGTTAAAAACAGCATCTAAAATAACCTTCATCCCTTTTTTATGTGCTTTATCACAAAGGGATTTCAATGCCTCATTTGTTCCTGCATATGGATCCACATGTTTGTAATCAGCAGTGTCATACCTGTGATTAGATTGACTTCTCATAATCGGACTAAGATAGATAATATCAACTCCCAGTTTTTTTATATAACTTAAAGTCTCCTCTATCCCTCTCAAGTTCCCACCGAAAAAGTCAACATTCCATTCACCATTTTGATTTGGGCCAATTACAGGTGACTCATTCCAGTTTTGATGAATTGTTCTTTTAGGCATTTGTTCCATCTTTGTACCATTTCCCTTACGATACCTATCAACAAAGATATGGTACATAGAAGCACCCTTTGCCCATTCAGGTACATCAAAACCTACAGACATTTTCCAACATTCTTCTTTTGTAACACTGTTTTCCCCAGTAATGTTAATTTTTTTGTAATACTGGAATTTTCCATTTGCTTCAAAAGAAAAGTAATATTGGTACATTGCCGCATTTTTTAAATTGATTGTAGTTTCAAAAAATGCATAGTCTTGCTCATTTTTCACATGATTAAGTTGATATGTGTCTTTTTTGTTTGGAGTTACTATGTACAATTTAAGTCTCTCTATCCACCCTTTCTCAAATGGAATTTGGATTGAGACTTTAATTGTTACACTGCTTTCTTGTTTTTCTACGATTGTAATTTGATGTCTCATTTTGCATCTCCTTCCTTAATTCCAGAAAAGGTGTCATACTAATTTTACAATATTAATTTATAATTTCTTTTTTATTTTGTCAAGTCTTTTTCTTTAATCACTTCTCCATTTATATTTTTTAAAACTATTTTATTATCATCAAATATAATATAACTATGGTGTGAATTATTTTTAGGCAAAGAAATTGAACCTGGATTTGCAAATATTATTCCATTTTCTTCTTCTATAAATCCTATGTGATAATGTCCATAAAACATTATTTCAATTTCTTTATTAGGAATATTGTCCATATTATATACATGTCCATGTGAAAAAAATACATTTTTACCATTTACTTTAATTTGTATATATTGTTCAAATTTAAAATCTGATATCATTTCATCTACTTCTGCATCACAATTTCCTCTTACAGCTCTTATTTTATCTTTTAAATCATTTAAGATTCCTGCCACTTTCATAGGATTATATTCTTCTGTAAGATCATTTCTTGGTCCATGATAATATAAATCTCCTAATAATATTATTTGTTCTGGTTGTTCTTTTTCATTTATCTCCTTTATTTTTTCTGCATAATAACTTGAACCATGTATATCTGATATTATTAATATTTTCATTTTTCTCTCTCCTTAATTTTTTTAATAATTTTTTTACTAAACATTTGGCTTCTGATTAACTTTAAATTCAGTTTTCCCATCAAATTTAATAATTATTGCTTTTGTATAATTTTCTTTACTAGGTTTACCTATTTGATCAATTATTAAACTTGCATTATATTTTCTTAAAGTATCAAATGTATTCATAAATCCCATTCCTGTACCTCCCTCATCTTTATGAGTAGTACTAGGCTTTTTCCCTAAGTTTTTTAATGTTTCTTCTTCAAATTCAATACCACTATCATATATGTATAAACCATAAGTATTTTCTATTTTTCCGATTTTCACTAAAATACTTTTGTTTACATTATCTGTATGATTTATAGCTATTATTGCATTTTTTACATGGTCTGCAATCAAAGTTTCTAAATCTTCTTTATTTATAATATTATTAACCATATATGTAATACTATCTTTTATTTGTACTTTTAAATCTATATTGTTTTTCATACATTCTGATTTCATATATTTTAACATATCATCTATTTCTTCAATATCAGTTTTATCTAATTCTATTGTAGTTATATCTTTATATAAATCATTTGATAATTTATTTACTCTTTCTTTTAACTCTTCAGCTGATGCCTCTATATCTCTTTTATTTAATAATTCATTTATTTTATATTCTAAAGCTTTTTGCTTATGTGCTATTGTATGACTTTTCTTACTAAAATTTAAATTCTCTCTTTCAAGTTCTTCAATCTCTTTATTTTTCTTATTTAATTCTTCTTTGGTTTCATTTAATTCTTTAATTAATAATTTCTGCTTGTAATATAATTGTAATGATTTTTGAATTATAATAAACATAATAATCGAAAAAATTATAAAACCAAAAAATGTACTTCTTGAAGAAATTTGATTATAATTTGCCAATAATATATTTGATATTAGTATAATAATACATATATTTAACACTAAAATATCTATATTTTCATTTTTGCTATTTGATTTCAAAAAGCTTATTCCATTTTTCAATCTTCTCATATTCCATATAATGTAAAATAGTAATATGTGGATTGTTGATATTATTACAAAATTTATATAATCATTAATGCCTCCTTTAGAAATCATGTTAAAAATAAAATTTACAATTACTGAACAGGTAAATAAAATATAATTACATGCCATAGACACTATAATTACCATAATACTATTTCCGATATTATTTTCCGTGCTTTTTGCAAATAATATACTAATAAGTAATATTAAACAAATAATACTTATTAAATAACCAATTTCATATTTTAATATCCCACATATAATTGAAAAAATACAAATTGCAACACTTTGTAAAATTAATTTTATATTTATATCAATATTTTTATTTATAAGTTTAAAACCTAAAAAATATGTGCATAAACTAATAACTATTATTTTTAAAATAAATATATTTATCTGTATATTACCTAAATTATATATTGAATTAATGTCTTTCATTGATGCTCTCCCCTTTTTATTTTTATAATTCAACTCTTCCTAGTAGAAAATCTATTGCACTTATTTGCTTTATTCCATTATAATTATTTGTATCATAATCTAATGTGATTATATATTTCTTATAATGATTAGATATTGACTCTAATGATTTTAATTCTCTTTGTAATGTTATCTCTTCTCTAACAGACAATGCTACTTGTATATATATATATTCATCTTCTGCTTCAACTACAAAGTCGACTTCTGTTTCATCATTTTTTCCAATATATACTCTATATCCTTTTCTTTTTAATTCTAAAAATATTATATTTTCTAATATATGTCCTAAGTCTCTATTAATGTTTTTTCCAAGAAGATATGTCCTTAATCCTAAATCTGATAAATAATATTTTTCTTGTGTTTTTAAAAGTTGTTTTCCTTTTATATCGAATCTGTTTACTTTATATAATACATAACTTTCTAATAAACTATTTACATATTCTTCAACTGTATGGACAGAATTTTTCCTACCATTAGAAACTAAAGTATCACTTATTTTTTTTGTTGAAATACTAGAGCCTATACTATCAAACAAAAATCTACAAATACTTTCAAGCATCATAATATCATTTACTTTTTTTCTATTTATTACATCTTTTACTATGACTGTATTATAAATACTATCTAGATATTCTAGTTTTTGATTTGAGCTTTCCAAGTTTATCAGATTTGGAAAACCACCATATATACTATATTCATTGTATTTTCTTAATTCATCTTCTTCTCCATAATAACTCAAATACTCTTTAAATGATAATGGCAATACATGTATTTGAATATATCTTCCTGTTAAATATGTTGCAAGTTCACCTGATAACATATATGAGTTTGAGCCAGTTATATATATATCTAAATAATCTCTTAATAATAAACTATCTATGCATTTTTGAAAGTTTTCCACATTTTGTATTTCATCTAAAAAAACATAATTCATACATTTTTTATCTGCCTTTTCTATAATATAATCATGTAATTTTTGAAAATCCATTAACTCTCTATTGCTATTATCTTCAAAATTTATTGATATAATATTTTTTTCGAATATTCCCTTATCAATCAATTCTTTTTTAAACTCATTTAAAATAGTTGATTTCCCTGATCGTCTTATTCCTGTTATTACTTTTATTATTTGTTTATCTTTATATGAATTAAGTTTTTTCATATATTCTTCACGATATATAATTTTTTTCATTTTCATCACCTAAATATATAATAAATCTTTTTTTATTTTTTGTCAAGTTTTTGCTCAAATAAGCAAAAACTTTTATTTCATCTTGAGTTTTTGCTTGAAATTTAAATTGTAGTTTTTATATAAGAATAAATAAGAAGGCTCCTATATTAGGATACCTTCTTTAATTTATACTTATTTATTATTACTACTATTATGCCCATCTGCTTACCCAGTAAATTAATGCATCAATCCATTCCCACATTTTTTATCACCACCATTTCTTCTTTTGTTTAAATTTCATCTTGCTTGTTTTCCTATTGCCGTAATAAAAATACCATGATATAACTGTATTTAAATGGTGTTTTCAAATAGAAAAAATGTATAAAAAATGAAGAAAAATAGAATAAAAAGAAAAAAATAATGCCAGAGGCATTTTGTCAAAAAATATCATATTTTGTCATATTTTATCATTATATTTTTCTATGTCTTTTAAATTAATATATTGTATAATATTTTAGTAAAAAATTGAAAGGAGGTTTAGTCATGGGAAGAAAAAGATTAAATGAAGCTGTAGAAGTGGAAAAACAGGAACAATATGAAAGAGGTCAAAGAATAAAATATATAAGAGAAAAAGAACTAAAAATGACCAAGACTGAGCTTGCTGAAAAAATTGGAACATCAAGTCAATTTTTAGGTCTAGTAGAAAGTGGAAAAGGAAATTTAGTATATTATAGTTTAAGAAAGTTTCGTGAAATTAGTGGTCATTCTGCTGATTATATTTTATTTGGAATTGATGATAATTCAATAAATAAAACGAAAAAACTTTTAAAAAATTATAGTGAAACAGAAATTGTTGATGCTCTAAGAGTTATTGAAAAACTATCTTTATTCTTAAAAAAGAAAGGTACAAGCAAATAATATTACTGTACCTTTCTTTTTATATATTTATTTATTTTTTTTAATATATTCTACTTCATACTCATCTAATAATTCTATTGTAATTTTTCCATTTTTTAAAGCATTTTCTACTGTATCCATATATCCATCTTTATCATATACAATTACATATGCAGATTTTTTTGTTGGATAAAAATATTCATAATTTTCATCTTCATAAAATTTGTATTCTACTGGAATTAAATTATATCTCTCACTATCAATTACTGTATAATCTATTATTCTAGGTTTGTCTATTTCGTCTTTTTCTTCTAATATATCATCATTATCTACTTTTAATGCAAAATATGGATTATCATTATTTTGTTCTTTCATAAATAATATAAAAGTATCTTTAAAATAACAATATTTTGTATCTTCTCCTATTCCAAGATATTCTGTTACCATAGTTGCCTTACTATTTAAGTTACAACCTTTTTCATTTAATGAAAAATTAACATTTTGTATTACATCATATATAATTAAACCATCTGAATTTTTTATAGTTTTGCCATATAATTCATTATAAGCAATCATTCCATTTATATTAATAAATGGTACTAATAATTCATCATCTTCTCCAAATTGTCTATTACCTGTATAAGAATTTGTTTTATTTTTAATATCTTCATAATACTCTTCAAATGACTTTTCATCATCTGTTCTATAAAGTATTATTTCATCACCTTCTTTAGTTTTTAATTTAATTGCAAAATCATTATCAACTGGTTTATCTCCTTTTTTATTGTAAAATAATATTTCAATATTTTTATTCATTTCTTCTGAACTTGCATTATTTATCCCAAAATATTTAATATATTTTTCACCATCTCCAAATGTCCATTTATAATCATTGCCAAAATTATCAAAATTCTCCAAAAAGTTTAGCTTTTTATTTAAATTTGCATCTATTTTATATCCATTTGTTATGGTTCTTTCTACATTTATTTTATAATCATTTTCATCTAACATTTCTTTAGAAAATTTACTATCATTTAGTTTATTTGTAATTTCAACATTTTCCTCTAATTCTATTTTATCTTTTCCTATTTTTTCAGCTAGATCTTTCCAAGCTAGGTCTAATGTACCTACCCACATATTATTTATAGTATTTTCATCAAGAGTGCTCTCAAATGTTGGATTTATTGTTACATTATGATTATTATTTATTTTTTTGTATATAACTGTAGTTGCATATACTATTCCAGATAATAATACAGATACACAAATTACCATTATTAAAACTTTAGAAACTTTATTCATTTCATCAAATCCTTTCTTTAGCAGGATTTTCCTTAACTGTTTCTTTCCTCTATGTATTAAATTTTTTGTATTTTGGAGAGTTTCGCCTAATATTTGAGATGTTTCTTTATAAGATAATCCTTCAATATTTACTAGATAAATGGCATTTTTGTATTTTTCATCTAAACCATCTATTGCTTCCAATATTTCTTTTTTAGTTTCTTCTTTTGTAATAACTTCTAATACATCTTTTTCAATTTGTTTACTATCTTCTTTAAAATATAATTCTGATATTTCATCTCTTCTATTTTCTATTTTTCTATAATTAAAAGCTTTACTTTTTGCAACTAAATATATGTGATATTTAAAACTATATTCTTCTTTTATCCCATTTTGCATAACATATATAAATGTTTCTTGAGTAAGATCTTCAGCTTTTTGATAATCTTTAATTATATTAAAAATAAAATATTGGATTTTACATTTATATTTATTGTATAAATATTCAAATGCTTCTTTTTCTCCATTTAAATAATCATTATATAATTTTTTATCTAAATCTTTCTCCATTTTTTTACCTGCTTTCACATATATAAAACAGTAATCTTAAAAAAAGTTTCATTTATAAATTATTTATGAATTTGTATTTTTCCACAGATTAAAAATTTCTTCTGCTTTTTCTGCATTATTTACATATTTATTTAATAAAATTTTAAACTCTCTTTGTTTCATTTTAGATTCCATAAAATCTATTGGAATTTCACTATTTAAAAAATCATATAACATTAGTGCATAACCAGCATTTTTGTCTAATATATCATATAATCCCCTTAATCTCACATTATAAATTGATTCTGGATATTCACCACTTTTTTCTGGATTTTTTACTTTTATTGCAATTTCAACCAAATGTTTAAGATATTGTTGGTAATTTAAGTTTTCATCTTTTTTTAATTCAATTAAATTTTCTAATAAATCAGACATTTTACTATAATATCTTGGATTAAGAATTTTATTATTACTTATTGTAGATGCAATATTATTTTCAATTGCTAATGATAATGCTTTTTTATTTTTACTAAGTTTTTCTGGTAAAGCCTTTTTAGCATTATCTAAACCTTTAGCCACTTTACATCAAGCAAAGTTGTTTCATCTAATTTATATTGAGTTTCAGATGGCTCTGCATTTATATAATTATCTATCATATATCTCATAGCACCATCATAATTTTTAAGTTCTATATAATCTCCAGCAGATTTCATTATTTCATCTTTAGCATCATTATAAAATTTTACTTTTGCTTTTATATCTGCCGCTTCTTTTTTGGTATATCCTATTTTAGTAATTTCATCAGCTATATTTGTATATGAAATTACTAGATTAGAAACAGCATTATAAAATTCAATTCTTCTAGGTTCTGTATTTCTTAATTTTTCTTCTCTTGTTTCATTTATAGTATCTAAATCTTCTGAAACAAAATGATGTAAAAATTCTAATGTTCCTTTAGGCTCTTTTACTTGTTTACAAATAGAATCCACTTTATTTAATGCATTTTCCAGTCTTTTACTAGAAAATTCTAATCTATTTTTTAATAGACCTGTTATATCTCCTTTATCAAAATTTTCTAGTGCACCTGTTGTATAATCTTCTACTGCACCTTCAATATTTTGAAATAGATTTTTGTAATCTACTATATATCCTAAGTCTTTTCCATTATCTAATCTATTTACTCTACATATTGCTTGAAATAATCCATGATCTTTCATTTCTTTATCTATATATAAATATGTTGCACTTGGTGCATCAAAACCTGTTAATAATCTATTTACAACAATTAATAATTTCATTTCTGATGGTATACGTATAAATTTATATATAGCATCATCTTCAAAACATTTAGAATAATGATCTTGATTTGACTCACTTCTAAGCTTAGGATATTTTTCTTTATTCCACATTTTACTATATATTTCATAAATCTTTTGTTTATCTGTAATAGTAAATTCCCCTGTTGATTGTCCTTTTATATCTGAAATATTTGGTGAATATGATGAAATTATTGCACATTTTTTAAAACCTTTTTCTTGGAAAATTTCCCAATACTTACAAGCTTCATAAATAGAATCTGCTATTAAAATTGCAGTTCCTTTTCCTTCTTCTAATCTTGGTATTTTTTCAAAGTCAAAAATTATTTCTTTTACAATTTCTTCAAGCCTTGGCTCTGAACTTTTTATAGTTTGTAATTTTGCCCATCTTGCTTTTAATTTTTGCTTAGCAAATTCATTTAAACCTTCTGTCTTTGTTTCAAACCATTCGTCTATTTTTGCCTGATTACTTATTTTTTGTTCAACATTTCTGAGTTCATAAGATAAATCAACAATTATACCATCTTTTACAGCTTGGTCAAATTTATATGTATGTATATATTTACCAAATTTTTTTAATGTAGAATTTTTATCATTTTTCATTAATGGTGTTCCTGTAAATCCTATAAAAGTAGCATTTGGCAATATTCTTTTCATCTCATCATGTAACACTCCAGCTTGAGTTCTATGACATTCATCTACAAAAACAAATATATCTCCTTTTGCCTCAAAATCTTCACTTTTAAATTTGCTTAATTGTTTTATATATTCTTTATAATGTTCATCTGAATCATCTTCTACAGATGTCCCTACTTTATGTATTAAAGAACAAATTAATTTACCATTTACATAGTTATTTAAAGATGTTAATAAATCATTACAACTTTTTGCTCTTTTTATTTTTTCTTCTGTATTTTTAAATACATCTTCAATTTGTTTATCTAATTCTTTTCTATCTGTAAATATTATAACTCTAGAATTATCTATATTAGCTAATATCCATTTTGCTATTAAAACCATTGTTAAAGATTTTCCAGAACCTTGTGTATGCCAAATTATCCCACCTTCATGTCTTTTTATAAATTCTCTTGCATTACTTACTCCAAAATATTGATTATATCTCGGTACTTTTTTTGTTCTATCATCAAATATAATAAAATTGTCTAATAAATCTATTAATCTTTCTTTTTCAAATAATGCAGGTAATTGTTGGTCTATTAAATAATCTTTACTATTTATTAATTTTTTCACTTTTTCATGTAATTTACCAATAGCATGTATATCTTCAATCCAAGGCAAATAATATTTTGCAGGAGTTAATGTTGTAGCATATTTTAAACCTTCTGTATCATTTCCTGCTATTATAAATTGTACAGTTGTAAAAAATCTTTCTATAAATCTAGTATCTTGATTATCTAAATTTTGCCTTATTCCTTCATTTATTGATACTGTACTTCTTTTTAATTCAATTACACTTATAGCAATTCCATTTATATAAATAACTATATCTATTCTCTTTTCATTTGCACCTTTAATAGTAACTTCTTCTGCTATATAAATATCATTATTTTTATAATCTTCATAATCTATGAAATATACCTTTTTTTCTTTTTCTCCAATATAAAGGCTTATTCCTTTTCCATATTTTAATAATTCATATACTTCTTTATTTGCTTCATATAAAGGCTTTGTTTCATTATGTGCTACTTTTTTTAACTCAGCTATTGCCTTACGGGAGATTTCCTCTGAATATTTTTTAGTTAAAAATTTTAATAAATATTTTTCTTCTATATTTGAATTATTTTTTCTATCTTTAAAATTTCCCAAATATTTATATCCTAATTTATTTTCAAATATTTCATGTATTATTCTATTTTGAGTAATTCTTTCCAATTCATTTACTTTACTCATATTTTAATCTCACCTTCCCAGTTAATAAATCATCCACAATTCCACTTTTAATTTTCTGATATTTTTCTAACTTTTTCTTTAGCATAGAAATTTCTTTATCCATAAAAGCTAATTGTTCTCCTATAGATTTTTGAATATTTTTATCTTCTGGTATACATATTTCATAATTTTCCATAATATTTTTACTTAAATTTGTTTGTGTACCTGTTTGTCCTTTTTCTAAAAGCTCTTTTTTATTATTTAATAAATAATAATATAAAAATTCTCTATCTATTTTTTCACATCTCATTCCTAATATAGCTTGACTAGATGCCATATCAGTTTGAGAAATAATTACTTTTCCTACAGATGCATACATTGCAAAAAACAGAGTATCTTTAGGAAACACTTTAGCTGCTGAATTTTTTAGGCCTAATTCTGTAATTTTTACTTTAGTTTCTTTAATATATTTTTCTGAATTACTTATATCTGTAATAGATAACCAATTTATATTTCCATTATAATATTTTTTATTTGCAGTATTAGGTGTTCCTCCTGAATACATTGATGTACAATCACCTAATTTTACAATTATTCCTGTATTATTTTTTTTATATTCTTCAAACTTTTTTTCCATAATAGCTAACATTATTTTTTCTTTTTTATCAATCAATTTTTTTAAATTTTCTATTAAATTATCTATATTTGTTAATACATCTGCTATTTCTTTTTGCTCTGATTTATCTTCTGGAATTAGTATATTATAATTTGTAAGTTCTTCAACAGTTATACTTGCTTGATTTGCATTTCCCCTATATATTTCACTTATAAAAGATACATATTTATCTGTTTTTAAATTTTCAAATATTATTTTTGCTAAATTTATATCACCAATTTTAAACATAACATTATTTTGGTTTAATAAATTACCCTCATACTCATTTCTTATTAATAAAGGTTTTCCAACTATTGAATCCCACATAGGTGGTTTTGATCCAACAGTTGTAACTACTATATCTCCTGTTTGTACTTCCCAATTATTACATTTAGCTTTAATCTCATCAGAAACAAAAATTGGATTATCATTTTTTATATAATTATCACTAATATCACTTACTCTTATAACTCTATTTCCATTTTTCTTATAATCTTTTGATTTAAAAGGATATCCTTTTATATATTTAAAATCTCCTAATTTTATTATTTTCCAATTATCTATCATTAGTATCCCATCCTTTCTAAATCTTCTAAAACTATTTGTTCAAATTTATTAGTTTCAGATACTAATTCTGATAATGTTTTATCATAATTTTCAATTTTACCTATAATATCATTAGCTAATTTACATATTAGATTATTTTTTTGTTCTTCAAATTTATTTTCTATTGTTTTAAACCATTTATTATTTATAATTAATTTTTTTGAAGTATTTACATCTAATTTCTCATATTTATCTATAATCTTTTTATCTAATTCTTCTTGTTTTTGTTTAATTTCTTTTTTTACATTTTTTTGTTCTATTATATTATTTAGTAATTTTTTTAATATTTCAAAACTTTCTTCATATTGAATATCTTTTAACATATCTTTTATAATTTTTTCATTTATTTTATCATCTTCACTAAATAAAGTTTCATCACCTGTGTTTTCTTCAATTATTGAATCAAATTCAGAAATAATTGAATTTAACTTATCATTTAATACATCTATTTCTTCATTTTCAATACTAAAATATTCTTCTATAATAATTTGCTTAGGTAATAATTCAGAGTCAAATTCATTTTTCTTAAACCTGCCATTTTTGTCTTTTCCAAATGTTAATTTAGGAATCCAGCCACCATCTATTATTAAATGTAAATCATCTTTCATTTCTTCACTATAATATTCCATTAAATATTCATAAGCATCATATTTATCTATTAAACTATCTTTTTTAAATATATTTAATATATAATCTGACAATATTTCAATTAGTTCTTTAACTCTTGTATCTGAATTTACTTTTTCTAAATCAATTTTACTTTTTTCTTCCCAGCAATTTATTTCTTGTTTTAATTTTTCAGTATATTCTAAAATTTCAGTAGAATTATTTATAGTTTCATTTACTTCATCTTTTTCAACACTTAAATCCAAATATCCTTTTTTAGTATTATCTTTAAATAATGTGTTTTTCAAATTTGGGGCAACTTTCCAAAATCTTTCAAATTTTTTAATATCTGTTTTTGGTATTCCACCTAATAAATGTGCTTTAATATCTTGAGTTTCATTTTCTTCTGAAGAGTCGATATATCTAGGCAAATTCAAGTTAAAACCTTCTTTTTCTATTTCTTCAAATTTTATAATTCTCGAAAATTTATTTTCTTCAATTCTATTTAAATAAATATCTGTAATTTTCCTAATATCTTCTTCTCTTAATTTATTTTTATTACCTTCTTTAACAAAACATTTACCTGAATCTATCATAAAAATATCTTTTCTTTTATCTGCACCTTTTTTATCTAAAATTATAATACAAGCTGGAATTCCTGTACCATAAAATAAATTTCCTGGTAATCCTATTATTCCTTCTATTAATCCACTTCTTACCAAATTTTCTCTTATTACTGCTTCTTGCCCACCTCTAAATAAAACACCATGTGGCAGAATTATTGCACCTCTACCTTTTTTAGAATCCATAGATTTTAACATATGTAATAAAAATGCATAATCAGCACAATTTTCTGGTGGTCTCCCAAACTCTGAAAATCTTTCATAATCTTTTGTTAAATCTGTACTCCATCTTTTTATAGAAAATGGTGGATTTGCTACACAATAGTTAAATGTCCTGATTTTGTTACCATTTAAAAATTGAGGATCTGTTAAAGTATTTCCAATTTTTATTGTGGCTGTTGCATTTCCATGTAAAAACATATTCATTACAGCAAGTCCAGCAGTATTTGTGTCTTTTTCTTGACCATATAATTCAACTTTAATTCCACTTGGAACTTCTGCTGCTGATTTTAAAAGTAAAGAACCAGAACCACATGTCATATCATATATATAAATAGGTCCTTCTGTAACTTCATCAAGTTTTAATAATTTTGCAACTACTCTTGAAACTTCTGCAGGTGTATAAAATTGACCTTTACTCTTACCTGCTTCTGTAGCAAATTTTTTCATCAAATATTCATATGCATCTCCAAGTATATCATCATCATCTGCTCTATTATTTCTGAAATTCAAATCTGGATCTTGGAATATTTCTACTAATCCACTTAGAGCATCAACCATATCTTTTCCTTTTCCTAGATTTTTTTCATCATTAAAATCAACTACATCTATAACACCTTGTAAATCATTTTGGCTTGCTATTTTTGATAATATTGTATTAAAAGCTTCTCCTATATTTTTCTTTCCCTTTAATTTTATCATTGTTTCAAAATTTGCATCTTCTGGAACTATTATTAATGAATCTTTTTTTCCAAAATACTTATCTGTAATTACTTTAATAAATAAAACTATTAATACATAATCTTTGTATTGTGTTGCATCCATTCCACCTTTGCTTCTTAAAGTATTGCAACTTTCCCATAATCTACTATATAATGCACTTTTCTTAACTGCCATTTAACCTTCCCCCTAATAATATCTGCCATTTTTAATTTTATATTTTTCACTAAATTTCGCACTTACAAATTAATATTAATATAGCAGATTTCGTCGAAATTATCAACAAAAATCCTGAAATATATTGCTCCTTCATCCTCAAGCCATGCCATGGTCTTCGCACCAGGCTCAGCCTTTGCAAAAGTAATATATTTCAGGATTTTGACTGAGTAAGAGCAACTCGTTTTTGAGATTATATTTTCTTTTTTACGTAATGGGCAATAAAGATTTTAGAATAAAAATTTTACCTTTGGAAACTTGGAAAAAGATTTTAAAAAAACTCACAAAAATTTTACAAAATTATTGCTGCAACTATTTACTTTATTTTACAAGATTGGTATAATCTTTATGAAAGTGACAAAATCTTACAATTTATTTAATGAAAAATGACTGGGGGTGAAAATATAATTTACTTTAACTTTTTAAAAATCTAAAGATAAGGAGAGAAAAAAATGAAAAATTTAAAATGTATTACATTATTTTTTGTCATAATAACATTATTATTAATTATACCTAATATTTCAAATGCAGCTGCAGAACATACATATTCAGATACAGAACAAGGTATAGAATGGAGCTATGAATTAGATGAAAATAATAATGTTATAAATTTAATATGTAACACTACAAGCAAAGTAGGAGCAGTTACAATCCCATCTACTATTGATGGAAAAACAGTTATATCTTTAAGTGGGCAAAGAGGTTATTCTCCAATTGGAGCATTTGAAAATTGTGCAGGTATAACGAGTATAACAATACCAGACACTATACAAACTATAGGTAACAGTACTTTTCAAAATTGTACTGGTTTAAAAACAATAACATTACCAGATAGTATCACTAAAATTGATGCTTACGCATTCAGATCTTGTTCTGGATTAACTTCTATAAATTTATCAAATAATCTTGTCTCTATAGGAGAATATGCTTTTACTAGCTGTACAGGATTAAAAAATATAGAAATACCAAATACTGTAACAAGTATTGGCTCAGCAGCATTTTCTGATTGTAGTAAATTAGAAGAAATAACACTTTCAGAAAATCTTTCTAAAATAGCTAATCGTACATTTTCCGGATGTAGTAGCCTTACAAGTATTGTTTTGCCAAATTCTGTAACAACTCTTGAAAGTGATGCCAGTTACACTGGTGCGTTTGGCGATTGCACAAATCTAGAGAAAATATTAATTCCTGACAGCGTAGCTACTATTGGTTCACATACTTTTTATAATTGTAATAAACTAACAATTTATGGTAATGATGGTATGACATCAAAAGAATATGCAGAAGCAAATGATATTCCTTTTGATTATATAGCAAATTGGGATAAAGAAAATTCTGGAACAGACATTACTTCACCTACAGTAGAAAGCATAGAAATATCTTCTGAAAGTATACGCAATTATGAGAAAGATCCAAGCAAAAATACATATATGGTTCCTGCTGGAGCAAAACTAGTAATTAATGTATACTTTAATGAAATTATAAATGGAACAACTGCACCAGTTCTTACAATTAAATTTGGTGATGGACAAGATATTAAGCTAACAGAAGGAACAATTGCAGGTTCTACAATTTCATATACATATACTCTTCAAAATTCAGACAAAGGAGTTATGTCTACAGTTAGCTTATCAGAAGGAAATATAACAGATGCTGCTGGAAATGCTGCTACATTAAGTTGCCCAACTTTAACAATTCAATATAATACTGGTGCATTTGTTTATGCAAATGGAAATACTGCAAATACTGATAATGATAATAATTCAAATGATGATAACATAATAACAGATGATAATAACAATAATGGAAACAATAACAATTCTACAAATGACAATAATAATACAACTACAACACCAGAAGAAGATGATACAACTGCTAAAGGCAAATTACCACAAGCTGGTTTATCAATTTGTTTATCTTTAGCAATAATATTATTAATCTCTGGTTGCATATTCGCTTATTTTAAATATAATAAATTAAGAGATATATAAAAATGAAATAGAATAATGTTTGAATTTCAATACAAAATGTATTCAAATAAAATATCCGCACTTATTTGACAAGTGCGGATATTTTATTTGATTTTTTTATATAACAGAAAAGCTATACTTTCCCATTATATAAAAAGCTACAATCTCTAGCCATTTAAAATTTTCCTCTTATAGTCAAAAATTCAAATCTGGCAAGAAGAAATTAAAGAATTTTTTCAATTTTTCTTATTTGCTCTTTAATTATATGTTGCAATTTGTTTACTAATTTATTAAAATAATTTTAAAAGAATTAAAAGTAATTTTTTATGAGGTAAAATATGCTAAAAATATATAATATAAAAGAAAAACAAGAATATCTTAATGAAGTTGCTGAACTAACTCAAAAGGAATGGGGCAGTTCAACTCATTCGAAAAAAGAATTTGAAGAAAAAATAAATAAAAAAGTATATAAAATTATTCAAAATTTTGATAATCCTTTATATTGTAAATTAATTTTGTTAGATAACAATACTTTAATAGGTTTTATCTCTATCTTTCCAACAGATGGAGAAGATAGAAAAGATTTATCACCTTGGTATTCTACTATGTTTGTAAAAAAAGAATATAGAGGAAAAGGTTATTCAAAAATACTTAATGAAGCAATTTTGGCAGAAGCCAAAAAACGCGGTTTAAAAAAATTGTATTTAAAAACTAAATTAGTTAATTATTATGAAAAATTTGGTGCTATTTTTCTTGAAAATTTGAGTAATGGAGAAAAATTATACTACTTTTCTATTTGAAATAATTACATACTATACAGATTTCTAGCTAAATACATAAAACTAGTGACAATGATGATAAATTAGTTATTGTTCCTAGTGAGAAATCATTTTCAAATAATGAAATACGTGTCTTAACAGATTTTCAAGAAAGATTTTTCGAAAGTAAATTAATAAGAACTCCTAATTATTTAGAATTTAATAAAAATATTACTGAACAGAATAAAAAGTATGTTAAGAAACAACTGGAGCAACTTGACGAGAATTTTATGGATTATATTTTCTATTGGAATGAGAAGTATTATAGGAATGGTTTTTGTGATGGGGTGCAGTTGATTGGTGGATGTTTCGAGGAATAAAATTAATACAGGAAGAATTTAAAATTTTCTTCCTGTTTTCTTATGATACTGGAAGATTTTTCGATTTTCTTCCGGTATTTCTTATATACCAGAAAAAGGTTCCGGTTTTTGTTCAAATATTAAATTAATTAAGTCTTCTTTTTTCAAATCTTGTTTATATTCTATATTGTTTTGGCTTAATATTTCAACTATTTCTTCTTTTTCAAATTTCGTTAATTCGTCTTTTAGTTGTTCTTCCATGATTATTGAGCAATAATTATAAACTCTAGTAATTTCTTCTTTTTCAAAAGGTCTATAATGTTTTTTTATTTTTATAAATAAATTTATTTTATCTTTTATATCATCCTTTGTTAACATTGTTATTATTTCATTAACCTTTTCTTTTTTCTTATCTTCATTTTCAATTTCAATAGCACATAATATGTATGTTATAAATGTATCAAATTTCAATTTGTCTTCTTTCATATAGAATAATTTACATTTTAAAAACATATTATCAATTTCTTCTTTCATTGAATCGTCTATAACATTTTCATTTCGTGTCATTATACATTTATAGAACTCATCTATTTCATATTGGATAATACCTTCATCATAATATATCACATATTTATTATATATTTTTAATGTTTGCATTAGTACCTTTTTATATATTTTAGTCAATTTTTCATCATTTAGATTAATAATTCTTAATGATATATCTATAATCAGTTCAAGTATAGCATTTATATCTGTATCTATTGTTACATAATAATTAGTCTTTCTTAAAAACACCACATTTTTTATTGTTTCTTCTTTTTCTAAAAAGTCTAATAATTCATCAAATATATCTTTTTTATATAAAATATCTTTATTTATTTTATTATCTTTAACTATATTAAAATTATAATAATTTCTATAGATATTATATATAGATATTGGTTCTAAACAATTGAATATGTGATTTAAAGCTATTCTTGCCTCGTTATATTTCTTTATGAATTTTATATTTGTTGTAAGTAAAGTTAATACTTTTTCAAGAGCTTTATATATCATTTCTAATTTTACTCTTTGATACTTAGTTTTACTTTTTAATAATGTATATATCGGTATAATTAAGAATTCGATAGAATTTCTCAAATTTATTTCAGATTCTTGATTTATCGCTTCTTTACAAATCTCTACCACTTTATCTATATACATTCCATCTATTAAACTTACATATTTCTCTCCTTTTTTTATAAATATTTCTTGCATTATTCTTGTTGTCTCAAATAATAAATTTTCATTGTTTAACTCTACAATATCTCTAATATTATTCAAATAATAAGTTAATATAATTTTAATAGTTAGCTCTATATTATCCTTATTATTGATATATTTATTTTCTGCTCCTAAAATAATTAACGCATAATATGTCTTTTGAATAATTGATATAATATCTCTGTTCTTTTCTTTTAAAGCTATTTTAGAGTATTCTTGTAAATATTCTAATATATATTTCTCTATAAAAATATCATTTTCCCCAGTTGATATAATCTCTGCTAATAGCGGTTCTTCTAAATGCGTTATCTTATTTTTTCTTCTTTCTAACCTTTCTTTTGCAATGTTAACATACACTTGCATAGCTTCTCTAAAGGCTATTGTGTCATTTATATTGTCTCTTACTATCATATTAATACATTGTACATATTCGATATATATTTGATTGAATGCTTCCATAAAACGTATATCGCTTTCTATTTTTTGGTTATTTCTTTCAGTATATTTCTTTATAATTTTGTATTCTTTTTCCAAGCATTTTGTAGTAACTTTTACCTTCTTTTCACATTCTTTTATTATTTTTACTTTATCCAATTTATTCGATATAACTACTAAATCAAGTCCAAATAATATAAAAATATATGTCAAACAGCAAATATAAATTGATGTGCTAATATAGTTATTACAAATAATATTAGACATAAATATAAATAAAATAGCAATTATTACTACTACAATATATTGTAAAATATCATATTTTTTATCATTTAATATCTTATCCATAACTGAGTTCATATATTTATATAATATTTGCTGTTTATATGTATTTAAAGAAAATATTAAAGCAACCATTCCGATTAGAGCTATTCCTGTGTCAGAATATATATTATCTACTTTTAATTCAAAATCTATTAGTACTAATAGTTTACTTATTATACATATCAAAATTATAAGTATTAATAGACTTATAATAAGATAAATCGTTTTATATTGATTAAACTTTTCTAGTTCAAACAGAGCAATTCTTCTTTTTATTGCAAGTATTTTTTCTCCTATAAACTTTTTTATTTCATTATTATTCTTTATTATTTTAATCATTATAATAATTATAATAATTATAATAATGCCAATTGTACAACCTAAAATTATGGTTTTATATGTATAAATAAATTTTGTAATCCATATAAAAAAACTACAAACATAGAATATTAATGAAAAGACTATTAGTCGTATAGTCCAATGTATAATAGAACCTATTCCTTTACCAGAAATAATATCATTATTATATAATTTCTTAACACATTTCCATGCTATTCTATACGCAATTAAACCTATTATTGCCATAGCTATATAATTATATATAATGTTATCAAATAATATATATTCTCCTGTTACTATTTCGAAAATTGGTTTTAGTATTTGTTTCAATTAGTTTTCCTCCATGATAATTCTATTGTTTATTGTTTTTATTTTTTGGTAAATGATTTTTTATATCATTAACAAAAAATGAAAGTAAATCTCCTTGCTTAAGTCCCTTTCTTTTTTGTCCCATATCTTTTCTGATTTCAAAAACAATTTCTTCCAAGATAAATAAATTCTCTGTTTTAGCTGGATTTTCTTGTATTATTTCTCTAAATTTTATCCATTTTTTTATAACTCTACTTGAACCCCATAAAGTTAATGCTTGTGAAAAATTTGATATATCATCTATCATTTGAGTTTGTGTATATTCTTCTTTACCATTTTTCTGACTTGTTTGCAATTTATAAACCATAGAAATAAATTCGCTATATGGTTTTTCTCTCTTTTCATATAGATATCTTTTAGTTATTTGTTTGTATTCTATAAGTTTTGATATTATTGAACTTATTACAACTGTTACTATAGATATACCACCTGTAATAAGAGCAACAATCACAACACTATCCATACTTGATGTAATACTACTAATCTTCTCAATTCCTTTAATTATTAATATTCCTATGTTTTTTATTAATATGTATGTCATAAATAAAAGTAATGCAACAATTCCTAAAGAATACATCATATTTAAAATCTCTTTAACTTTTTTCATTTAATTACCCTCTTTTATTTTAATATAAATATTTTTAAAATATTGTCGAAACTTTTCTTTTATTATCAAAAAAAGCAAAATAATCCTGTAATTTTTAATTACTCTCATACTTTGCTTTTCTTCTGTAAATTTATTCTAAATATTCTTTTAATCCATCAACTATTTTATAAACTTTAGTCATTGGATTTTTTTGTGATGCTTGTCCATCTTTATTTAATTCTTCCATATATTTACAATTTTTTATTGCATTATGTAGCTTTCCATCACTATTAACTTTATCAAATATATTTACATCATTCTTAGCATACTCACCTAATCCGTTCCTCTGAAATTCTTTACTAAGTTCTTGTAATACATCATCTTTTGAAACATACCTATTTACTCTCTTAAAATATGCTAATAGCCAAAGCTCAAAGTTAGGATTAGACCAAGCCACATTATAATCACAGGTTTTAATTGCTTTATCAAATTGTTCATCTGAATAATCATCTTTATCAAATACAACCCAAACTTGTCCATATCTTTTATTTGAATAGTTTACAAATTTATCTGTATATTTTACTAAAGCTGT
>CALXQP010000002.1 GCA_944390695.1 uncultured Clostridia bacterium
ACAGAATTTATACCATATTTTCCATCACCAATAATAGGAAAGCCTATATGAGCCAAATGAGCTCTAATTTGGTGAGTTCTACCAGTCTCAATTTCAACCTCTAACAAAGAAGAATTATTATTAAAAACTTTTAAAACAGGATATTCAAAAATTATTACTTTATGTGGTTCAATATATGTAAGATTAGTTTTTTCAATTTTTCTTATACTACCATTAATAAAATTAGGGGTAACTTTAGAAAACTCACATATAAATTCTAGTCTTTGCTTTAGACTTTCTTCAAATTGTAGTTCTTGCTTAATTATCTTCATTTACTTGCACCATCCTTTCGATTGGATGATTTTTATATTGTTTATAAACAACAAAAAAATCAACCAGATTTTATTTTCTGATTGATTCTGTATCAATACTGTTCTATTAGTTCGAACAGAAACGTCATTGGAGCAGGTAGAGGGAATCGAACCCTCGCCATCAGGTCGGAAGCATGAGATTCTACCACTAAACTATACCTGCATATAATGTATTATACAATAAAAAAGTATAAAAATCCAGAATTAATTGAAAATATTAATCATATAATATATTAAAATAGATAAAACCTAATTATGAAAAATAATTATAAAAGGAAAGACATAAAGTGAAAGTATTTTTTATAAATAAAAAACACATAATTATAAACATAATATTAGTAATATTAATAGTATTACTGATATTTTTATATTTTTCATTTAAAAATTCAAATACATTAGCAATAGAGTTGTCTAAAAATAGTTTTATATCAAGTGAAAATATAGAAAAAGTTTCAGAATTAACCAAAAGTGATGAAAAAATCGCATATTTAACTTTTGATGATGGGCCAAGTAAAGTAACTGTACGAATTTTAGATATATTGAAAGAAGAAAATGTAAAAGCAACATTTTTTGTTATAGGAAAACATGTGGAAAAATATCCAGAAATAGTAAAAAAGGCATATGAAGATGGCCATTATATAGCAAATCATGGTTATGACCATGATAATTCAAAATTATATAAAAATAGTGAAAGTTTTAAAGAGGAAATTATAAAGACAGATGAAGCAATAGGGGATGCAATAGGAATTCAAAATTATTGTTCTCATATATTTAGATTTCCAAATGGTTTTATGTCTCCAGGGAATAAATCTAAGAAAAAAGAAGCGGTAAAATTGCTTGCAGAAATGAATTATACATATATAGATTGGAATTGTTTGAACAATGATTCTATGAAAAAATATTCAAAAGAACAATTATTAAATAATTTGAAAAAAAGTGCAAAAAATAAAGGTTCACTTGTAGTTTTAATGCATGATACAAAAGATGTAAGTGACTCGTCAGCTATTTTAAAAGAATCAATTGAATATTTAAGACAAGAAGGATATGAATTTAAAAATTTTTATGATTTGCTAGATTAAAATAAGAAATGAAATTATAAATTAAGTCCAGATATACTAATTTATAATAGTTCTTCTGAACATAATTTATACAATAGGAACTTATCTGCTCTTGTATATGGAAAAGTATTTCTTCTATACAAGAACAGATCTACTTTCAAAAGGATACACACAATTTTACTACATAAAATTGGCGTGTGAACAATAACATGGGCTTTAATTATTATAAAAATATAAAATGTTAAAAAAGCCTAGTAGTATTCTTTAATATAAATTTTTGTCCATTCAAATAATTTAAAATTCCACTGTCAGAATTAAATTTAAATTGTAAAAAATAACTGCATAATTGTTGATATTTAAAGCCAAATTGTTTGTTAACAGAATTTATTCCATATTTTCCATCTCCAATAATAGGGTGACCTATATGAGCTAAATGAGCTCTTATTTGATGAGTTTTACCAGTTTCGATTTCAACTTCAAGCAAGGAAGAATTATTACTATATTCTTCTAAAACTGAATATGAAGTAATAATTTTTTGATAACCTTTTTTAAATTCATCAGAGATATATACAATAGAATTTTTGCTATCTTTAAATAAATAACTTTCAAGTCTAGCTTTTTTTATTTTTGGAATGCCATATACTAAGGCTAGATATTTTTTTCGTATTTCATGATTTTTAAATTTTTCAAGTAAAATATTTAAAGCTATTTCATTTTTGGCAAATAAAATTAATCCTGTAGTATTTCTATCAAGCCTATGACATGGCATTGGAAGAAATTCAGAATTGATATATTTAGTTTGCACCATATTAGTTAAACTGTTTTCTCCTGTTACTTCAAGAGATACAGGCTTATTTATAATTAAAATATTTTCATCTTCGAAAATAATATCTAAATTAATTTCAGGAAAAAGTAAGTTATCTGCAATATATATAAGTAACTCACTTCCTGAGTATATTGTACAATCTTTGTTTATTCTATTTCCATCTATTTTTATATCTTTTTGCCTTAATGCTTTAAAAAACATATTTGATGATAAATATGGAAATGTATCAAATATATATTTAGATAGTTTTTTTCCATCATATGTTTTGGGTACAATTAATTTTTTCATAAAAAATTTCGTTCCTTTCTTGCTTCACTCAAAGGTGCATATAGCAATGAAAGCCTTGAGATAATTTTTTTTTAGCTATTTATCTTCTTTTATTACATATAAATTAATATAACATATTTTATTTTTATATTCAAGTTACTATAATTTAAGTTTCGGCATTTTTGCGAATTTCCATCCAAAACTTAGTGAGTTTATATTAGAAAAGATATATTGTCAAATTAGGAAAAGTGAGGAAAAATGAATAAAATTGAGGAAAAGTGAGCATTCTAGTAATAGACAAAAGAAAAATTGAATGAAAAAAAGCCTCAAAACGCCTTAAAAAGGAATAAAAAGGATACCTAATTTGCAAAACAAAGGAAAATATGTTATAATAGAAATCGGTCGCGTAAAAAAGGAGTGTGTAAATTATTTTAAAAAGAAAGCTAAAATATTATACTAAAGAAATTTGCAAGCTTTTTAGCATAATGGCATTAGCATCTGGGTTAATACTAGCGATTATATTATTTAAATATAAACCAACATATGCTGTAACACTATCAGGTGAAGAATTAGGATATGTAGAAGATGAAACAGAATTAGAAGATAGAATACAACAAGAGATTATAGGTATGGAAGGAGAAAATATTGATTTTGTTTCATTAGATGAAATGCCAAGTTATGAATTAAAATTAGTAAGTAGAACACAAGAGACTAATGAAGAAGAAATAATGGTAGCTCTAAAAGAAAATGCAAGAATAATGTATAAATATTATGCAATCAATTTAAATAATGAAACAATAGGTTTAGTATACAATGCAGAAGAGGCTGAACAAGCTGTTAATGAAATTAAAGAAAAACATAAAAATGATAATATTAAATTAGAATTAAGTATTACACAAAACTATACAGAAAATATTAATGATTTTAGTATAGAATCAATTCAAGTTGCAGAATCAAAAGTTGAAGAAAAGGTTACAGCACTTGTAGAACAAGATAAAATGACTAAAATGCCAGTAATTAATGGAATAAGATTAGCAGTAACACCTATACAAGGAAGAGTTACATCAAGATATGGTGCTATAAGTGGGATAAGATCAGGAGCACATACAGGAACAGATATTGCAGCATCAAAAGGTACACCAATAAAAGTTGTGGCATCAGGAACAGTAACTTTTGCTGAGAGAAATGGTTCATATGGAAACTTAATAAAAGTGTCACATGGGAATGGAGTAGAGACATGGTATGCTCATTGTGACAAATTATATGGAACAGTTGGGCAAGAAGTTAATGCAGGAGATGTTATTGCATCAGTTGGCTCAACAGGTAATTCTACAGGACCACATTTACATTTAGAAATTAGAATTGATGGAAAAACAATAAATCCACAAAAATATTTTTATAAATAAAATGAATGTTTTAAAATAAGACTCAGAGGAATAAAAAATCCAGCTCGATAAGAGTTGGATTTTTTGCTCTGGGTTCCTATTTTAGGGCACCCTCTTATTTGTTCTTTGAGTCTTATATAATAACATAGCTTTACTCAAATTTTAGTTTTTATTCTAAGATTTCATCTTTTATTCAACTGTAACAGATTTTGCTAGATTTCTTGGTTTATCAACATCTAATCCTTTTTCTTTTGAAATATAGTAAGAAAGTAATTGCAAAGGAATAATAGAAACTATAGGTGAAAGTAATACATGAGTATCAGGTATTTCTATAATAGTATTAATATTATTACTTGGTAAATTTTTATTAGTAACGACTAAAGTATTTGCACCACGAGTAATTACTTCTTGAATATTACTAATAGTTTTTTCTACTAAATTTTCATCAGTTATAATACTTATAACTGTAACTCCATTTTCAATTAAAGCAATTGGACCATGTTTTAATTCACCTGCAGCATATGCTTCTGAATGTATATAAGAAATTTCTTTTAATTTCAAAGAACCTTCAAGTGCTGTATTATAATCAACACCTCTACCTAAGAAAAATACGTCTTTTTGTAGATAAATCTTTTTAGCAAATTTCTTTATACTTTTTGCAGATTTTAAAGCTTCATCAATTTTTGAAGGAAGTGCTAATATTTCTTTTTTAATTTTAGAAATTTCTTCAGCAGGAACACTTCCTAAAACTTCAGCAAAATAAAGTGCTAAAATATTTAATAAAATAACTTGAGAAGTATATGCTTTTGTTGAAGCTACAGCTATTTCTGGACCAGCATGAGTATAAATACAGTAATCAGCTTCTCTTGTAATTGAACTTCCAATAACATTTGAAACAGCAAGTGTTGTAGCTCCTTTTGCTTTTGACAATTTTAGAGCTGCAATTGTATCTGCAGTTTCGCCAGATTGCGAAATATAGATACACAAAGTGTTTTTATCTATAATTGGATTTCTATATCTAAATTCTGATGCAATATCAACTGTAACAGGAATATTGCAAAGTTTTTCAATTGCGATTTTTCCTGAAAGACCTGCATGCATTGCAGTTCCACAAGCAACAATATACATTTTATTAAATTTAGATAAAAATTCTTTACTAAAATTTAAGTCATCAAAATTACATGGTTCATTTTCAGGCAATCTAGAACCTATTGTTTCTCTTATTGCATTTGGTTGTTCGAAAATTTCTTTTAACATATAATCTTCATATCCATTTTTGTCAGCTGCACTTGCACTCCATTCGATACTTTTTACTTCTTTTTTTATTTTGTTTAAATCCATATCGTAAAATTCAATTTTATCTCTTGAAAGTAATGCAAATTCATAATCATTTAAAAGATAAAAATCTTTTGTAAATGATAAAATTGCAGGTATGTCTGAAGATATATAATTTTCTCCATTTCCTTTTCCTATAACAAGTGGACTGTCTTTTCTAATAACAATCATATTATCTGGCATATATTTTGTAATAACTTGAATTGCAAAACTTCCTTTTAAATCTTTACATGTTGATTGAACTGCACGCAAAATTTTTAATTCATCATTATTTTTATCTTTTGAATAATAGTAATGTATAAGATTTGGTATAACTTCTGTATCTGTTTGAGAATGGAAGATATATCCATTATCACTTAAAAATTTTCTTAAATCATTATAGTTTTCAATAATACCATTATGTACAACAGCAAAACTATTACTATTATCCAAATGTGGATGTGAATTTTCTTTAGATGGTTTTCCATGTGTTGCCCATCTTGTATGAGCAATTCCAATTGTTCCTTCTAGGTCGTTAATACCATCTAAATTATATAAATTTTGTACTCTTCCTTTGTCTTTCATGACAGAAAGTCCATTTTTTTCAATAGTAGAAATTCCTGCAGAGTCATATCCTCTGTATTCTAATCTTAAAAGCCCATTAATCAATATAGGACTGGCTTTTTGGTTTCCTATATATCCAATAATTCCACACATAGTGAATCCTCCTTTAAAAATATTTTGTGGAATTGAAATATACTTTATACAGCTTATATATTAATTTTGTTACAATATTTCTATTGATTTTTGATTAATATTATGGGTTAAGCTAAACCACTAGAGTATCCGCCGAGTTTTTCGATAACTCTAGACCTCGTCAACTACTTAGAGTCCAGGCGCTTAAAATTTTATTTTTATTGTATGTATATTTCAATTTACCATATTATATTACAACAAAATTCAAAATGTGGCAATAGTTTTCAAAAAATTCGGTGTCAGATGGTAATTTGGTGTCGGTTCTCTTTTTCGCGTCTGGGGTGGTAAATTGGTGCCGGTTCTCTTTTTCGCGTCTGGGGTGGTAATTTGGTGCCGGTTCTCTTTTTTACATTTTGCTCTAGTCTGGCTAGCCAAGCGGAATAAGGATAAAATGTAAAAAAGAGAACCGGCACCAAATTACCACCCCAGACGCGAAAAAGAGAACCGGCACTAATTTACTATTGCAATTTGAGTAAGAATAGTGTATTATAATAGAATAAGTAAAAGAAATAGAAAAATTGAGAAAGGAGGATAACATGTTTAATATAGAGGAACAATTAAAAATGTTGCCAAACAAGCCAGGGGTATATATAATGAGAGATGTTGAAGATACGATAATATATGTAGGAAAGGCAATCAATTTAAGAAATAGAGTTAGATCTTATTTTAGGAAAACAGATAAAACTGAAAGAATTAAAAGAATGGTTTCATTAATAGACCATTTCGAATATATAGTAGTAGATAATGAAGCAGAAGCTCTAATATTAGAGTGTAATTTGATAAAGAAAAACAGGCCTAAATTTAATGTACTATTAAAAGATGACAAAACATATCCATATATCAAAATTGATGTAAAATCAGATTACCCTAATGTAGTAATAACTAGAAAACTAGTAAATGATGGCTCAAAATATTTTGGACCATATGCAAATCCTGGAGCTGCTAAGGAGTTATTAGATTTTATAAAACAAAAATATAAAATACGTCAATGTAAAACATTTAGATCAGAAACGAGAGCATGCTTGAATTACCATATAAAGAGATGTTTAGGGCCATGTATGGGATATGTTTCAAAAGAAGATTATAGGAAGCAAATAGATGAGATTATAGATATTTTAGATGGAAAAGTAGATAAAGTATTAAAAGATTTAGAAAAACAGATGTTAGAAGAAGCAAATAAAATGGATTTTGAAAAAGCAGCAGAGATTAGAGATAGAATGCTTGCAATTCAAAGAGTAAATGAAAAGCAAAAAGTTTCTAATATAACAGAAAATAATATAGATGTAATAGGAATTGCAAAATCTGATATAGAAGTATGTGTAGAAATATTTTTTGTTAGAGGAAGTAAAATGGTAGGAAGAGAACATTATTTCTTCCCAGATTTAAAAGAAATGGAAGACCAGGAGATAATATCAGGATTTATAAAACAATATTATATAGACAATCAAAATCTACCTAATAAAATAATGGTTAGAGAAGAATTAGAAGATAAAAATGCAATTGAAGATTGGCTTACAAAAGAAGCTGGAAGAAAGGTAGAAATAAAATCTCCCAAAAAAGGCGAGAAATTACGTTTTGTAGAAATGGCAGATAATAATGCAAAAATTACTTTAGAAAATAAAGAAAGAGATAGAAGCGAAATATTAGTAGAATTAAAAGAAGTACTTGGATTAGAGAAATTGCCAAGAAAAATTGAAACATACGATATTTCAAACATTTCAGGAGAATATATAGTTGCTGGAATGTGTGTTATGGTAGATGGAGTAATAAAAAGAAATATGTCACGCAGATTTAAAATAAAAACAGTATATGGTCAAGATGACCCAAGGTGTATGGAAGAAGTAATAACTCGTAGATTACAACATTCTATTAATGGAAATTCAAGTGGATTTGGAAGACTTCCAGATGTGATTTTTGCAGATGGTGGAATTACTCAAATAAGAGCTACTAAAACAGCTATAGCTAAATATGAAATTAATATTCCTGTTTTTGGTATGGTTAAAAATGATAAGCACCAGACAAGAGCATTAATGGATGAAAACAGACAAGAGCTAGAAATATCAGAAAATTTGAAAAATTTGATAACCAAATTTCAAGATGAAGTTCATGATACAGCAATTTCTTATCATAGAAAGCTTAGAGATGAGGCAATTACAAAATCGGAATTGGATTACATAGATGGAATTGGAGAAGCAAAAAAAATTGCATTATTAAAACATTTTGGAAGTGTAGAAAAAATTAAAAATGCTTCTATTGGAGAACTAACTAAGGTAAAAGGGATTAATGAAAAACTTGCTAGAAAGATTTTGGAATTATAATACTATAAAAATTAATATTTTTGTAAGGATTATAACATATTTAAGTTTCGGTTTTTTTCCAAAATCACAAAATTAACATAATATACAAAAAGAGAAAATCAAAATTTGTAAATTATTGCGATGAAAATTGGAAATCATTAAGAATAATATAAAAAATCTGGCATATATATATTATTACGGACAACTTGTCTATATAAAAAGGGGGGTTTTTATATGAAGTTTTTTAAGAGACACAAATTGCTTTCATTTGCAATAATTTCTTTTATAATACTTTCTGCATTTAATTTTTACATGATTTTTGAGCTTATTAGAATTTTAGGAGCCAGTACTTTTTAAAAGTGCTGGTATTTTTCTTGTATAATAATATAACATATTTTAGGGCAAGCTACTTTATTTTTGTATAAGCATAAACTATGGTAGGAGGTGTGAGATGAAAGGTTTATGTTTATCAGGTGGAGGAATAAAAGCTGCTGCACATATTGGAGCATTAAAAGCTTTTGAAGAACAAGGAATAAAATTTGATTGTGTATCAGGAGCATCTTCAGGGAGTATAATTGCAACTATGTATGCATTAGGTTATAAAAGTGATGAAATGTGGAAGATGTTTCAAAAATTAGCTCCAAAGATAAAGTATTATGAATGGAAAAATATTTTTAATTTAATTATTGGTCTTATATTTAAAAGAGAGATTATAATTGATGGTTTAAATAGTGGAAAAGTAATAGAAAACATTATAAAAGATATTGCGAAAAAAAATCAAATATATAATATAAATCAAATTAAAATGCCACTATTAATTTCAATGGTTGATGTAAAAACAGGAACAGTTTATATTGCATCATCAAAAGAATTAAGAGCAAGTCTTTTAGATAATACAAAATTTATGACAGATATACCAATATGTAAAGCAGTAAGAGCAAGTTGTAGTTTTCCAGTTGTGTTTTCTCCTTGCACATATGATAATATTCAATTAATTGACGGAGGAACTCGAGAGAACTTGCCATGGAAAGGATTAAAACAAATAGGTGCAGATGAAGTCTGGGGAATATCATTTAATACTATTTTTAAAGAATATGATTGTTGTTATGATATGATAGAAGTTGCATCACGAGCTATGGAATTACAAGGAAGAGAGCTTTCTGGATATGAAAAAGATGGAATTGATAGATTATTTACAATTAATTTGAAAAAAGTTTCTTTATTAGATTCAAAACAGATGGAATATTTATATAAAGTAGGGTATGAGCAAACAAAAGAAATTTTGAAGCAGCAAGGATTTTAGATGAGATTTATAATTTGGAAAAATTGGGAGGGAATTTCGAAAAAATACCGAATTTTAAAAGATTAAAATTATTGAAAAAGTCACTCAAATAGTGTATAATATCATATGTAGAAAGAGAGGAAACTATGAATATAGCAAGTGATTGGAAAGATTACAAAATATTAGATATGGCAGATGGACAAAAATTAGAAAAATGGGGAGATATAGTTTTAGTAAGACCAGATCCGCAAATAATATGGAAAAATAAATCATATCCTGAAAAGTGGAAAAATGTAAATGCAACATATCATAGAAGCAAAACAGGAGGAGGGGCATGGGAATATAATAAAAAAGTGCCTAGCCAATGGAAAATCAAATATAAAGAATTGACATTTAATATAAAACCAATGGGATTTAAGCATACAGGTTTATTTCCTGAGCAAGCAGTTAATTGGGATTGGATGATGGAAAAAATAAAAAATGCTAAAAGAGATATAAAAGTATTAAATTTATTTGCATATACAGGTGGCGCCACAGTAGCATGTGCTGCAGCAGGTGCATCAGTTTGTCATGTTGATAGTTCAAAAGGAATGGTGAGCTGGGCAAAAGAAAATATCATGTCTTCAAAATTAGAAGATAGGCCTGTAAGATATATTGTAGATGATGTTGTCAAATTTGTAAATAGAGAAATTCGTAGAGGAAACAAATATGATGCTATTATAATGGATCCACCTTCTTATGGAAGAGGTGCTAATGGAGAAGTTTGGCAATTTGAAACTAGCATATATGATTTAGTAGAACTATGTACAAAAGTTCTTTCAAATGATCCATTATTTTTCTTGATAAATTCATATACAACAGGAATTTCTAGTAAAGTTTTAGAAAATATATTAAATTTGACTATAAAATATAAAGGCAAAGTTTCATCGGGAGAAATAGGGTTACCTATGGAAAATTCAGAATTAGTATTGCCTTGTGGTATATATGGAAGATGGGAATGTTAATTTGGTGCCGGTTCTCTTTTTGCCTTTTTGCTTCCAGGCTGCTTGGCGGGCTAGTTTGGGCGATTTTGTTAATTTAGTGCCGGTTCTCTTTTTTCCCTTTTTGCTCATTTATAAAGAGAGGAGATATAATATGCAAAATTTAGAAGTGATTTTTGAAGATAATCATATAATAGTAGTAAAGAAACAACCTAATATTCCATCACAGGCAGATAAGACAGAAGATAGGGATATGCTTACAATTGTAAAAGAATATTTAAGAGAAAAATATAGTAAGCCTGGAAATGTATATCTTGGGTTAGTTCATAGGTTAGATAGGCCTGTAGGTGGAGTAATGATATTTGCAAAAACTTCAAAAGCAGCTTCAAGATTAAGTGATCAAGTAAGGGAAAAAGTTTTTAAAAAGAAATATTTGGCAGTTGTTGATGGAAAATTTGAAAACAAAGTAGGTGTATTAGAGGATTATTTATATAAAGATGAAAGAAATAATATTAGTAAAGTGGTAAGTAAAGAAAAGAAAAATGCAAAAATTGCGAAATTAGATTTTGAGGTTTTGGCTTATAATGAAGTGAAAAATTTATCTTTGGTTAAAATAAATCTACATACAGGCAGACATCATCAGATAAGAGTGCAATTGGCACATTCGGGACATAGCATATTTGGTGATCAGAAATATGGAACTAGAGGACAAGGAAAGCAAATTGCTTTATGGGCATATGAATTGACAATAAAACATCCAATTACAAAAGAAGAAATGACTTTTAAATCATTGCCTGAAAGTAATGGCACATGGTGTATTTTAAAAGATATTAAATTATAAATTAAAGATCTATCTGAATAAGATGGATTTTTTTGTGTAAATAGTTGATTTTTATATATTAGACACATATTTTTTATGAAATATTCAATTTCATATATGAAAATTAAAAAATGAGATTTTAAGTAGATAAAAGTAAATTTCATAAAATAAATAAAAAAATTATACTTATGGGTGTTATATTTTAAATGTACTAAGGATAAAAATGAGGTGAAAAAATGTTAGACAAAATTTGTGCATATTTAACTAAGAAAATAAGAGAAGATAATCCAGAAATAGATGATGAAAGAGCAGAAATTATAATGTATGGACTTCAAAATATAATAGGTGAATTACCTAAAGGTATTCTTATATTAGTTATAGCATATTTTTTAGGAATATTTAATATAACATTAATCGCAATATTAGTTATAGCACCTTATAGATGTGTATCTGGCGGATTTCACATGAAAACACATATTGGTTGTATAATTTATACTTTATTTTTATATAGTGGTTCTGCAGTTATTGCTAAATATGTTGCAATTTCCGGAATTGCTAAATATCTAATGGCTTTTTTTGTATGGATATTTGGAATTATAATGATAAGATTATATGCGCCGGCAGATACGGAAAATGTGCCAATACTTAGGTCAAAAGAGAGACAACAAAAACAAATCTTTTCATATATTATTTTAACTGTTGAAATAATTATTTCTGTAATAATTAATGACCCTATAATTGCAGGTATTATAATATTTGGAGATTTAATACAAACTATGACGATTACGAAATTTGCATATAAAATTACTAATAATAAATATGGACATGAAGTATATGCAAACATTTAATATTGATAATATGAGAGTTATGCAACTACTCTTATGTTATAAATTTTTTACAAAAGAAGGAGGAATTACATATGATGAAATTTTTAGCAAAAATGGCAGAGAAATATGCTAAAGCAACAAATACAGCTTGTGCATTATTTTGGATAGGACATCAACCTAAAATGCCAGCATCTTTAATAAAAAAAGATTAATTACTAAAAAATAAAGGCCTTAAACATTATAAATCAATTTTAAAAAGAAAACTCCAAGTCGGGGTTTTCTTTTTTTAAAAAATAATTGACATATTATAACCTAATATGTTATAATATAAAAACAAGGAGATGAGACATTAATTGAAGATTATAAAGAATAATACATATATTAAAGACTTGCAGAAGAAAATTATAGATAAACATAAGAAAAAAGAACAACAAACGATAGAAGTAATAGAAGAATTATTAAAGCAAAGTGAAAATATGAAAAAGTTAATGTTAAATCCTTTATCAATAGTATATGGAATAGAAAAAAAGAGAGGAATTTTAAAAGAAATTTATACAGCTAAAATAAATTCAAAATTAAGAATGTATATAAAACCAATAGGAGAATATCCATATAAATTAGAAGAAATAATAGAAGTAGAATTAAAAGAAATAGATGATAGACATTATGGAGAGGGGTAGGAGGTTATATAATGATATATTTTGGAAAATACTTAAAAGATTATTTAGAATATAATAATATGTCTCAAAGTGAATTTGCCATAAGAATGGGAATTACGCAAAAACACATGAATGAATTGATAAATGGCAAAACAAATATAACATTAGAAATGGCTGCTAATATAGAAAGATTAACAGGTATAGAAGCAGGTTTTATTTTAAGAATAGAAAATACAAGAAAAATGAAAGAAAAAATTTTAGAAGAATATAGTGATATTGTAAATCTTAAAACAAAGCTTTTAAAAGAATATTATATTAGTGAATTGAAAAAAAATAAATGGGTACAATTCAAAGATGAAACAGATACTTTGCAAATAGCTATTGATATATTAGATTTTCTGAAAATTAAAGATTTCAATGTTATACCTAAGTTACAAGAGCAAGTTTTGTTCAAAAAGACAGGAAATGATTTTAACAAAATTGCTTTATGGATTTCTCATTGTGATGAAGTGGCAAAAGAACAAAAATTAAATGAATATTATAGTCATAATTTGTTATTTCTATTAAAAGACTTGAAGGAATATGCATATAATAATAAAGAAATAAATATAGAGGAAATTAGAAATTTATTTAATGTTTATGGAATATATTTTGCATGTGAAAAAGCATTAGTTGGGACCAAAATAAGAGGATGTTTTAAAGTAAAAGGAAACCATCCTGCTATATACGTCACAGATAATTATGCTGGAAAAGATTCATTTTATTTTGAAATATTTCATGAATTAGGGCATTGCAAATCAGATTATAATGAAGGAAAAAACAAAGTAATAATAGATGGAAATGAAAAAAAAGAAAAAAGAGCAGATGAATTTGCTCTAAATATAATGATTGATAGTGAAATATGGAAAAAAATATTAGAGACAAAATTAGATGTTAATAAAATAGAAGAAATATCTAAAAATAATAAAATACCTATGAGTTTTATTGTTGGCAGACTAGCAAAAATGAAATATATAAAATATACTAGTAAATTATATAGAGATAATTACAAAAAGTAATGATTAAAGGCAACTTCATATTAAATATTAAAGTTGCCTCTATTAATTTTAATCATATATAGATAATTCTTGTTTAAAATATTTAGGATCTTTACTTGTAAATAGATCTAAATTTTTATTCTTTTTAACAAAATTTCTAACTTCCCATAATCCAATACCTGAATGATCTTTTTTGCCAGATTCACCTTTTTCAAAAATTTTTTCGATATCTACATTTTTATTAGAATAAGTATTTTTGATAGTAATAACAGCTCTTTTATTTTTAGGTTCATATATAAAAGAAACTTTTACAATTTTCTCTTCACATTTTTCTGCTTCTTCAATAGCATTATCTAGTAATATGCCAAGAATTCTAGAAAGATGATATATGTTAATATTCAAGTTGTTTAAAATTAAGAAAAATTCAATCTCAAAAGATACTCCACAATTAGTAGCTTTAAAATATTTATTATTAAGTAAACTGTAAATACCAGGATTATTTATAATACGTGGATTTATAATTGATAGATTATTTGTAATTTTGCAATCTTTCTTAACTTCATCAAAATAAGTCTTTAAGCCATTCATATCATTAGTTTCTATATATCCATCTAAAGTAGAAATTATATTATCAAAATCATGTTTAAATCCTTTTACTTTGTCATATAAAATTTCTAAAGATTTGTTATATTCTTCTGCACATTGTAAATTTTTTGTTGTGTTAGCTAATTTAATGACACGTGTAAAGCTATATATGCTCAAAAGTAAAAATGCAACTAATAATATAAAATTTAAAATACTTATAACTAGAGGAACAATATCTATATAATAAAAAGTAGTTATTAATTGTATAAATAATGTAATAAAACCAATTGAAAGATTAATAGAAAGTAATTGTAATGTTTTATTATCTAAACCATCTATTAAAGTTAAATTAAATTTTATATTTTTAAATTTTTTCAAAATAATACATATACTAAATAATACAAAATAAAAAATTGCTAAATACAGACTTCTATACAATGGTACAGACATAAAAGTCTCTAAGTTGATATTTAATAAAGTAAGATAAGGATTTTGTAATAAAGTATTAGATAAAGCAATTACGAAACTTGATATTACTAGAGCAATAAGGCTTTTACGTATATCTATATTAAATGTATATTTTATTAATAGAAAAACACATAAATAATTTATTAAAATATTAAGAGGAGATGTTATAAAATTAGTAGTTAATATTCCAATAATAGTCATACTTAATATATATATAAATTTCTTTTTCAAAGTAGAATTTATATCAAAAATAGTTAAAAAGATTTTCATAAATAGATAAGCTTCTATTATACTTGCAGGTATTAGTAATATTTTTATTAAAGTTTCATTTTCAGTGCTAATAGCACTCCAAATATTATTTAGAAATTGTGACATAATCAATCATCTCCATAAAAGAATCTTTATATTTAGGACCAATATAGCAAGTTTCATCATTTTTGCAAGTAATAGAATTAGAAGCTAAAGAAATGTGTACAACATTATTAATATTGGCAATAAAAGACTTATGACATCTTACAAAATTTTTAGGCAAATTATTTTCGATTTTTGAAAAAGAATTATAAGTGTCATACATGCCATGAGAAGTATGATATATAAGTTTCATACCATTTTTCTCGATAAATTGGATGTCATTTAAATAAGTAAAAGTTCCTTTATTATCAATTTTTAGAAATTTTCTAGAATTACCAGAAACATCATCAAATAATCTGTTCAGAGTGTCAGAAAGAGTCTCAAGATTTAGAGAGCTCTTGAAAAGATACGCAAAAGTAGTGTAGTCATAAGCCTCCATCAAATATTCGAAGTGGCTTGTTATAAAAATAATATAACAATTTTTATTTGTTTTTCGGATTTGTTCCGCAATTTTCAAACCATTAATATTAGAATTTTTAAATTCAATATCTAGTATGACTACATCAACTGGCTTAGAATTCATGTAAGAAATTAATTCATTATGATCTGAAGTTGTAAAAACAATTTGACCTTCAAAATCGTTTTTCAAAAATGCTTTTTTAAATAAAGATGATATTTTGTCAATCATACGAGGATTATCATCACATATTACAAAATTTAACATAAGTTTCCTCCTTTGTAATAAAATCTACAAATTTTATTCACAACAGTATTTAATATAAAACAAAATACAAAAATTGTCAATAGGCTAGTGGGCTGGATAAATAATATGAAATGCTGGATATGACTGATTAGTAAGAGGTTTGAATTATAAATAATAAATAGTAAAAAGTTAAAAATTGTAAATCAACTATGTTGCACATATTGGAACATTAAAAAATAAATTTTCATTTTTTGGCATTTAAGCTCGATTTTTGAGTGAGAACTATAGATTTGAAATACTTGAAGAAAATTCGGAAAAATACCCAAACTTTAAATTAAATAATGATTGTAATTCAAAAAATTATATGATAAAATACACGAAGTGAAGAGAGATTTTAAGAAAGGAAGTAAAAATGGCAAAACCAAAAACAATATTTGTATGTAGTGAATGTGGAAATGAATCTCCTAAATGGTTAGGAAAATGTCCAGCATGTAATAGTTGGAACACATTTTATGAACAGAAAATTGAAAAATATACAGATGAAAATAAAGTAGAGAAAAAGATAAATAATACACCAAAGCCATTAAATACATTTGTTGGGCAAGAGGCTGATAGAACATCAACAGGTTATTTAGAATTAGATAGAGTTTTAGGAGGTGGACTAGTAAAAGGTTCACTTATATTGCTGGGTGGAGAACCTGGAATTGGGAAATCAACATTAATATTACAATTATGTGAAAAAGTGCAAGGAGAAGGAAAAGTACTTTATGCTTCAGGAGAGGAATCAGCAGAACAAATAAAATTAAGAGCAGATAGATTAGAAGTAAAAAATGATGAATTACTGTTTTTAGGTGAAACAGATATAGATGTAGTAAAAGATGCAATAACAGAAATAAAACCTAAATTAGTAATAATAGATTCAATACAAACTATGTATTCAGATGAAATATCAGCAGCTGCAGGAAGTGTAAGTCAAGTAAGAGAAATAACAGCACAAATAATGAGAATTTGCAAAGCTCAAAAAATAACAACAATAATAATTGGACATGTAACAAAAGAGGGAAATATTGCAGGGCCAAGAGTATTAGAACATATGGTAGATACTGTATTATATTTAGAGGGAGAAAGATACAATACATACAGAATTCTAAGAGCTGTAAAAAATAGATTTGGGTCAACAAATGAAATTGGAATGTTTGAAATGAAGCAAGAAGGAATGTGTGAAGTAACAAATCCATCAGATATATTAATAACTGAAAGAGAAGATAATCCGTCTGGTTCATGTATAGTAGCAAGTATAGAAGGAACAAGGCCAATCCTTGTAGAAATACAAGCATTAACAACACAAACAGTATTTGGATTGCCTAAGAGAACTGCAAATGGGTTTGATTATAATAGACTTTCTGTATTAATGGCTGTAATTGAAAAAAGAGCAGGATTGTCACTTGGAAATCAAGATGTATATTTAAATATTGCAGGTGGAATGAAATTATCTGAACCAGCAGTCGATTTGGGTATAATAGCTACAGTTGCATCTGCATATAAAAATGTGGCTATACCTAAAACTACTGTAATGATGGGAGAAGTTGGACTAACAGGTGAAATTAGAAGAATCAATCTAATAGAAAAAAGATTAAAAGAAGCAGAAAAATTGGGATTTAAAACATGTATAATACCAGAAAATAACAAAAAAGGCTTGAAAGATGAGTATAAATTAGATATAATAGGAGTGAAAAATATAGGGGAAGCATTAAAAAGGCTTGGAATAAAGTGATTTGAGCAGAAAGAGGTGAAAGATGAAGGCAATAAAGGAAGACCCATTAGCAGAAATACTAAAAAAAATAGCCCCAGGAACACCAATAAGAGATGGATTAGACAATATATTAAGAGCTAAAACAGGAGCATTATTATTAATAACAGATAAACAAGAAGTTATAGATCAAGTAGTAGATGGAGGCTTTTTTATAAATGAAGATTATACTTCATCAAAATTATATGAATTAGCCAAAATGGATGGAGCAATTGTATTAAGTGGTGATATGAAAAAAATAATATTTGCAAATGCACAATTAACTCCATCATATGAAATTCCAACAGAAGAAACAGGAACAAGACATAAAACTGCTGAAAGAACTGCAAAACAAACTGGAGAATTAGTAATAAGTATATCACAAAGAAGAAATATAATAACATTATTTAAAGATAGTTATAGATATATATTAGAAGATACAGAAACTGTATTAAATAAAGCAAATCAAGCAGTACAGACACTTGAAAGATATAGAAAAGTTTATGACAGCAAATTAAGTATATTAAATGAATATGAATTTAATGATATAGTAACACTAGATAATGTATTAACAGTAATACAAAGAGCTGAAATGGTAATGAAGATTGTTGAAGAAATAAAAAAACAAATATATGAACTTGGAGAAGATGGCAGATTAGTAAATATGCAATTAGAAGAATTAATAGGAGGTCTTGAAAAAGAAGAGCTTCAACTTATAAAAGATTATCAGGTAAAAGAAGAAAGTGCAGAACTAATTTTAGAGCAATTAGCAAAATTAAGTCATGAAGATTTAATGAAAGAACAAGCAATTGCAAAAAATTTAGGATATGAAAGTTTTGAAAATTTCGAGGAACTTGCTGTATATCCAAAAGGATATAGAATATTAAATAAAATACCAAGAATGCCAAATAGTATAGTAGAAAATTTAGTAAAATCATTTAAATCATTTCAACATATATTAATGGCAGAAATTAAAGATTTAGATAATGTAGAAGGTATTGGAGAAGTAAGAGCAAGAACTATAAAACAATCATTAATGAAAATGCAAGAACAATTTGCATTTGACAATATAATAAGTTAAAATTTATTTGTATAATTTTAAGAAAGAAAGGAAGAAATAAAATGAAAAAAGCATCAAATATAATAACAATAATTGCATTAATTTTAATTATAGTATTAATAGGAGGAGTTTCTTATGGATATTATAAAAAAGCAACTATGGAAGTTAAAAATCCAATTGTAACAATGGAAGTAAAAGATTTTGGAACAATTAAACTTGAATTATATCCAGAAATGGCACCAGATACAGTAGCAAATTTTATTGCACTTGCACAAAATGGATTTTATGATGGTTTAAAATTTCATAGAGTAGTAGATGGATTTATGATACAAGGTGGAGATATTAATGGAGATGGAACAGGTTCACCAAAATTGAGCAATTTAGGAATTGAAGTAAAAGAAGGAGAAGATAGAGATTATTGCATAAAAGGAGAATTTTTAGCAAATAGATTTAATAAAAACACATTAAAACATGAAGAAGGTGTTATATCTATGGCTAGAGCAGATTATACACAACAATATTCTCCATCATTAACAACTGAAAGCTATAATTCAGCAGGTTCACAATTTTTTATTATGACAGAAGCAAATGAATCTTTAGATGGATATTATGCACCATTTGGAAAAGTAATAGAAGGATTAGATGTAGTTCATAATATTGAAAAAGTTGAAGTAAAAGTAGCAGATGATGGAGAAGAAGAAACTGGAACTGAAGAAGATACAACAGATGCAGGAGAAGATGCAGCAGCAGATACTGAAGGAACAGAAGAAAATGAAGAAGAAAAAGAAAAAAGTACACCTGTAAATGATGTAATAATTTCAAAAGTTACAGTAGAAACATTTGGAAATGATTTTGGAAAACCAGAAACATTAGAGCCATGGGATTATTATGATTGGATATATCAAACATATGGAATTAATTTAAGACCACAAGAATAAAAAATTTATAAACAAAAATACGACATGTAAATAAGTTGATAATTTGAAACAACTATAATTTAATCATGTCGTTTTTGTTTTGAGATAAATTTTGATATAAAAATACCCTCAGAGATTTTCTGGGGGATATTTATTATTATGCTATAGCAGCATTTAATTTTTTTGATAAACTAGATTTTTTTCTAGAAGCTGTGTTTTTTACAATTACACCTTTTGTGCAAGCTTGATCAATCTTTCTTGTAGCTTCAGAAAATAATTTTTTTGCTTCTTCTATATTACCAGCAGAAATAGCTTCTTCAAATTTTCTAACAGCTGATTTATATCCAGTTTTAATCATATTATTTGTTAATGTTTTTTTCTCGATAATTTTAACTCTTTTTTTTGCTGATTTGATATTTGGCATATATGATGCACCTCCTCTTAGTAAAATAAACTATAACGCATACAATTATAACATATGAACTAGAATTTGGCAAGTGATTTTGAGAATATTTTTAATTGACGTTCTAAAAAAATACAGAAACTTAAAAGTTACAGTACTTGATATTTTTTAATTTATATAGTAAAATGTTAAACGAAAGGAAGTGTGATGAAAATGATAGCAATTGGTAGTGATCATGGAGGATATAAATTAAAAGAGGAAATAAAGAAATTTCTAGAAGAAAAAGAGATAGAATATATAGATTGTGGAACATTTAATGAAGAAAGTGTAGATTATCCAGAAATAGCCAAAACAGTGGCATTAGAAGTGCAAAATGGACAAAGTGACAAAGGAATAATAATATGTCGTTCAGGAATAGGAATGAGTATAGTTGCAAACAAATTTAAAGGAATAAGATGTGCAAAATGTAATGACGAACAAGAAGCACAATTTGCAAGAATGCATAATGATAGTAATGTATTAGCATTAGGGGCAGATTATATAGATATTAGTAAAGCAATAAGAATAGTAAGAACATGGATAGCAACAGAATTTGCTGGAGGAAGACATCAAGAAAGGTTAAAAATAATTGAAGAAATAGAAAATGAAAATATGAAATAATGGAGGTTGCGATAAATGTGGGGGAATATAGCGATTGCATTTATATTAGCATTTATAGTAGCATTTATGGCAACACCATATACTATAAAAATTGCTAATAAAATTGGAGCAGTAGATATACCTAAAGATAAAAGAAGAATGCATACTAAGAAAATGCCTAAATTTGGTGGACCAGCAGTAATACTTGGATTTATAGTATCAATGATATATCTGCTAATAATAATGAGCATAGAGGGAAGTGTCGATTTATTCACAGACCAGGAATATGGAAAAAAACTTTTAGGAGTATTATTAGGTATAGGAATTATTTCTATAACAGGAGTGATAGATGATATAAAAACCTTAAAATGGTGGCAACAATTATTAGGGCAAATAGCAGCAGCAATAGTAGTTGTAGCATTTGGAATAAAAATAGAACATTTAGATATTCCATTTTTATATATGGTAGGATTAAATGAAGTATTTTCAACAATTATTACAATTTTGTGGATAGTTGGTGTTACAAATGCAATAAATTTAATAGATGGACTAGATGGTTTATCATCAGGAATATCACTTATATCATGTATATCATTATTAATAATATTTTTAATGAATAATTCACCTATGATAGCAACTGTAATTGTAACAGCGATGAGTGGAGCATTAGTTGGATTTTTACCATATAATTTTTCACCTGCTAAAACATTTATAGGAGATACTGGATCAAATTTTCTAGGTTTTATGTTAGCTGTAGTATCTATTTTAGGAGTTGCAAAAACATATACAGCAGCAGTTATAGTATTACCTGTAATAGTACTAGGTTTACCAATATTTGATGTAATATTTGCAATAATCAGAAGAATTGCAAAAGGTAAATCAATAAAAGCAGTATTTAAGCCAGATAAAGGTCATTTACATCATAAATTAGTTGCAAAAGGATTTACAACAAAACAAGCAGTATTAATATTATATGGAATGAGTGCATCACTTGGAATGTTTGCAATAATTTTATTTGATAGTGGAATTTGGAAAGCATTATCTTTTTTGCTAATGATAATAGCAGCTGTTGCATTAGGATATAGAAATTTTATTAAAGATAAAAATAGTAAACCTAAGATGATAGATAATAAATAGCAGTAAATGGAGGAATTAAAATGCTAAAAGAATTCAAACAGTTTGCACTAAAGGGAAATATAATGGATATGGCAATTGGTGTTGTAATAGGAGGGGCTTTTCAGAAAATTGTTAATTCATTAGTAAATGATATAATAATGCCAGCAGTTTCAATACTTACTGGAAAAGTGGATTTCACAGATATGGTATTTACAGTTGGAAATGCTTCAATAAAAATACGGAAACTTTATAACAACAATTGTAGATTTTCTAATAATAGCATTTTCAATATTTCTAGTTGTTAAATATCTAAACAAACTGAATAAACTTAAAGAACTTGGAGATTTAGCAGCAAGCAAATTGGACAAAGAAGGTAAATTTATAAAACATAAAAAAGAAGAAACAGAAGAAGAACCTAAAGAGCCTGAAACTAAGATATGTCCATATTGTTTGACAGAAATAAAATATCATGCAACAAGATGTCCAAACTGTACATCTAAATTAATAGAAGAAAATCCAAAAGAGGCTGAAGAGACAGTTTAAGTAAATAAAAAACTTTATGAGAAGAGGAGTAATAATGAAAGACAAAATTATCAAATTTTTAGCATATGATGGCAAAATATCAGTAGCATGTGCAAATACAACAAATTTAGTTGAAGAAGCAAGAAAATTACACGATTTAAGTCCACTTGCAACAGCAGTGCTAGGCAGAATACTTACAATCACAGCATTAATAGGTGCTGAAATGAAAAATAAAACAGATAAATTAACTATACAACTTAAAGGAAATGGACCAGTTGGCAAAATAGTATCAGTATCAGATAATTATCCACATGTAAAAGCATGTATAACAAATCCACATGTAGATTTACCATTAAATGAATTTGGAAAATTAGATGTAGGAGGAGCTGTTGGAACACAAGGGTTTATTAATGTAATAAAAGATATTGGATTAAAAGAACCATATATTGGTATAAGTCCATTAACATCTGGAGAAATTGCAGAAGATTTTGCAAATTATTTTCAAATATCAGAACAGAAACAAACAGCAGTGGCATTAGGAGTTTTAGTAGATAAAAATGGAGTGAGAACAAGTGGAGGATATATAATATCACCAATGCCAGATGCAACAGATGAAGAAATATCAAAAATAGAACAATCAATATTTAAAGCTGGTGCAATGTCAAAAATGCTTGATGCTAATTTGAGTTTAAAAGAGATTGCACAAAAAGTTACAGGTGATAAAAATGTAAAAATTATTGATGATTCAATAGAACCTGTATATGAATGTGATTGTAGTAAAAATAAATTTGCAGAAGGACTAATTACTATAGGAAAACAGCAATTGACTGAAATTATTGAAGAAGATGAAAAAGCAGAAATAAAATGCCAATTTTGCAATAAAATATATGAATTTAATAAAGATGAATTAAAAGAAATATTAAAAAGTGTAAATAAAAATTAATTAAATAAATATTATAAAAATTTTATTATAGGAGGAAATAAAAATGGAAAAAATAATAGTATTTGGACATAAAAGTCCTGACACAGATTCAATCTGTTCAAGCCTAGTAATGGCAGATTTACAAACAAAATTAAGAGGAGAAGAAGTTATACCTTATAGATTAGGTGAATTAAGTGAAGAAACAAAATATGTATTAAAATATTTTGAAATAGAAGAACCAAAATTTATAGAGAAAATAGAAGAAGGTCAACAAGTAATTTTAGTAGATCATAATGAATTTACACAATCAGTTGATGGAATTGAAAATGCAAAAATAGATACTGTTGTTGATCATCATAGAATAAATAATTTTACAACATCTGAACCATTATTTTATTATGCTCAACCAGTGGGATGTACATCAACATTATTATATGAATTATATAAATTAAATAATATTGAAATTGCACCTAAAATGGCTGGTTTAATGTTAAGTGCAATAATATCAGATACATTATTATTAAAATCACCAACAACAACTGAAAAAGATAAAAAAGCTGTTGAAGAACTTGCTAAAATAGCAAATGTTGATATAAATACATATGGATTAGATATGTTAAAAGCTGGAACAAATTTAGATAAATATACTGTAGATGAATTAATACATTTAGATGCTAAAAAAATGGAAAAAGAAGATATTAAATATGTTATAGCTCAAGTAAATACAGTAAGTATTCCTGATGTATTAAAAAGAAAAGAAAAAATTGAACAAGAAATTAATAAAGAAATTTTAGCAAAAGGATTAAGTTTATTTGTATTTGTTATAACAGATATTATAAATAGTAATTCAGAAGCTATAGTTTTAGGTGATAGATGTGATGCTATTTCTAAGACTTATGAAATAAAAGATAATATTGCAATTATGCCAGGTGTTGTTTCAAGAAAAAAACAAATATTACCACTAATTGAAAAAAACATATAAATACTACTATTGTTTACATTTTAAGGAAAGTTAATATATAAATATATTAACTTTCCTTAAATTATGTCGACAGAAAAATATATAAGGCTTTACAAAACGACAACAATATGTTATAATGGTGAGAGTTTAGAAAATAATAGAAAGGGTATAATATGGAAAAGGAAATGAATTTTGGAATAGGATTTGTTACAGGAAGATCGAATGTATGCAGAATTATAAATAGTTATTATAAGGATATGTTAGAACAAGTAGGAAAATATCCAGAAAAGGTAAATATAACAATATTTATATTGTTTGACACTGAATATCAAAATAGCAAAAGGGAAGAATTTTATAATATAAATTCAGAAGTATATAAAAACATAAAAGTTATATATATTACACCTGAAGACATAAAAGAAGAAGAAAAGAAATTAATGGCAAAATATGATATGAATCAAGATGATATGAATTTCTTCTTTGGCCATGGACATGCTAAAGGAAGAAATACAGTTATGTATTATGCAATAAAGCATCAAATGGATTATCTATTATTTTGGGATGATGATGAATATCCAGTTGCAACATTTAAAGAAAATGGAAAAAATGTATGGATTAAACAAGATAATATTTTAAAACATATAGAATTTATGAAAAAAGAAAATGCAGATGTTACATTAGGACATCATTGTGGATATATATCGCCAATCCCATACATAGACTTTAACGAAAAATTTACAGAAGAAGATTTAAAAGAATTTATTGAAGTAATAAGTAATGACATAATTTCATGGGAATCAATAAAAGAAAAAATGAAAAATCATAATGGAGTAACATATGCAAATAAAAAAATTGCTGAAGGAAATGAAACTTATGAGATTGAGTCAGATGGAATTGGAAAATGGGTTGCTGGATCAACATTATGCTTAAATTTAAATAATAGAGACAAAATACCAGCATTTTATAATCCACCACTTGCAAGAGGAGAAGATACATTTTTCTCAACATTATTAGGAAATTCAAAAACAATAAGAATACCTGTATACCATTTTCATGATGGTTTCTTAAAATATACAGAAATAATGGACGGAGTGTATCCAAAAAGCTTAAGAAAAATAAATGTTAAAGAAGATCATATAAAAAATAGATTTTTAAAAGCAGCAATTGGATGGATAAAATATAAGCCACTATTGTTATATATAAAAGACAGAGAAAAATATGATGCAGAAATAGAGGAAATGATTGAAAAATTAAATATAATTGTGCCAAAATTAAATGATATTTTTGAAGATGACTGTTTTTCTGCATTATTAACAGAATTAGAAGAATATCATAAAGATGTAAAACAACATTATCAAGATTATATAAAAACAAATGAAATATGGAATTTATTGAAACAAAAAATAAAGAATGACATGTAAAAAGGAGTTGTTTAATGAAAAAAGTATTTCTTATGGCATATGCTAGGATGAATTTAGGTGATGACATTTTTATAAAAATGTTATTAGATAAATATCCTTACTTAGATTTTTATATGAAAATAAAAGATCATAATTTTCTAAAAGGACTAGAACAATATAATAATTTACATATAATAATTGCAGATGATACAGATGAAGAATTGTATAAAGGTGAAGTAGAAGAATATGATGCATATGTATATATAGGAGGTTCTATATTTATAGAAGGGGGAAAAGTTTATAATTTATCACCAAAATTTTATGATTTTGTAAAAAGATGTAAAGAAAAAAATATATTATTTTGTTATATGAGTTCAAATTATGGGCCATATCAGACACAAGAATATTTTGAGCTATCAAAAGCAAATTTTGAAGTTTGTACAGATATTTGTTTTAGAGACAAATATTCATATAATTTATTTAAAGAAATAGAGAATGTGAGATATGCTCCAGATTTTGGATTTGGATATGATATGGAAGCTGATGAAAAAATACCAAATAGTATAGGAATTTCTGTAATAAATTTAGAAGATAGACCTGAATTAAAAGAGGTAAGTAATCATTATGAAAAATTTTTAATAAAAAATGTAGAAAAATATTTGAATGAAGGTAACAAAGTATATTTATATTCATTTTGCAAAGATGAAGGAGATGAAATTCTGCTTGATAAAATTGTGGCAGAATTTCCAGGAAATCCAAATTTAATAGAAATAAAATATGATGGAGATGTGGACAAATTTTTGAACATATATAGTAAAATGGAATATATGATATGTGCAAGATTCCATGCCATGATATTATCTGCAATATTTAGACAAAATTTATTAGTAATGACATATAGTCAAAAAACTACTAATGTAATTGAAGATTTAGAATTAGATGTACCAATAATAGATCTTAAAGAAGTAGATGAAAATATGATATTAGAAAAATATGATTTTAAGAATGTAGAAGAAGATAAACTTCAAAAAATTATTGAAGAATCAAAAGAGCAAGATAGAGTATTTAGAGAAAAAATATTATAACTTAAAGTCGAAAATAATTGACATTTTTTTGATTTAATTATATACTTGTAGCTGTATAAATAATAAAATATAATGAGGTCATAAAAATGAAAATAGTAAAATGCTTAGTAATACTAGCACTAATGATGATAAGTTTGATAATATTAAGTACAAAAATACAAGCAGTAAATGTAGAAGAAAATCAAAATGTAATTGAAGAAAAACAAGAATACATATTAGAACAAGAAATTACATTAAAAGTAATACCAGTAATAAACTCTATCGATAAAGCTACTATTAGTGGAAATATAAAAGTATTAGAAATAATAAATGACTGGTGTAGAATTGAAAATGATGTAGAAACTGGTTGGGCAAGAATAAATAAAGTAAAATTAGCTTTAGCACCAAAAACAGAAGAAACTACTGAAGAGCCAGATGAACAAGTAGAACAAAATGATTCAAATTCAGAAGAACAGCAACAAGAAGAGCCAGAAAATAATGATGAAGAAGAATCAAATATTCCAAAAGTAGGATATGTAGATGCTGAAGGATTAATTGTAAGAGCAGAGCCAACTACAGAAAGTGAAGAATTAGATAGTTTATCAAGAAATGATGAATTAGATATAATAGGTAAAGAAGGTAATTGGTATAAAATTAATTTAAAAGGTCAAATTGGATATGTATCTGCTAAATATGTGTCAGAAACTAGAGTGCCTGAAACAACATCAAGAAGTGGGAGTACATTAAGAAAAGCAGAAAGTGAAATTAAAAACCAACAAGAAGATGTGCAACAAGCAAATAATACAGAAACATCAAATTCAACAGGTAATGAAGTAGTAGAATATGCAAAACAATTTTTAGGATGTAAATATATATCTGGTGGAACATCACCTGCTACAGGATTTGACTGTTCAGGATTTACAGTATATGTATATAAAAATTTTGGAATATCATTAAATAGAACATCAAGAGATCAAATAAATAATGGTGTTCCAGTAGAAAGAAATAATTTGCAACAAGGAGATTTAGTATTATTCAAAGGTGGAACAGGTTCTGCTGTAGGTCATGTAGGTATATATATCGGAGGAAATAATTTTATACATGCTTCAAATCCAAGTGATGGGGTAAAAATAACATCATTATCATCAAGTTATTATGATAAAAGATATGTAGGTGCAAGGAGAGTAATTTAATTGAATAGACCAATTTTAGTTATATTAATTGGTTATATTATAGGTATAATATGGGGGCTATACTTTAAAATAAGTATAGTCTTTTTCTATGCAATTATAATAGGTATTTATATATTAACCAATATTAGATATAAAAAACAAAAATTTAAAATTTTTTCAATAAAAAGATATTTTAGATATATTAAATTAATTCTAAAAATAAATATAATTTTAACAATTATTATTTCATCATTTATTTCAAATCTGATTATTAAATTTCAGGAAAATAAATATAATAATTTATTTAAAAATGCACAAGCAATTGAAACTACAGGGATTATAATTAGTAATAAACAAGAAAAAGATTATTATAATAGATATAAAATTAAAATTTTAGATCCAAAAGTAAAATTATATATAAATGTAAATAAAGAAATTGAATTAAATTATGGTGATAAAATTAAGTTAAAAGGCGAATTTATTGAACCACAAATTGCTACAAATTATAAAGGTTTTGATTATAAACAATATTTAAAAACACTAAAAATATATGGAACAATAAAAATAGAAAAATTGGAAGTATTAGAAAAAAATCAAGCAAATCCAATTTTACAAATATCTAATAATTTATTTTTAAAAATTAAAGAAAATATTGAAAAAACATATAATAAAGAAATATCAGGAATTATTTTAGGAATAATGTTAGGTTATACAGATGAAATTGATGAACAAACAAAAGAACAATTTTCACAAAGTAATATTTCACATGTATTAGCAGTATCTGGAATGCATATTTCATATATAATAATTTTAGTAACAAATAGTACTCAAAAATTATTAGGAAAAAGAAAAAGTAAAATAATTGCAAGTATTGTATTAATTATATATATGTTTATAGCAGGAGCAGGTGTTTCTATAATGAGAGCAACTATTATGGGAGTCATTTCTTGCATGTCATTTATAGTATATAGAAAAAGTAATACAATAAATAATATTGCAATTTCTGGATTAATTACATTAATAATCAATCCATATTCTATTATAAGTATTAGTTTTTTACTTACATATGGTGGAACAATAGGAATAATATTTTTTAATCAGACTATTGAAAAATCAATTAAAAATATAAAAATTAGAAATAGAAAATGGAAATATCTATTTTTAAAGATTCAAAGAAAATGTGAAAATATAATAAAACTCGCATCTGTATCAATTTCAGCTCAAATAATTATTGCACCAATAATGATGATATTTTTTAATACAATTGGATTTGGTTTTTTAATAACTAATTTATTGTTAGGTGCTGTAATAGGTATCATTGTAATAGGTGGATTTGCTCAAATAATAATATCAATATTTTCTGTTCAAATAGGAACATTAATAGCAGATTTAATAGAAATTCCAATTAAGATTCTTTTATTAATTTCTAAAATTAATATAGGAAATTTTAAAATTATAACTCCTGAATTATATCAAGTTATTTTATATTATATGGTAATTTTTATTATTATATATTTATATAAAATTTTTCATCTAAAATATTGTAATCAAACTGAACAAAGAATAAAAAATATGGTATTTTTAATTAAATATAAATTAAAGCCATATTTATTTAAAATAAAAATAAGTGTAATAATTATTATTTTATTAATTATTTTTATTAATCAAATTCCGAAAAATTTAAAAATTTATTTTGTAGATGTTGGACAAGGGGATTGTACACTAATTATAACTCCTAATAATAAAAAAATTTTAATTGATGGAGGAGGAAGTGAAACTTATGATGTTGGTAAAAATACACTTGTTCCATATTTACTTGATAGAAAAATAAAAAAATTAGATTATATTTTTATAAGTCATTTTGACCAAGATCATGTTCGGGCGGAATTTTTAGTGTAATAGAAGAATTAAATGTAGGGAAAATACTAATTTCAAAACAAGGCAAAGATTCTGAAAATTACCAAAAATTCAAACAAATAGTAAAACAAAAGAAAATAAATGTTTCTATAATTAATCAAGGTGATAAAATAAAAATAGAAAATGATATATATTTCGACATTTTGTGGCCAAAACAGGAAAGTTTGATTAATGAAAATATATTAAATAATAATGCAATTGTGTGTAAAATGTATTATAAAGATTTTTCAATATTATTTACAGGTGATATTGAAGAAATAGCAGAAAAAGAAATATTAGAAAAATATAAGACTAATTTGCAAAAATTGAAATGTACAATTTTGAAAGTTGCACATCATGGCTCAAAAACATCTTCTATTAAAAGGTTTTTAGAAGCGGCAAAACCTAAAGCTGCATTAATAGGTGTTGGAAAAAATAATAAATTTGGACATCCTAATAATATTACAATTGAAAATTTAGAAAAATTAGGAACTAAAATTTATAGAACAGATATATCTGGAGAAATTAGTATATATGTAAATAATAAAGGAAAAATACATATTAATTCATATTTGAATTAAATTGAAAATCATAAAAAAGTTACAATTGTTAGACTTTTAAGATTTTAGCTAGAAACTCGAAAAATCAAATTGGGCGAGAACAAGTTAAAAATTTTTATTTAATTTTTCTTATTGTATAAAATTGGTATTATTGGTAAATAATATAACTGAAAGGTAGTGGTTGGCATGAATAAAAAAATAATAATATCAATAATACTTATAATTTTGGTTATATCAGTAATATTATCAACTTATGCTATATTTAAAGAAGATGATAATATACAAGAAGAACCACAAACAAATACTTATATAGCAGAAGAAATAAAAGATGAATGTACAGAAGAATATGAGCAAGAATCAAAAATTACAGAGGTATCATCAAATGAAGAAAAAGTAGCAGCAAATGCATTACTAATATTAAAAAAATATTATAAAACTTGTGAACATACATTAAATGAATATGTGGAAATTCCTCAAGAACTTGTAAATATGACAGAAAAAGAAGTTCAAGAACAATATGAAGATTGGGAAGTAATAGGTTTTGAAAAAGGAAAAGTTACATTATATAAAGAATTTGATGGTGTTTGTGGAGAGCATTTTAAATTGAGAGTAGAAGATGGAAAAGTAGTAGTTTATCTTGTAAATCAAGATGGTTCAGAAACTTTATATGAAAAAACTAATATTTCTAGTGAATATTTGACAGAAACTGATTTAATTAATATGCAAGATGGGCTAGAGATTTATGGCAAAGAAGAATTAAATAAAATAATAGAAGATTTTGAGTAAAACGAAAACAGGGCCGTCTCTAATTTGGGTGCGGTTCCTTTTTGTACCTCTTCCTACAGCTCGCACACATATTTGCATTTGAAATCACTGATGATCATTACGTAAAAAAATGTAATCTAAAAAAAGCAAGTCTCTTTAGGCGTTTGACATAATCATTATATATTTTTCATAAATTTCTCGGCTACCCGACGTGACGTTAACAAATTCTAATGCAAAAGGCACAACTATACCCGAAGACAGGACCCTTTATGCCTTTTGCTTAAGAATTTGTAACACTACTCTGGTCACACTCGTAATTTATGAAAAATATATAAGGATTATGGCAAACTGCCAAATATTTCTCAATTTTTTAGATAAAATTTTCTATTTTTTATTCCAATCAAACTCATGGATTTCAAATACAAATATGTGGGTGAGCTGAGGGAAGAGGTACAAAAAGGAACCGCACCTAAATTAGGAACGGTTCTGTTTTCTATTTTTTTAAAGTTTTTATAATTTTTGAAATCTTAAAATTAATTCCATACATTATTAAAGAAAATATAGTAGCAAGTATTGCCAAATAATATAAATATAAATCAATTTTAAATGAAATTGAAATATTAAATTGATTTATAATTAAAGAAGATACTATTGCTAGGTAAAATAGGGTAGTAGCAAGCTTTCCGTACCATTTACTATAAACTACAACATCTTTTTTAGAATAAAGTACAGAAGCAGAAACTACCATAAGTAATTCTTTAATAAATACAATTAGGAAAATCCACCAAGGTAATATTCCTAAAATAGATAATGATAAAAGAAGTGATATTTGTGTTAATTTATCTGCTAATGGGTCAAGTAATTTACCTATATCTGTAATGTAATTATATTTGCGAGCTATATATCCATCTAAAACATCAGTAAGAGCAGAGATTGTAAAAATAATCAAAGCTAATAAGAGTTGTCTTGAAAGAACAGACATAAAGATAAATGGTATTAAAATAAAACGCACAATAGTTAGAATATTTGGTATATTTTCTTTTTTCATTATATCCTCCGTAAATACAAATTAAGAAATAGTAGTAAATGTTAAATGATCATTTTCCAAGTCAACAGAAATATTTTGTCCTTCTATAATTTCACCTCTTAAAATCTTTTCAGCAATTTCATCTTCAACATATTTTTGAATAGCTCTTCTTAATGGTCTAGCTCCAAATTTTAAGTTAGTGCCCATTTCTAAAATAAAGTTTTTAGCATTATCTGAAACATTTAAAGTCATATTTTTTTCTGATAAAGATTTTTTTGTATCTTTAAGCATTAAATCAACAATTTGCATTAATTCTGGTTTTGTTAGAGAATCAAATACAATTATTTCATCAATTCTATTTAAAAATTCAGGTCTAAAATATTGTTTTAGATTTTCTTCAATTTTATTTTTATCAATAGTTTGTTTTGCAAAACCAATAGAATTATTATTTAAATTTGAACCAGCATTAGATGTCATTATAATTATTGTATTTTGAAAACTAACTGTATTTCCTTGAGAATCTGTAAGTTTTCCATCATCAAGTACTTGTAATAATATATTAAATACATCTGGATGAGCTTTTTCTATTTCATCTAAAAGTATAATTGAATATGGTTTTCTTTTTACTTTTTCAGTAAGCTGACCAGCATCGTCATAACCTACATATCCTGGAGGAGCTCCAATCAATTTTGAAGTAGAATGACTTTCCATATATTCAGACATATCTATACGAATAATTGAATCTTCTGAGCCAAACATTTCATATGCTAAGCTTTTTGCAAGTTCTGTTTTACCAACACCTGTAGGACCTACAAATATAAATGATGGTGGTCTTTTTGTACTTTGTAAACCTGCACGATTTCTTCTTATAGCTCGAGATACACTACTAACTGCTTTATCTTGACCAATTATTCTTTTATGAAGATTTGTTTCAAGATTTAATAATTTTTGAGTTTCAGCTTCTGTTATTTTTTTAACTGGTATTTTTGTCCAACTTTCAATAACTTGAGCAATATCTTGTGTAGTAAGATTTTTTAATTGTATAGTACTATTTAATTTGTCAATTTCTTCAATTAATCTACATTCTTGTGTTTTTAAATCAGCAGCTTTTTGATAATCTTCAGTAGAATCAGCATTTGCAGCATCTTCTTTTTGAGCTTGAACTTTTGCAAGTTCTTGTTTTAATAATTCAAGTCTAAATAATTCTTTATTTTCTAAATTTATTCTTGAACAAGCTTCATCAAGTATATCTATTGCCTTATCTGGTAAAAATCTGTCATGTATATATTTTTCAGACATTTCAACAGTATGTTTTATTACATCATTAGAAATTTTTACTTTATGATATTCTTCATAATATTTTTTTATACCTTCTAATATTTTTATAGAATCATCAATATTTGGTTCTTCAACTAATACTTGTTGAAATCTTCTTTCTAATGCAGAATCTTTTTCAATATATTTTCTGTATTCTTTTAAAGTTGTTGTACCAATTAATTGAATTTCTCCATTTGATAAAGAAGGTTTTAAAATATTTGCTGCATTCATAGAATGCTCGCCATCTCCAGCACCAATTATATTGTGAATTTCATCTATTACAAGAATAATATTCCCAAATTCTCTACATTCATCAATAATACCTTTCATTCTAGCTTCAAACTGACCTCTAAATTGAGTTCCAGCAACTACAGCAGTCATATCTAATAAATAAACTTCTTTATTTAAAAGTTTAGCAGGTACATTGTTATTTGCAATTTTAATTGCTAAACCTTGTGCTATAGCAGTTTTACCAACACCAGGTTCACCAATTAAACATGGATTATTTTTGGTACGTCTATTTAAAATTTGGATAACCCTTTGAATTTCTTTATCACGCCCAATAATCATATCTAATTCATTGTTTTTTGCTTTTACTGTTAAATTTGTTCCATAAACATCAAGATATTTCTTTTTCTTTTTATTTTTCTTTTTTTCAACTTTTACTTTTTTTCTGCTACCTAAGTCTTCTTCTTCCTGTTGCATTTGACTTTTTGGAACTATACTAGCAAATATTGATCCAATAGGAATTCCTAAAGGATTTTCTTGAGTTTCGTCATAATCTTCGTCATCTATATCTTCAGGTTCAATTCCTTGAAAGTCTTCCATTTTTATATTTGTTGATAAATCTTTAAATAATGTTTCTAATTGTTTTGACATATTAGATAAATCTGCATTATTTAAAGGTGGTATATTTGGATTAGATTGTGTATTGCTCTTTTTGTTTGGAACATCAATTCCTCTTTTTTTTGCACAATCACGGCATAATCCTTCCATCGATGATTTGCCATTTTCTATTTTATTTATGAAGATTTCCGCGTTGTTTTTATTACATTCTGAACATAACATATATTTATTTTCCTCTTTTCTATTAATTAATATTATATATAATACATTAATTTTGCTAAATAGTCAATAGTGCGATTCTTTAAGTTTCGGTATTTTTTCAATTCGCTTGCAAAGGCAATTTGATTTTTTTGACATATTGACTAGACAAAATTAAAAACTTGTGTTAATATATATAAGTATTAAAACTTTAATTGCCCGAATGGCGGAACTGGCAGACGCACACGACTCAAAATCGTGCGGGAAACCATGTGGGTTCGAGTCCCACTTTGGGCACCAATGACGTTTCTGTTCGAACCAAATTGAACAATATTGATACAAAAATCAATCAGTAAAATGGTTGATTTTTTTCTTTTGCAAAAAATCATCCTAAAAACATAATGAAAGGATGGTGTAAAAATGAAGATAATTAAACAAGAACTACAATTTGAGAAATGTCTAAAACAGCGAATTGAATTTATATGTGAGTTTTCAAAAGTTACTCCTACTTTTATAAATGGTAGTATTAGGAAATTAGAAAAAACTAATCTTACATATATAGAGCCACATAGAGTTATTATTAAAAATATTACTTTTTTAGTTTTTAATTATTCAAATGATGTATATATTTCAAACTTAACTAAAAAGGTTAAATTATCAGAATTAGAAGAATATTTGAAAAATATCTAACTGTAAATAATTGACATTTCTTTAAAACGTGATATAATATAGACAATTGATTATGTATAGTTGTGCGTAAAGAACTATACAATTACGAGTACTTTGAAAATTTTATATTATATTACAATTATGTTTATGTTGTATTTTTATAATACTTTACAATAAAGAGATTTTAAGAGATGTCAGCTGTACTCGTGTACTATGATGTCTCTTTTTTGTTAGGAGGTTTGAAAATTGAGT
>CALXQP010000003.1 GCA_944390695.1 uncultured Clostridia bacterium
TGTTACTCACCAGTCCGCCACTAACCTCTGCAATAGTAAACTAAAGCTTTGGTCCGTTCGACTTGCATGTCTTATGTGCGCCGCCAGCGTTTATCCTGAGCCAGGATCAAACTCTCTTGTTATTCGACTTACAATAAACTTCATATTACTTTGTCAGACATTGTAAAATTCTTTGTCTTCCTTGCACTACTCATTTCTTGTAAATCTCTCGATGAGTTTTTCTAACTCTTTTTATAAACTTTTTATAATCTTTATTTGATTTACTTTTTGGTACATTCTATTTCTAGAAAGTTACCGTTTGGTTTTTCTCTAAAGGATCTATTGTTTACTTTTCAATGTACTTTTTTCTGTCCTACATATTGTGTAGAACGAAACCTATTTTAGCATACCTTTTTTATATTGTCAATACCTTTTTTAAAAATATTTTAAATATTTTTAATTGCCATTTTAGGGCAAAATAAAAAACTAGTAATTTGCTGCATTTTTATTTTTTTGTTTTCACATTTTATACTAATTCTTGTGTATTATTTAAAATATTTTATCTGTTGCTTGGTACGTTTTTTATCTTAACACAAGTTGTCGTATTTTGTCAATACTTTTTTCAAAATATTTTATATATTTTTTTATTTTATTTTCGTCTTTATTTATGTTAACATTTTTCAGTACATAAGTCAAGCATTTCTTGTATGTAATTTTTGGAAAAACAGTATATTATATCTCAACAAGTATCAAATCATCTCCAATACATCTAATCTTTTCCCAAGGTATCACAATATCATTACTATTTGAAAATAAACTCATTAATTTATTTGTTCCACCTGGTACAATTATAGATGTTATTCTACCAGTTTCTAAATCAGCACATACATCTTGCACAAAACCTAGTCTTTTAGCATCACAAATATTAATAACTTCTTTATGTTTAAAATCTAATCCTTTATCTCCCATACATACCTCCTGTTTATTTATTATATGTAGTAATTTTTATACTGATACAAAATTAACAAATAAAAATGAAAAATTAATACAAAACTTCCTGTAAAGTAATATATCAATTTTTCAATTCTAATATTTACTATTTATAATATTTTTTGATATTTTCTAATGCATTTTTTTCTAACCTAGAAACTTGTGCTTGTGAAATTCCGATTTCTTCTGCTACTTCCATTTGAGTTCTTCCATCAAAATATCTTTTCATAATAATATTTTTTTCTTTTTCATTCAATTTTTTTAAAGCTTCAGAAATAGTCATATTATCAGCCCAATTTTCATCACTATTTTTAGTATCTCTTACCTGATCCATAATAAAAATATTTTCAGAACCATCATTATATACTGGTTCTTGTAGAGAAACTGGAGATTGTATAGCATCAAAACTAAATGCAATTTCTTCTTTTTCCACTCCTAATTCTTTTGCAATTTCTTCAATTGTTGGCTCTTTGCCTTTTTCTTTATTATATTTTTCTTTTATTTGCATAGCTTTATATGCAAGATCTCTAACAGATCTACTTACTCTTATAGCATTATTATCTCTCAAATATCTTCTTATTTCTCCTATTATCATTGGCACTGCATAAGTACTAAATTGAACATTTTGTGATAAATCAAAATTATCTATTGCTTTTATTAGACCTATACATCCTATTTGGAATAAATCATCTGCATTTTCTCCTCTACCGAAAAATCTTTGTATTACACTTAATACTAGTCTTAAATTTCCATTTATAAACTTTGTTCTTGCATCTTCATCTCCTTCTTTTATCTTAATAAATAGTTCATCTTTTTCTTTATTTGTTAGTACAGGTAGTCTTGATGTATTTACTCCACAAATTTCCACCTTATTAATCAAATAAAAAACCTCCTTTGGCTACTATATTTTAAGTATTTCCAAATTTGGTTTTTTTATTCTTTACAATATTTCTTAAGAAATATGATTTTTGTAAAATCTGAAATTATCTTTTCGAAAATTCTCTTAATTTTCTTTCAACTTCTTCTGCAGAATTTAATTTTAAAACTTGTTCTGCAAGCTCTTTACAATCATATTTTTCTAATTCACTTATTCTTTTTCTAGATTTTAATATATTATTTGAATTCATAGAAAATTCATCTAACCCTAATCCTATTAGTAGTGGTATAAACAGTTCATCTCCAGCCGCTTCTCCACACATTCCACAAAATATTCCTGCATCATGTGCTCCATCAATAGCTTGTTTTATAAGTTTTATAACACCTGGATGAAATTTAGTATATAAATTAGAAATTTTTTCATTTCCTCTTTCTACTGCAACAGTATATTGTATTAAATCATTTGTACCTATACTAAAAAAGTCACATTCTTTTGCTAATCCAGATGCAATTAGTGCAGCTGATGGAATTTCAATCATTATACCTACTTTAATATTTTTCTTATATGGTATGTCTTGTTCATCTAATTCAATCTTACATTCTCTTAATATATTTTTAGCATTTCTTAATTCTTCTATAGATGATATCATCGGAAACATTATTGACAAATTGCCATACTTACTTGCTCTTAATATTGCTTTTAATTGTGTTTTAAATAATGTAATATTATCCAAACATAAACGAATTGCTCTATATCCTAAAAATGGGTTATCCTCTTTAGGCAATTGTAAATATTTTAAGTCTTTATCTCCACCTACATCTAGAGTTCTTATTATAACAGGTCTATCTCCCATTTTTTCTGCAACTTCTTTATATGCTAAAAATTGTTGTTCTTCAGTTGGCATATTTTCACTATCCATATACAAAAATTCACTTCTAAATAGTCCAACACCTTCAGCAGTATTTCTTAATATTATTTCTACATCTGCAGGTGTTCCGATATTAGCAACTAATTCAACAACATAGCCATCTGCAGTTTTAGTTACAGAATCTCTATATTTTTCTAATTCTTCATTTTCTTTTTCTTGCTCTTTTTTTATTTTTTCTAATTCCTCTATCTCTTTTTGTGTTGGATTTAAATATATTTCTCCACTATCTCCGTTTATAGCAACATAATCTCCATTATGAAAAATTCTAGTTGCTTCTCCTACTTTTGTTATAGCAGGAATTGCATGTGTTCTTGCCATTATAGATGTATGTGAATTTGTTCCACCTAATTCTGTAATTATTCCAGACACATTTTTAAAATCCAATTTAGCAGTATCAGATGTTGTAAGTTCTGTAGCTACTATAATTGTATTTGGTTTTAATTCACTTATATTAATTATTTGTTCATTAAATAATTTAGCAAGTATCCTATTTTTTATATCTGCTATGTCTCTTGCTCTTCCTGCCATATATTCATCATCCATATTTTCAAAAATTTGTATAACACTATTAAATCCTATTTCTACAGCATATTCTGCATTATATTTTAAATTTGTTATTGCATTTTCTGTTTCTTGTATTAATGTTTCATCTTTCATTATCATTAAATAAGCTGACATTATCTCTTTTTCTGTTCCACTTGCAGATTCTACTATAGTTTCTGTCTCTTTTGTTACTTGTCCAAGTGCCTCTTTAAATTTTTTCATTTCATTTTCTGGATTTTCAACTGTTTTTTTCTCAATTTTTCTTTCTTGACTTTTTAATATAACAGTATTTCCAAATCCAATTCCTGTAGATACACCTTTTCCTATTATCATCTGTTTCCTCCTATTTTTATTCTCCAAGTTTATTATTAAATGCTTCAACTATTTTTTCTAATGCAATATCTTCATCTTCTCCATCACATTCTATAGTGATTTCAGTACTAGTTTTAATTCCTGCTGCCATAATAGATAAAATAGATTTTGCATTAATTGTTTTTTCATTAGCGATTAAATTTATATTACATTTAAATCCTGCTGCAAGTTTAGCAAGTTCTCCTGCTGGTCTTGCATGTAAACCTGTTTCATTTTTTAAAATAACACTTTCTTTTTTCATGTAAAATTCCATTCCTTTCTTATTTCACTCAAAGGCACATATATCCATGAAAGCCTCGGAATAATTTATTTAAAACTACTCTTCCTCTTTAATCAAATAGTACCGGTCGTAAATTTAGCTAATGACCGGTACAGACTTGTTTTATTTATTATATTCTGCTAAATTGTTTTTCAAAGCTGCCATAATAGCCATTGAAACAACTGAACCTATAGCTATTGCTAATAAGTATAATAAAGGTTGTCCTATTGTTGCAATAACAAATATTCCTCCATGAGGTGCTTGTAATGTACATCCAAATAACATTGATAAAGCTCCTGTAACCGCTGAACCTGCAACAAATGCTGGTATTGTTCTTAATGGATCTGCAGATGCAAATGGAATTGCACCTTCTGATATAAATGATAATCCCATTATATAATTTACAAATGCTGCTTGTTTGTCTTTTTTAGGTATTTTTCTTGGGAATATTGTTGCTAATAAAGCTATTGCAAGTGGTGGAACCATTCCTCCTGCCATAACAGCTGCCATTATTTCATATTGTCCTGATGCTAACATTCCTGTTCCAAATGTGTATGCTGCTTTATTTACAGGTCCGCCTAAGTCTACAGCCATCATTCCTCCTAAGATTGCTCCTAATAATACTTTATTGGCTGTACTCATTTGTTCTAAATAATCATTAATTGCTGTATTTATTCCAGCTACATATGGATTTATTAATAACATAAATGCACCCATTAATAAAATTCCAAATACAGGATATAAAAGAATTGTTTTTATTCCTTCAATACTTGATGGTAAATAACTACATAATTTCTTTAATCCTAATACTATATATCCACCAACAAAACCTGCAATTAATGCTCCTAAAAATCCTGAACTTACTAATACTACTGTACTATCTGTTAATGATGCAAATGTTGTTCCTTTTACAGCTAGAATTCCTCCTACAAATCCTACTGCTAAACCTGGCCTATCTGCAATACTCATTGCTATATATCCAGCTAATATATATAGCATTACATCAAATGCTGCTCCTCCGACTGTTTTAAAGAATGCTGCAAGTGGTGTGTTCATACCAAAATTTGATGGATTTATTTCATAATTATCAAATAAGAATGCTAATGCAATTAAAATTCCTCCACCTACAACAAATGGCAACATATGTGTTACACCATTCATTAAATGTTTATAGATTTGAGTTCCAATTCCTTCTTTTTCGTCACTATCATCATTTTGATTATTTTTGTTTGATGAATGATATACTTTAGCTTCTGGAGATAATACATGTTCAATTAATTCTCTTGATTTATTTATTCCATCAGCAACTTTTGCTTTTACTAATTTTTTTCCATCAAATCTTGATAAATCAATTTTTGTATCTGCTGCTATTATTACTGCTTTTGCATTTTTAATTTCTTCTTTTGTAAATTTGTTTTTTACTCCTGATGATCCATGTGTTTCTACTTTTACTCTATGGCCTAATTGTTCTCCCATTTTTTCAAGAGCCTCTGCTGCCATATATGTGTGTGCGATTCCTGTTGGACATGCTGTAATTGCCAATATTTCATATCTACTAGATACTGTTTTTTCTTCTTTTAATTTCATTCTTTCTGCTCTATCTATACATAATAGAAATTCTTCTGGTGTATCAGCATTTAATAGTTCCTCTCTAAATTTCGGATCCATTAATAGTGTTGATAATCTACTTAATACATCTAGATGTACATTATCTTTTGTGTTTGGAGCTGCTATCAAAAAAAGCAATTTTGCAGGTTGTCCATCTAAAGAATCAAAATTAACTCCATTTGGTATTACCATTGCTGCTAATCCCGGTTTTGATACAGCATCTGTTTTTCCATGTGGAATAGCAATCCCTTCTCCTATTCCAGTAGATCCTTCTTGTTCTCTTTGCATTACAACTCTTTTGTATTCTTCTTTGTTGTTAAGATTACCATTATTAGCCATTAAATCTATCAATTTATTAATGGCATCTTCTTTGTTACTAGCTACGCCATTTAATCTTATAGCGTTTTTACTTAGTAATTCTGTGATTTTCATTTTGACTTCATCCTTTCATTTGTATTTTATATATCTTTTAATAGGTTTTCTACTTCTTGCGCAGTTGCTAAATTTATTGAAAATGCACTTGCACTGCCAGCAGCAATCCCCATTTTAAAAGCTCTCTCAAAATCTCCACTTTTTATATAGCCTGCTATAAATCCGGCTACCATGGAGTCTCCTGAACCAACAGTATTTATAACTTTACCTCTAGGTGCTTTTGAAAAATATATTTTATCATCTGTTGTTACTAATATAGCTCCTTCTCCTCCTAATGAGATTAACACATTTTGTGCTCCCATTTCTTGCATTTTTTTTGCATATATAACTATATCTTCTTTTGTCTTTATTCTTATATTAAATGTTTCCTCTAATTCTTCTTTATTTGGCTTTATTAAAAATGGTTTATATTTTAATATATTTATTAATAATTCCCTAGTAGCATCTACTACAAATGTAATATTATTTTGTTGTAATTTTTTACATATTATTTCATATATATTATTTTTTATACATGATGGAATATTTCCAGCTAATATTACAATATCTTCTTTTGTTATTTTATTTATTTGTTCTAACAATTCTGAAATATTTTCTTCTGTTATTTGAGGTCCATTTCCATTTAATGCAGTTTCTTTATTTGAGCTGATTTTTACATTTATTCTTGTTATTCCATTTCTGACTTTTATAAAATTTGTCTTTATTCCTAATGAATTTACTTTTTTTTCTAATTCATCTCCTGTAAAGCCTGCGATAAATCCTAATGCTGTATTTTCTATTCCTAAATTGTATAAAACAGTGGATACATTTAGTCCTTTTCCTCCTGGCAATATTCTTTCTGTCCTTGTCCTATTTATTTTCCCTACTTCAAAGTTGTCCACTTGTGTGATATAGTCTAATGCAGGATTAAATGTAATTGTATATATCATTTTACCACCTCATTCAAAAACATATTATCATAATTGTTTTTTTTTTACAATAGTATTTTTTATTTTTAATAAAAAAAAAGAACCACTTTTTTACATAGTTTTTTTGGTTCCCTTTTTATTCGATTTTTTATGAGTTTGATGATGTGTTTCCATCAAATGGTATAAATTTATTTACAATATTTTCTGTAGATATTTCTAAATTTGTATCTGTCTTAAACATTGCAAATGATGTATTTATTTTATTATCTACTAATTCTTCAACTTCATCTTGTGTTGCATGTTCTGCTAAAACTAATTCACTTACTAATATTTGTTTTGCATTATGTAACATTTTCTTTTCTCCTGTTGATAATCCTTTTTCTTTTTGCTTAAAACTTAAATTTCTTACTACATCTGCAATTTCATATATATTTCCGCTTTTCATTTTATCCATATTTTCTCTATAACGTTTATTCCAATTTTTTTCCATTTCTGTTTCATCTTGTTCAAGTACATTTATTACTTTTTCTGCTTCTGTTTTATCTATTACATTTCTAATGCCTTGTTGTTCAGCTTTTAAAATTGGTACCATTACTTTTACTTCTCCTGGCATTTTTAATATATAATATGATTGTTTTTCCCCTAATATTTCTTTTTCTTCTATTGAATCTATAACCCCTGCACCATGCATTGGATATACTACTTTGTCTCCTACATTATACATGTAAGCCAACTCCTTTCCCGTCTTTATATTTTGGTTTTCAATCATAAGTAATTTATTTTTCCAACCATTTCTATTATACTACAAAAAATGGCAAAAGTCAAAACTTTTACCATTTTTTTAGATTATAAATTTCAATTTCTTTTTATCTAAATCTTATTTGTTGACCCAAAACCGCCTGTTCTCACACCTTCTGCATTATCATCATCAACTTTATAATATTTTGAAAATATTACTTGTCCAATAACATCTCCTTTTTTTATTTGAACATCATGGTCGAAAAAATTATAATATGCATACATAAAATGACCATCATTACTTTCATTTCCATAATAATCACTATCTATTATACCTATACTATTTGCCATAACTAAACCTTTTTTTCCTGGATTAGAACTTCTATTTACTAACATAAAAAATTCATCTTCTGGGCAATATGCTTTTAATCCTGTTTTTATTAATGTTGGCTTCATACCTGGTTTAAATGCTGGTATTACTGTATCTTCTGCAGCTTCTACATCATATCCTGCTGAATATTTTGTTTTTCTTACTGGCAAATTTATTCCTTTATCTTCAAATCCTTTTGCAATTTCAAATCCTCTTACTCTTTCCATTTTTTAACCATCCTTTCTATCTTTTTATATTTTTTCACATTATATATTAAATGTCAATAAAAATTTAATTTTCTTTTTTTACGTAATGAGCAGCAAGGATTTTGAAGTGGGAATTATAACTTGGGGAATCTGAGATAAGATTTTCAAAATATTAAATTATCTTCAAAAACATAAAAGATGTACTTTAATTGTACATCTCTTAAATTTTCATATTTATTCTTCTACCCCATTTACTGTAACCATTCCTGAACTACTTGCAACTATTGCATATTCTCCTGCATTTGTAGAACCTACAAATGAACTTTTTAATGTTTGTGCAGCTGTCATATTTTCATTTTTTACACTTACATATACAATATCTCCCTCTTTTAATAGAATTTCTGTTGCATTCTCTACAGGTTGATTATCTACTTTTATACCTATTTTAGGTAATATTTGTGTAGTATATTCTGAATAATATACATTTTCTCCTATTTTTGTATAATTAGTTTGCACTGTTTTCTTTCCAGGATTTTCGTCTAAATGTTGAATTTCTATTTCAATATTATATTCATTACTGCCTGTTGCATCTATTTTATTTTGAAATTCCTGAAAATTTTCTCTTGTTAGTTTTCCTGTATTTTTTATTTCTGTAACAAATTGATTAACTTCACGTTTTAAATTTTCTTGTGTTACATTATCATTTCTAGTGGTTAATGTCATAAGTGGCACAATAAATATAAATATTAATGTTGCAGCTAATGCTACCATTGTACCTGTTGAACTTTGCATAACCTCACTCCCTTTCTTCTTTTATTTTCTTAATCTTTTGCTATTGTTAATACTCCTATATTTTCTTTTTTTATTCCTTTTTGAGTTAAAGTTTTAGCACATTCATTTACAGTACTACCTGTTGTGTAAATATCATCAATTATAAGTATTTTTTTATTTTGTAAAAATTCTATGTTTTTTGATTTATAAACATTTTTTGCATTTTCTTCTCTTTGTGCTTTATTTAATGTGCTTTGTGGCACAGTATTTTGAGTTTTAAATAAAACCTTTTTTAATATTTGAGCATTTATAATTTTTGATATTTCTCTTCCCAATAATTCACTTTGATTATATCCTCTTTCTTTCATTCTTCTTTTACTTACTGGTACTATAATTATTATATCATATTTTTCTAATATTTCAAAACTTTTTTGCAAATTTTTCAAAAAAATTACAATTGTTTTGTAAACATATGGCTTTTCTTGAAATTTTAATGACAAAATCTGACTTCTAATTAAGTCTTTATATTTAAAGAAATAATAATGATCTATAAAGTTTTTACTTTCATCATCTTTATAATTGTCTTGTTGAAATAAAAATTCTTTTTCTAATTTTATTCTACACTTGTTACATAATGATTTTCTATCCAGTTTTCCACATATACTACATACCTGTGGATATATTAAATCTAATATTTTTTCGAATATGATTATCTCTCCTTTATGTATTACATATTTTCTATTAATTTCTTTGCATATGAACATTCTGCAATTAATTTCTTATTATTTTGTTTCGCATTTTCAATTATTTTTTCTACTAATTTTTTTGCAATTCCTTGCCCTTGGTATGAGCTACTAACCTGTGTATGAATTATGTTCCAATATTCTTCTATTTCTAGAAATACACATTCTCCAATTTCTGTATTATTATCATATGCAACAGATCTATTATTTTTTTTATCAAATTCTATTTTAATCATAATTATTCTCATTCCTTCCTCAAGGCACAAATCTGGTTGAAAAAAATTAATTTTAGCAAGGAAATTTTATTTAAAAGGCATCGCACATATATTTTGTATGCAATTGCGTTTTAAATGAAATTCGCCACTGCACACAGGCAAAATTGTAATTATTTTTCAACCTTTCTCTCCTAATTTATTCTATTTTTAAATAATTAGTTTTTATTTTAACATATATTGGAATCTTTGTCAAACCATTCATCCTCTTGTATTTTAGATAAACCACTTGTTTTTAGTTCATACCAAGACATTGCGTTATAAATGAGTGCAATAGTATGGAAATTTGGGAGAGAATTTCGAAAAAATGCCAAAACTTAACCACGAATTATATTGAAACTTTATTATTTTTATAATATAATCTTTATTAGAAATATTAATTTATGGAGATGATTTTAATGGAAAAATGGTTAAAATGGGCTATAGAAATACAAAGTTTAGCACAAGCAGGACTTGCCTATACAGACAATAATTATGATATAGAAAGATATAACAGATTAAGAGAGATATCTGCAGAAATGATTTCAGAAAAAACAAATATCAGTATAAATAAGGTACAAGATTTATTTTGTAACGAAACAGGTTATCAAACACCAAAATTAGACACAAGAGCAGCAATATTTAAAAATAATAAAATATTATTAGTCCATGAAAATAATGGAACTTGGTCTTTACCAGGTGGATGGTGTGATGTACTAGAATCTGTAAAATCAAATACAGAAAAAGAGGTAAAAGAAGAAACCGGACTTAATGTAAAAGCTACAAAGATCATTTCTATTCAAGATAGAAATAAGCATAATACGCCTATTTATGCTTATGGAGTATGTAAAGTATTCGTATTATGTGATATTATAAGTGGCGAATTTATGAAAAATATAGAAACAACAGAAATCAAGTATTTCTCATTAGATGAATTACCAAATAACTTGGCAGAAGAAAAAACAAATTCGGAACAAATTAAGATGTGTTTTAATGCATTTAATGATAAAAACTGGCAAACACAATTTGATTAAAATCAGGCAACACACGCCTGATTTTATATATATTATTTTGCTAATATTTTCCTGAATATTTCACTTAGATAATTTTAATTCACATTAATTCATTATTTCTTCAAAGCGATATTTTTGAGTAATCTCTGGATATTTTTCATGGTCTACTTCTGACAAAAACATTTCTAGTGGTCTTGCATAAATACCATCTTTATGATTTGTTTTACTATTATTATCCATACAACAATAAACAACTAGTTTTTCTCCAGTCTCACTATGTTCTGCTACTGCAATTACAAATGCTCTTCCTCCCTTAAAATGTCTCCACATTGTAAAAGGTTTTACTTCTCTTTTTTCCATATGCCCTCCTTATTTATTTTTTAATTCTTTTAAAATTTAAAAATATAACTATACTTACATTATAATATATTTTTTATATTTTGCAATACTTTTTACAAATTAATTAAAACTACTGTATAGTATTACAATTAAATAAAATATATTTTAGGTTATAATTCTTCATATAAGCAAAAATCTTTTACTTTATTCATTTCTTCTATCTTATGTTGCAATTCTTCTTGATTTAGGCAATCAGTTTCAGTAAAAGAATAACACTTTGAATCAATAAATTTCTTAATTTCTTCTTGTGGATAGCCGTATTGATATAAACCTGTTAATATTTTTTTACAAATATCAGACATATATATATTATAATCTTCTTTTAGTTCTTGTGGTAATACACTTAAACTTCCAGATTTTGTTCTCATCGTGAATTTCGGATTTACTATAATATTAAATATTTGATTAACAGGAAGAGAGTAATGTGTTATATCTCGAACTGGATATACATCAATAAAAGAAAAACCTATATTTTTATCATAAAATAAATTTCCATAATGACAATAATCTGGTCTTAAA
>CALXQP010000004.1 GCA_944390695.1 uncultured Clostridia bacterium
GTGATGTTTATGGTTAAAGTGATACTATTTTTTATAATATCCTTTATGTTATCTTTAACATTAAACGTTGCCTTAGCAGCAGTTCTGTATAAGAACTGGGTTGATAAGCAACTACATAAATAAAAAAGCTCACATCTGTAAATTTGACGATTTAGGTGTGAGTTTTTATCTATATCGGCAAAACCCACGTTTGTGGATTTGTCATTTCCTATATTTATTATACACAGATTATATGAAAAAGTCAATAAAATTTATCCTATTTCTAAAAAATCTTTAGATATTCCCTAATTTTTATAATTTGTTTATGCTAAGCTAAAAATGATCTGGGTTTAAAACTCAGGAATGGAAATTCGAAAAAATATTGGAACTTAAATTTTGTTCCTGAATTTTAATATTTTTTGCTCAAAATTTTAAAAAATCACTTTCTATTTTCTACATTATGTGATAAAATGCAAGTAAATATATAAAGAGAAAGGAATGTGATTTTTGTGGAATTAAATAGATGTACCCGTTGTGGCTCTTTTCATACAAACGAAGGAGATGTTTGTACAAAATGTGCAAATCGAGATAATATTGAATTGTCTACATTTAAAAATTATATAAGTGAAAATGGAATCTCTTCTGTTGATTCAATTGCAACACATACTGGAATAACACAAAAAAATGTAAATAGGTTTATAAATTATCAAGGAATTGAAATTCCTGAAATTCAAGAGCAAAATTTTTCAGATTCTGGAGTAATTCTTAACTAATAATTGCTAAAAAAGTTCTCATAAATAAATATGAGAACTTTTTTATTCATTATTTTATATCTTGATATTTTTTAGATTTTTTATATACTACAAATCCAAAAACAGCAATTAAAACTATTGAAACAGCTAATACTGTATTAATACCTGCAGCTGGTAAATTTTTATCAGAAACTGTATCATCTGGTTCTTCTGTTGGATTTTGAGTATCATCTCCATCTCCTGGGTTTTCTGATGGATCTTGTGTGTCATCTCCATCTCCTGGGTTTTCTGATGGGTCTTGTGTATCATCTCCATCCCCTGGGTTCTCTGATGGGTTTTGTGTATCATCTCCATCTCCTGGGTTTTCTGATGGATCTTGTGTGTCATCTCCATCTCCTGGGTTTTCTGATGGATCTTGTGTGTCATCTCCATCTCCTGGATTTTCTGTTTGATCTTCTTTTATTGTTACTGTAATTTCTGTATCTGGTGTTTTTGCAACTCCTAGAGTTTCAGAATCTTCCATTCTTCCATCACTTGCTGCTAATCCTGTAAATTTAACTACACTACTTCCTGTAGCACTATCTTTGATTTTTAAAGCAATTATTCCATTTGTTCCACCTTCTGAAACTGGTGTCATTGAATTAAATTTTCCTGTTTCACCAACTTCTAATGTTGATGTTGTTGTGTCAACCTCAAAAAAGTTAGAATCATATTCTATAACACCTTCTATTGCATAGATTTTGCCTGTTTCTGCATTTTTAATATCTTTTGTTGTAATTGTAAATTTAATTACATCTCCTTCTGAAGTTTCAACCTTATCTGGTGTAATATCTATTGTTGCTTCAAGTTGTACACCTGCTGCAAATGAATAATTTGTTATACACATAATACTTAATAAAATAACCATAATACTTAATAATAATTTTTTCATTTAATTTCCCTCTTTCTCTTGTTTTTCATTCTATTTTTTCATAAATTGTTTTACACTATTCTCTTGTTTTATATTTTACTTTTTTATAAATTACTTTTCAATATCTTCTCATTTACCATAAGAATCATTTATAGTGATTTTTTAGCTTTCATTTTTTAATCTTGAAATTATAGCTAAATCATTTACTCCAATTTTTCCATCTTTACTTGTATCTATAGCCAATTCATCTAATCCTTGAGGTTCTAATGAATTATTTGCAATTCTTGAAATTCTTGCTAATTCACTTACAGATATTTCACCATTTCCATCTAGATCTCCCCAAACAATTAGTGTATATAGTTTTCCATTTTCCATTTTAATTTGATATCCTGTACCCACTTTAGCTGTATCTAAAACTGGAGCTCCATTTTTGTCTAAAATTGTATATGCCATTTCTGCTTGTAATCCTTGTTTTAATTGTGAAGCTGTCATTTTAGGCTTAATATCTCTAACTAATTGCTTATCTTCAGTTATAGTAAATTTATTATCTTTTGAAGTAAGCTTATCTGATAAAACCACAATTTTAACTTCAACAGTCACTTTTGTTGTATTTCCTGCTTCATCACTTATTTGTATTTCTTCAGTTATATCACTTTCATATGTTTTAATAATACTCATTTTGTCACTTGATAAACTCCATCCTGCAGGAGCTGAAATTGGTTCATTTGCTGTAATAGTTACAACCATTTTATTATCTAACATTTCTTTATCCACTTCTACTTCTGGTGCTTGTTTATCTATATTATTTACAACTGCTGTTAGGCTTCCTTCAAACCCATATTTATCTATATATTCAAATGTAAAATCTCCATTTTGTTTAAATATGTAAGTATTTTTTCCGCCATTATTTGTTATTGTTACATCACTTCTATCAAAAGAAATTGTTGCTGTTATATCTTGATTTGTTTTAACTTCATTTGATGGATTATATTCAATTTTCGCTTTTATTGGAGCTGATATAGTTAATATTGTTCCATTTGCTTTACCACCATATATTTCAACTTGTGCTACATCACCACCTAATTCATCCACATTTACAATTATATTGTTTCCTGTAGAATCTAGCTCACATTTTGTTAATATCAAATCATCACTTGTATATAACTTGTCTCCAGGTGTTTTAGCAGCTTTAAATATTTGTGGTAATTCAATTGTAACAACTCCTGTTTGTGTATTATCTAATGCTCTTACTATTTTTTGCCCTGTAACTGATAATATTTGTTGATCTGTTATTGAAATATTTCTAAGAACAGTAACATCTTCTATTTTGTTATTACTCATATTTAATCTATTTATCGTATTATGACTTGATATTGGTGATATATCTTTAATCATATTGCCTGAAAATTCTAATTCATAAAATGTCTTTCCTCTTATTGGCTCTAAACTTTCCACTTTATTTTTATTAAAATATAAATATTTTAAATTTGATAAATTTGATATTACATCTATGTTTTCAATTTTATTTTCATTTATATTTAAAGTTGTTAAATTAGCTAATGCTCCTAATTTAGATATATCTTGATCATCTAAATTATCATTTGATATATGTAATTGCTCTAATGTTGTTATTTTTTCTATACCATCTATATTATCTAATCCATTTGCAGATAAATTTAATATAGCCATTTTTATTCTCCTATTTGCATCTATTGCTTTATTCAAATTGTCTATATTCGTCATACCTGTATTAGATAAATCTAAATTTATTAAATCTGGCATTTCGATAATACTTGAATTATTATCACCCAAATTTGGATTATTGGCAAGTAATAATGTTTGCATATCTGTAGCGTATTGTAATTGATCAATTGTTCTTACATCATTATCTTGTAAAAATAATGTAAGTATTTCGTAAAAATTTTCTAATCCTGTTAGATTTTTTATTTTTGTATTTACATCAGAACCTGTATGTTGTAAATCTAATACCTCTACTTTTTTTACTGCATTTTGATCAATATTAATTATAAACGGTATTTTCACAAAATACTTCGGTTCATTTGCTAATAATAATCCTTCTACTTTTGAGATTAATATTTCATCTTCAAATCTTAATGATTCTATTAAACAATCAACATGTGCACCTGTCTTTGACCCTATACTAAAATTCAAGATTGTTCCATCTGCTCTACCACCTGTTAATTTTATTGTTAATACATCATCTTTTGTTGCTGTATTAGGAATTATTACATTATATTGATTAGGTTCTGTATATTCTGGATTTAATGTAACACCTGTATATTCAAGTTTTGCATTATCTGCATAAACTAAACTACCTTCAATTTGACTTTGTTTAAGTATTTCTGGCAAAATTATGTAATGATCAATTGGAGCTATTTTTTTGAATAATCCAAAAGTTATATTTTGTCTTTGCAAATATAGTTCTTCTGAAAAACTATGTTTACTTAATGGTTTTATATCATATATATGATTTTCTGATAAATCCAGCCATGTAATATCTGCTGGATAATCTGCAAATACACTTATATCTATAATATCATTTCCACTTAAATCTATTTTATTGGCTAATAATGTATTTTCAGTTAAAACTTCACCATCAACTATTTGTATAAAATTATCTAATTCATCACTATCTATTTCGTTATCTGCTAAATCTATATATTTTAGATTATACATTTCTGCTAAATCTGACAAGTTGCTAATTTCATTTGATGCTAAATGTAATTCTTCTAATGAAGTTAATATAGTAAAATCTGATATTCTAATATTTGGTTTATTATTACTGATTCCCAAACTATTTAAATTTAGTACTTTCAACTTTTCCAAATATGGTTTATCTTCTTTAGTTTCTTCACTTTCATATACTTCAAATAACAAATCTATTGAATCATCATTTATCATATTAGAATTATCTGATGCATATAATTTTTCTAATTCAGTAAGAGAACTTATATTTGAAAACTCCATTATTCCTGTTCCAGAAACATTTAATTCTGTTAAGTTCGTAAGTGTAGCTATTTGTGAGAAATTCGTAAAACTCTTATTACCTGAAACGTCTAATTTTGTTAAATTGGTTAATGGTGTTATTTCATCTAATTTACTAATATTATTATTTGCAAGTATTAAAGTTTTTAAATTTTTTAAATTTGAAAAATTGTCAAGCTGATCTCCATTCATCTGTGTATTTGTCAAATTTAATTCATTTAGACTGACCATAGATGTAATAGAGGTTAAAATTTGTTGATTTATAAGATTTCCTGTTAAATTTAACTTTTCTAATCCTAAACTATTGATTGAAGCCATTTCTTTTATAGCATTACCTGTTAAGTCTAAACTTTTTAAACCTGTAAAATTTTCTAGACCACTAAGATTTGCTATTTTGGTATCTTCTGTTCCTTGTAAATTCAATTCTTCTATTTTTATGACATCATCTTTTGATATTTCTATTGTTTTTGTTACATCATTTTCATTATATACAATCTTTTTACTATTAAGTTGCCTTTTCATTAAATAATATAAATTTTGATCTTCAAAACTTATATTTGTAGGGTTTGTTATTATTCCACCTGCAGCATATATAATTGCTGAAATTCCCATTATAATAATGGCTGCAACTAGCATGATTGCTATTTTTTTGGCTTTAGTTCTCTTCATAAATTTATCCTCCATATTTTCATGATTTCATTATATAAAATCATCATTTTTTTGTCAATAATATACAAAAATTTTCCTTATTTTTATCATACCCCTTTTAAAACAATAAGTCAAAGGAAAATTTTTCTTAAAATCCCATATCAAAATCTTCATACTAAACAAAAAAACTACCATTTAGGCTATCCATTAATCCATATATATTTTAAGCAAATTTCTCGGCTACCCGACGTAACGTTAACAAATTCTAATGCAAAAGGCACAACCATACCCGAAGACAGGACCCTTTATGCCTTTTGCTTAAGAATTTGTAACACTACTCTGGTCACACTCAAAATTTGCTCAAAATATATATGGATTAAGTGATAGCCTATATAGTAATTTTTTCTCGCAAATAAGTTTTACACTATTAAATAGCAAAATATACTAGACTCTTTTTTTATTATGATATATAATTGTAGCAATAAGTATAAAGGAGTATTATTTATGAAAGATGAATCAATATCAAATTCTGAACTTTTCCAAATGAGCAAAAAAGGAAAAATAGTTATTACTATTGAAAAAATAAAATGGGAATTTACAAAAACATATACTTTTATAGCATTAATACCATTTATTATTTATAACATATCATTTTATATTATAAATGATCAATTTATAAAACTATTTAATCATTGTGAAAAAATACTATCATCTGCAGAAGAATATTTTTATAATGTAAGTAATACAGCAAATTTAATTTTAATTACTTCTATACTATTCATATTATGTGATTTGGTAGTTGTCTTTATAAGTTCAACATTAATTTTTGACAAATATACAATAAAAAAAGAAGATATAAAAAAACTAATGAAATCAATAATAATTCTCCAATTAATTTTTTTAGCAGTATTTTCATTTTATATTTGTATTACTTATATAGAAGATAATAGAGATATTGGTGGCAATATAAACAAAATAGGAAAATTGCTAAAAAGAGAAAACCTACATACCATGACTCCTGAAGATATAAGCCATAAAACAGATGAATATGTAGCTAAAATAAATAGGATGAATTTAATAAACTTCATAATATTAATGTTTTCTGCTATTAGTATTGTAACTTCTTGCGTTTTTATTCAAAAGAAAATTATACAAAATAATTCCGTATAATCAAAATATATTAATCAAAAAAATTATTACCTATATATCATAATGAAAAAATAATCTAATACATTTTACTATTTACAAAAAAAAATTACTATATATAGATATCCCTTAATCCATATATATTTTGAGCAAATTTCGAGTGTGACCAGAGTAGTGTTACAAATTCTTAAGCAAAAGGCATAAAGGGTCCTGTCTTCGGGTATAGTTGTGCCTTTTGCTTTAGGATTTGTTAACGTCACGTCGGGTAGCCGAAAAATTTGTGAAAAATATATATGGATTAAGGGATAGCCTATATAGTAATCATTTTCTGTCAAAGATAAAATTTAATCTCCTAGTTCTTGTATCATTCTGTCTGCAAAAACCGCATATCCTATAGTAGGATCATTTACAAAAACATGAGTTATAGCTCCAATAAATTTTCCATTTTGAATAATAGGAGAACCACTCATACCTTGAATAATTCCACCAGTCTTATCTAATAATTCCTTATCATTTACTTCAATAAGCATACTTTTATTATCATAATTATTATTTAGATAAGCTCTTTTAACTTCAACATCATATTCTTTAAACTCTCCTTCAATATTAGACAAAATTTTCGCAGGTCCTAAAGTAATTTCTTGTCTTGGAGCAACATACATTTTTTTGCTATAGTCTAAATTCAATTTATTTATATTTTTAATTACACCATAAATTCCATATTGAGTATTTTTATAAATACTGCCTATTGTAGAACCAGATTTAATTGCACCTTGTATTTTTCCAGGTTCATCTTTATATCCTTTAATTATTGAAACAATATTTACATTATCAATTTCTCCAGTTGAAGTTTGTATAATATCACCTGTATCTATATCTGTTATCGCATGACCTAATGCTGCAAAACTTTTGGTTTTATCATTATAAAAAGTTACAGTCCCAACACCTGCAGCACTATCTCTAACCCATAATCCAATTTTATATTTATTTAATTTATCTTTAACAGGTGTTATTTCGCACTTTTTTTCTTCGCCTTTTCTCATATAAGTTATTTCTACAGAATTACCATTACAGTTATTTATTTCCTGAATTAATTCTTTTGTATTATTAACAATATTATTATTAATAGCAGTTATAGAATCTCCTTCTCTAATTTCTGTCATTTCATATGGTTTATATGTTTTGCCATCAAATCCATCAATATTTGAGGTTCCTACAACTAATACTCCACTTGTATATAATTTTATTCCAACAATTTCTCCTACAGGTATTACTTGTATATCTGATATTTTAATATCTTCACCCTTTACAGCAATTGTTTCTGGTATATAATTTCTATTTAATATAAATACATATAAAAAAATTAAAACAAATAATAAAATAATTTTCTTGAGTGTCTTCATAATTTTCACTCCTCCATATTTTATTATTGGTTCCAATATATCTTTTTATTCAAGACAAAATTTTTCAAAAATCTAAATTATTTCAAATGCAAAAAAAATGATTATATATATTATAACCACTTTTTCATCTTACTCCACTTCCATTTATTGCTATAGTTCCAGCAGCTGTTGCAACAATTATATGTAAATCAGAACCTGTCGAATTATAGTAAAAACTTTTTAAAGCCTGAGATAATGTTGCACTACTATTTTTAACAGTTACAGCAATTTCATCTCCTTGTTTCAAAACTAGCTTACCATCACTATTTTGTAAATCCCTTCCAGAAATTCCTATTTTTTCTTCAATTTGACTTGTAAATATAGAGTAATAAGCATTATTTCCTATTTTTGAATAATCATTATCTGTAACTACTTTTGAAATATTTTCATCTAATATTTTTAATTCAATATCAACATCATAATTATTTCCAGAAGACTGTAAGCCAGATATAAATTTTTGGTATTCTTCAGCTGTTATTCTTCCGGTTTTTACAACTTCATCTACAAATTCTGCAGTTACAGTTTGTGAAATTAATTGTGAAATATCATCTGATCTATCAGCAATAAGCATTAATGGTACTACAAACATTATTAAAGATGCTAACATTATTCCTATAACTGTTACTGTTGTATCTTCCATGTTCTATCTCTTTCCTTTCTAAAAGTATATCATTTGTTATTGTAAAGTATATTTTATAATTCTCTTTCTTACCTCACTAGCTTCTTCACCCTCATAATATTCACCAAGTTCTTCTACAAAAGTTTTATCTTTAAGGAAATCATATAAACCTTCTGTATGTAAAAATTGTTTATAATATTTATGATCACTATTTATTTTAGTTTGAGGATTCATTAATATATCTAAATGTTCTATAGCATTTTCTAGTGCTGTATTTGCTGCAGTTGCACCATAACTTTCTAATGCTAAATTTATATAATTAATTTGTATCTCATTTCCTGCATCATCTTTTACTCTTTCACCTGTTAAACTATCTGTTTTATAATATAAATATAATGGTAAACCATTTCTATCATAAAAATAAACTTCTATATTTTCTCTATATGCATTATATAAAGTTGGTATTATTGCAGAACCAGAGACTGTTCTTGTAAGATTTGGTGATGGTGTAATATATGTATATTCTGTTTCTCTATCTTTCATTTCTACAATTGCTTTTACTGCTCCATTAGCACTTGAAAAAGAAGATATACTTAGGGTAAGTGCCAATACAAACATTAACATTGCAAATACTATTTTTAATGCTTCTGCTGCATTCTCCATAAGTATATCTCCTTTCAAAATCAATTTAAATCTTTCATAAAATTCTATGTAAACTATTGAGCGTCTACTTGAATTTCACTTACTAGACCACCTTGTCCACCATATACAACTGTTATTGTATATAATGCAGAAGGATCTGCTTGAGCTGCTGGTAATGATGTAGCATTAGTTGCTAATGTAACATCACCTGTAACTTCTACTTGTTTAGCTAATTCGTTTGATGCTGCTGCATCTAAATTAGCTTGTAAAACTGTTTTTAACATTGCATTAACTTCAGTTCCTTTTTTATTAGCTCCATTATATCTAACAAATTTTTCATTATTTGCAGTTACTTGTTGATCTGACATATTAATGCTTTCAACAGTTTCTGCTGCTTGTTGGTATATTACTAATCCTAAAGATATTACTAATATTGCAACTAATACCGCAGCTGCAATTAATAAAGCTTTGGTTGCGTTCTCCATAGTATATTCCCCCCTTTGTTTACTTTTGTTTATTTAAATATCGACATCATTTGCCGAACACTATTAACTTGTTTTAATTTGTTCAAATAATATATATTTTATTTTGCCAGTTTTTTCATGATATTCTATTTTTGAACATTTGAATTTTTCTGTTCCATAATATTGTACAAAATTTTCTGTTCCTCCATCAAAAATTGTTTCCATTTTTAGTTCATATTTTTGATCTTCTTCTTCTAAATAGATTTCCATTTCAATAGAGTTTGTATCATTTTGTACAAAAATTCCTTTTTCATCTTTTGGTATTTCATTTTTAGTATTTTTATCAACTGATTTATTAATTAATGTTGCAACTTCTAATCCATTTACTTCTTGATCTTTGTATTTTTCATATTCTGCGTTTTCTGCTTTTATTGCATTCTGTTTTGATTGATAAGAAGCTAAAGCTATTGTTACAATTGCAACTATAATAATTAATATAGCAATAAATATAAATATTTTTTTCATTATATAACCTCATTATAACATTCTTTTTTATTTTTTGCAACTTTTTTATTCATCAAAAAAGTTTATTCTACAAATTTTTCCAGAATTCTGGTTAAATATTATATCTGTATTTCTAAGAACATATCTCATATTAAGATTGTTTTTTAATAAATCTGCAGAAGTATCTTGTATAGTTTGATCTATACGCCTTCCATTTAAATATACAGCCACATACAAATTATCAGCAGAATCTGTCCACACATTTGAGTTTGGATTATATGAATAATTGTTTTCATATGCCATATTTGCAACTGTAACCACATCTTGTATTGTTAAATCAAACTTTTTCTCTATTCCATAATAATTTACATAACTCAAATAACGTGTATTAAAACTATTTATTTCATTAAATTGTATTTCATTCTGAGTATTTTGTACATATGCATCTAGATCAGCATATAGTACTGCACCTAGTGATAAAATCATTACTCCTATCAATACTCCAGCAGCTATCATCATAGCTTTTGTTGCATTTTCCATATGAGTTTCCTTTCTCTTGCTTAATCTTGTTTTATATTTCCACCATCTAGTTCAACTTCAAATGACATTCCATTTACTCTTCCACTATCTAAATCATAAGTTACTTCTGTACATTTAAACAAAGATCTTTTTAGTGATGTCAATTGATAATATCTTTTAACAGCATTTTCTATACTAGTAAAACTATCATTTTTGCCAAAATTTGTTCCTAATATTTTATTTACAATCTCTGCTCTTTTTTCTTTTGCTGAATCACTACTTACTCCAACAATATTACTTATTTCTGATACTAATTTTTGCAATTCTGTATCACTTACTCCGTGATATTCCTGGAGATGAATTCAAATCATTTAATATATCTTGCGCAATTTCTGTTATATTTCTTATAGAATTATCATTTGAGCTATTAGTAATATAATCTGGTATTTCAGATCTACCACTATAAGCTAATTGATCTGCACATCCTTTTAAATCTATATCAATTATAATTCTATCATATCCAACCATATCTGCTTCTGAATTATTATAATCAACAACTCTATTCATAATAGATATAAGTTCATTGCCTCTAATAGTTTTTCCTTTATAATTTTGAAATTTGTCATTAAATTTTGATGTTTGCTCTATTAATGTAGATTCATGCTGTTCAGTATAATATTCAGACATATTAGACCATGCCATAGCAACTAATGATAAAATCATAACTGCAATTAAAATTGCACCTGCAATTAGTAAAGCTTTTGTTACGTTTTCCATTCAAACCTCCGTATCTAGCCACCAAGTTGTGTAAATGTATCTGACATACTTGTTAATCCTATTACTACTAATGGAATAACCAAATATCCAACAAATAGACAAATCATTGGTGCAAATCCAACACCTTTACCAATTAACCCTTTTCTAGATACTAATATATTATTTGCATCTTTTCTTTTTTCTTGGTGATAATCTCTATCTGCATCTAATTCATCAAATGCTTCTCTAATTGGTATTTTTTCTACAGCTGCTTGTAAACTTTCAACAATTCTTATCATATCTTGATGTGTTACAGAATTTTTAAGTTCTTCTAATGCTTCCCAAGCTCCTGCTTCGTAATTATTTACACATCTTGATATTGGCTCTTTAAATATATTTGAATAACGCTCTAGCCATTCTAATATCATTTCAACATTTACTCTTTCGATTTTCATTAACATTACTATAATTGTTTGGAATTGCATTACCTCATTTTCCATTTCCATTTGTCTCATTTTCTTTTGGAATATCATCATCCAAACAGGAGACATATATGCTATTATAGCAAAACCTATTGCCATCAAAATTTCAAACCATTGCATTGCCTCAGAATTTACTACTTTTAATTTTTCTAGAATTCTGGCAGCATCTGTTGGTATATTTTCATCATCAGGTTCATAATATGGTGATTTTGGTAATTCTTTTTCTATTTCTTCTTGTGTTATATCTAAATCTCCTTTTAATTTGTCCAAAAAGTAATTATCTTGTAATGTTAATTCTTCTGCTAATTTTTGATTTTTCTCTGACAACTTTCCTAAAACAACCGTTTCTGTAGTCGGTTCTGTATATATATAATTTATAGCTATTTTATGTAATGCTATAAAAAATATTATTGAAAGTATCAATGTAATTATTGCTAAACAAATTCTATTAACATATACCCATTCCATTTTAGATTTTGATGCCGAATCTTTCATAAGTTTTTGCATTTTTCTGTAATCTTTAGTTCCAGGTTTTGGAATAAATGGGTCTATTATACGTTTTAAAATTGGATTTTTATATACTTTTTCTTGCCATGGATGTTCATTCCTTGCTAAATCTACTTGAACACCACCATTATCTTTTATTCTTCTTGTAATTATATATGATATTACTGTTAATATTACTATTAGTACTTGTACAACCATTCCTATTTTTCCATTGTAAAAACTTTTAGTAAATGTAAAGTTTGCTATTGCCCAACTTTTTAATGGTTCAAGTAATAATACTGGTGCTATTGAGATAAATGCTAAACTCTGGAATACATAATTTAATTTATCTCTTTTTAATAGCTCTATTTGCATTTCTTGTGTTATATTATTTATATTTTTTAGATATAAAGAAGAACCATCTTCTTCTCTATCTCCAAATTCTTGTGTTAAATATGATATACCTGCAAACTCTTTTAAATAACTGTTTGGGGCCACATCATAATATTTTTCTAGTTCCATTTCAGGGTCATCAGAACTTAATATTTCATAAATCTTTTCACCCTGTTTAGAAACCGCTTTTTCATCATCTAGTGAAACTTGATATATAGCCTCTTCTACCATGTTATACTCATGATATGCATGTCTAATTTCTGCAAAAAAATCTATTTGTTCTCTTAACAAATTATTATCAATTTTATCAACCATTCCTTCTACCATTGTATCTGCAATGAATAATTCGAATATTAATAATATTGACATTAACAAAAAGTTATTTTTTGTTATTAAAATTGTTAATAATGCAATTAGTAAAAATATTATTGCAGCTTTTAGCAGAATTCTAGCAGCTTCTCTTCTTGTAATATACTCATCATCTATATTAACAATTTCAAGTCTTCTCCTTAGTTTAAATAGATATCTTTTTACAAAAGGTGTTCTTATAAGTCTAATATATAATTTCTGGTAAAATATATCCATTGTGAATGTATTTGCTTCTGTACCTTCTTGCAGTTTCTTGATTTTTTTGTATTCTGATTTGCCAAGCTTTTTCATTAATACATAATAAACAAGCATAACAATTACAAATACTACTACTGTCCCAATCATTACGTACTTTAATACTTCTGTGCTCATTCTACAAAAAACACCTCCTAATATTTTATTTTTTTTCTGCTTTCATCTTTTTTTCTCTTCTTATTTGATCTCCCCAGTTTCTTTCAACAAAAGCATCAAATGCCTCTACATCAGATTCATCCATATTTGCTCTCATTTCTTCTAGGTTTTTATCTGTTATTTTATTTGTAATTACATAACTTCCATCAACATATTCCAATATATTTCTATATGTATATAATTTTTGCTCTGTTGATTTTGAAAAATATGTTGTTGCATTTTGGAAGAATTTTTCAACTTTTCCATTCATAGTTTTTTCACTTTTATAGTCATGATCATATGTTGAAGTATCTTCAAGTGGAATACATTCTGTTATTCTCTCAATATATCTTCTTCCTCTAAAGTCTTTTATTAAGTGAATATCAAAATTCAATACTTGAACAACTTGCTCTTCAGCAGTTTTTTCATTTTTAAATACACCTGCTCTTAACATTGAGTTACGTAATGCTGTAACTAAGTCTGGGAATGTTTTTGCGTGGTGAGTAAATAATGTAAATTTAGATGCAACCTGTGCAGATTGAATCATCCAAGATGCTACGGGGTCTGTTGCAACCTCACCTATGATGTTTACAGAACCATCAGTTTTTTTCTGTACGTCCAAACACTCTTGTCCAGCTATTGTATCAGTTTCACGCATTGACAAAATATTTCTTGTTGGATAAATTTTTCTTAAATGCAACTCAAATGCAGTTTCTGTGATACGCAAGTTCATTGTTTCATATATATTTTCTATCATTGCCATAAGCATTGTTGTTTTACCACAACCTTGCTCACCAGTTAGTGATATAATTCTTGCACCTTTTACTAAATATTTTAATAAATTTATTGTTTCTTCATATCCAGGATATGTTACAATTTGTTCTAGTGTAGCTCTTTTTACGTCAAACTTTCTTACGAAAAATGCCCATGTTTCAGACATACTTGGTCTTACAACAACAACACGTGAACCATCTTTCATTTCATTAATTTTATAACCATTTGTATCAGATAATTGTCCAGGATTATTATATTTGTAAATATTTTGGCATACTCTTTTTAATTCAGATTCTGTTCCAAAAGATAAAAATGCTAAACGTATTGATTTACCTTGGAAAAATATCCAAATACTATCACATGCACGTGGTACTTTATGTTCTGAAATTTGTCCTAAATAATCTCCATCTGTTTGTGCTACTTGGCTTAAAAAGCTCTCTGGTAAACCAGATACACCACCAGATACACCATCAATGTTCATATCTCTTATTTCATCTATTGAACTATAGCCTTTATAATGTTGATATATTCTTTGTACAACAATTTCTAGTTTATCTTGGAATGAAAGTACAATATTTTCTTTTTCGAAAATTTCATCAATTTCCTCATCTGTTATTACATAACTTGGCTTTGTTTCACCTTCTATATATTTCAAAGTTGCCAAATTATATCTTTTTATTAATTGTGTTAATGCTTCATATCCAAATTCTTTTTTATAAACATAAATTAATATATCAAACTTGTCTTGTGATGTTAATAAAGATGGCACATCAAATGGTATTGCTGTAGATATATTTGTCTCATTAATACCATATTCTTGTGCTAATAAATCTGCGATTAATTCTTTTATATATCTTTTATCATTAACATCTCCATATGTACATCCTTTTAAAGCCTTTTTTAAAGCATATTTTTTATTTTTTCTTCTTTTCAACTCTTCTTCTGAAAGACCTATATCATATAAATTGATTTTTGTAATTTCATCTAATCTCTTTTTTATAAAAGCTCTCATCATTTCAAGAGTATAAGTTTTATCATCTTTTTCTTGTTCAATTTCTACTTCTGCATTTTTATTTTTCTTTAACCAATATGCTAATCCAGCTATTGCAGATATAATAACAACAATTATTAATAATATATTTGTTATTGACATCTTCTCACCTCATTTTCATTTGCAATTCTTGCAATTTTTTCATAATATCATTTGTTAATTTTAATACATTTTGCATAAAAATATAATTATCATCTGTTTTATCTCTGATATTTCTCATCTTCAAAAACATATCAACTATTCCATTTTCTTCTGCTGCCTCATAAAACTGCATATTAAATGGTATATAATGTAATTCTTTTTTTTCTGCTAAATATTTGGTTATATTTTTTATGTTATATTTCGTATTATTAAGATATCTTCCTACTACTGGCAAATTTTTAGGACCTGCAATTTCTTTTGTTTCATTTTTCAAATTATTAAATCTATTTAAACATTCTAATCTCTGAGAAAAAACATATATATTCAAATTAGAAATATTTTTAATCTCATTTTGAATTTCTGAATTTAGTAATTTGTCCAAATCTACAATTACCATATCATAATATTGATTTGCCATTTTTATTAATTCTAAATAACAAGCCTCTATTTTTTTATATTCTTCTAAATTTTCCTCAGGTGTTTTATCTTCTAATTTACTAAAACCATTTATAACTTCTAATCTTTCTTTAAATATAACTCTAGTATAATCTGTTATTGTTGATGGAGTCAGTTTATTACTTGCTACTAATTTTTCTAATCCACTTATTCCATTTTCAACACCTATATTGTTATTTTTCCCTCCAAATAATTTTAAAGTTTTTTTTGCATCTTCACCCCAATAGCAATTTTTTATTGTTGGATCATTATAACTTGTTGATATTAGTAAGATTCTAAAATTACGTTCAATCGCCATCTTAGTTGCAACTGCAACTGCTGTCATAGTCTTACCAGATTGTTCTCTATCATCATTCCAAAATGTTACAATTGACATATCTTAACTCCTTTAAAGATCTTTTACTATATTTCTTATTTTTTTCTCGCCTATTTCTTTATCTATATCATTTGCTAAAAATATTATATTATCTTTATATTCATTACTTAAGTTTTTAAGTTTTATTTTTGATATTCTTTGATTTTCCATTATTGCTGGCATATCACCATTTTCTAGTAAAAAATATATTTTTTCTTCATTCCAAATAGTTTTCATTCCTAATGTTAAATAATCAAAATACTCTTCCTCTTCATTTAACATATCTTTTGTATAAAAAATTCTTGTTATATGAGTAGGAACTCCTATTTGGCTTAGTATTTCAACACCTTTTTTTAATGAATATACATCAAAAGATGTAACAAAATAAATCTTATCTGCTCCTTGTAATTTAAAACTAGCAATTCCTTCAAAAGTATCTGTGTCTATAATCACAAAATCATATTCTAATTTTTCATTATCTTGTAACCCAGAATATTGTTTAATTTGTTCTATATTTTCAAAACCAACTGCTACATCTATATCTTCATAAGTTGTTATATAAGCTTTAGTTGGGTTTATAACTGGCACAAGATATTTGCATTTTTGAGTTATTGTATCATCTACTACAAGGACTTTCTTTCCTGCCATTACAAGGACTTTTGCTATACTTAATATCATATCTGCTTTATCATATGCACCTATAAACCCTATCTTTTTCATATACAATATTTCCTTTCCAAGATGATTTAAAAATACATTTTATTTAATCTTATAGTAAGGGCATTTAAATGCCCTTACTTTATACTAATAATTTAAAGATTCTAAATATAATTTTCTTGCTGCATCATGTTGTACAATATCTTCTGATGATTTTTCTTGTATATTTTCATTATAATCTTCTGATACATCTATTAGTGATTGTAAATATTGATTTCTTGCATTTTTAGCTGATTCAGAATATCTTGAAGCTAATTCAGCAGATGCAACTGCAACTATATTTGGATTTGATTCTATTAATGCTGTTGTTGCTGCATTTGGAGTATATGTAGGTAATCCTTGTTCTTGCATTGCTGGTTCTACATATCTATTTGCATATAATTTAGATCCTAATAATCCATATGCTTCTACTATAGCACTTGACATTGCTAATATTTCATCTTCTCTTAAATTTACTCTTATTGTATCAGTTACATATGTTCCATCAGCATTTACTGGAATATCAACTCTTGCTTTTGATACTACAATAAAGTCTTGTCCACCTGGAGTTTGTAATCTTATATCTATATAGTCATTTGTCATTAAATCTACAGGTAAATCAATCATATTATATTCTTGTTGTCTTACATCATCTGTCATAAGCTCATCTGATTGAACTATAAGATTTGGTGTTATTACAGTATTTGCATTCATAGCTACTTTTGAAAGTACAGCAACATTTTTAATATCTATATATTCTTTTACTCTTGTTCTTGTTTGTCCTGTACTCATTGTTGAATTATCTATTCTATAAACATAGAATTCACCTGTAGTATCTTCTTCATATAGTCTTACTTGTTTATCTACATTATTTGTATCAATTAAAAATGCTCCATATTGATCTTGGATTGCTCTAGAAATTGAATCTAATCTTTCTGTTTTACCATTTACATATGTAAAATATTCTCCTATTTCTACAGTTTTCCCATTAACATCATTAAATGCTGATTCATTATTTTGCCATACTTCAATTATTGTATCTGCTGCTCTTGTCCCATCAGATCTATCTAAATACAAACCATATTTATCTCTGCGGACCATTTCTCCTTCTTTTGTTTGTAAAAACCATGTATCTATTACAGATGATACAGAAGTCGCATTACTTGGTATTGAATCTTTATGTATTAATTTTCTTGAAAACATATCTTCTGTTAATACCTGATTTGCCTTTACATCTTGATTTAAAGCATAAACTAATACTTTTGCATCTAGTTCTGCTTTTAATTCATCACTCTTTTGTTTTAATTGTAGAAATAGAAATGCTATTACTATTCCTGTTATTAATAATGTTATTATCATTCCTAATAAAAATGAATTTCTTGATTTTCTTTGCATTGGATTTGAAGCCATATTTGATTCCTCCTTAATTTATTGCATTTTATGCTATTATTATTTTAACTCTTTTTACGAGCAAAATCAACAGATTTTTCTCATTGTAATACAAACTTAACATTATTGTAATATTTCTGTAATATTCTTTTTTTATTTTATTAATAAGTCTTCTAACGCCCTAGCCACGCCATTTTCATTATTAGATGTAGTAATATAATCAGCTATTTCTTTTACCTTAGGATCACTTTGAGCCATTGCAATGCCTAAACCTGCCATTTCTATCATTTTTTTGTCATTCAAATTATCACCAATTGCAACTATTTCTTCTTGTTTTAATCCTGTTTTTTGTATTAAAAATTCTAATGCATTCCATTTGTCGACATTTTTCGCAGAAATTTCAGTATAAAAATATTCAATAGGAATTTCTTCAGTTCCTTGTCTTATCATTTTTCTAGACATATGAGATACATCCAAAACTTCTATTTCATCAATTTCTTTCAATTTTTTCATTATAGAATTAAAAATTGCTTGATTATTATCACATATTGTTATTTTTATAACTTTTTCATCTCTATTTTCTATATATTCATAAATATTTTGTACAATATTTATATGTGTTTTATCTTCTTCTTCTTTATTCAAATTTTCTTTGTGATAATATAATACATTATGTTGTAAATTTTTAGCAATTATTTCTTTTTCTGTATATATATTATAATAAATACTATTAGATTCACAAATTTTAATTATATCTAAAACTTTTTGTTTTTTTAATGTATTTGCGTATATAATTTCATTATTTGTTATATCATATATAATAGCTCCATTTCCAGCTATAAAATATTTTTTACTTTCAATATTTTTGGCAATTGTTTTTACAGAATCTGTCGGTCTTCCTGATGCAATCATTACTTCTATACCATTTTCTTGCATTTTTTTTATTGCTTTTTTAGTCTCTTCTGTAACTATACCATATTGATTTAACATTGTGCCATCTAAATCTATTGCAACTAATTTATACATATTTTTCTCCTATTCATTAAATTTTTTCAAAAAATTTCCTGTTTATTTTCTTTCAAATTGTATATCATAAGTTTAGAAAAAGCAATAGTTTTTTCTAAACACAATAAAAATTGTTATATATAACAGGAGGTGAATTAACAATGGCAAACTCAAACAACAGTAACAAAAAATTAGTTCCAGAAGCTATGAACGCTTTAGATAAATTCAAATATGAAGTAGCTAGTGATGTGGCTGTTAAAAATATATTTTAACTTTACATCTTAAGCTACTTCATATTTTTTGTTTCTATTATTCACAACTTCCGCTTCTTTTATAGTTTTA
>CALXQP010000005.1 GCA_944390695.1 uncultured Clostridia bacterium
AATAATTCTAATTCCTATACATGGAATATTAAAACTACTACAAACAGAATATGTTCCAATACTTTCCATATCTTCACATAAATTATTAAATTTCTTATTTATCCAGTTTATTCTGTCTATTTCTCTACTGAAAACATCTCCACTTCCAATTATCCCTACATAAGTCTGCCTTACATTATTTTCTTCAAAATATTTCTTAACATCTTTTAATACATCTTTATCAGCATACTTTACATCCTTAGCTCTCTTATTAGGTTCCCATTCAAATGGATTTGACCCCTCACCTTCTATCTTTTGTGGCATAGAATATGAATTAATATTACAACACTTTTCTCCAATTATTATATCTCCTATATGTATATCTGGCCTATGTGAGCCTGCAATTCCTTGATTAATAACAATATCTGGTTTAAATATAATTACTCCTATTGATGTGGCCATAGTTGCATTTATTGTTCCTATATTAGTTTTTGATACTATAATTTTTAAATTATTGATAATTCCAACATAAAATTGAAAACCTGAAATTTCTTGTTCTTCAACATTTGATAATTTGCTTATTAGATATTCTACTTCTATATCCATAGCTCCCTGTATTAAAATAGTTTTAGACATATACGTTCTCCCTCTTTAATTTTATAATATTAGCCCACACAGTTTATTTAGATTTCATTCTGCTAACAATTCCAATTTATCTATTTTTGTTACTTTGACTTTTTTTATTTCATTTTCCAAATTTTCATTTGTTTCTACCTTTACTAATCTATAATTTGTAGTATGCCCTTTCATATATATTATGCCATTTTCCACATGTGGTTCTTCGAAAAGCACTTCTACTTCCTTTCCTATATATTTCTCATTGTACTCTTTTTCATTTTTATCTGATAACTCTATTAGTTTTCTGCTTCTTTCTTCTTTTATGTTACCATATACTTGATTTGGCATTACTGCTGCACGTGTTCCTTTTCTTTGTGAATATTTGAATATATGCATTTTATAGAATTTTATTTTCTTTAAGAAATCATATGTTGTATTAAATTCTTTATCTGTCTCTCCCGGAAATCCCACTATTATATCTGTTGTCAAAGCTACATCATTATATATTTTTCTTAACAAATCTACTCCTTTCCAAAATTCTTCTGTACTATATCTTCTATTCATTCTCTTTAGGGTTTCGTCACATCCACTTTGAAGTGATAGATGAAAATGATCACATATTTTTTTTAATTTAGATAATCTATTAACAAATTCTTCTGTAATTAATGTTGGTTCAAGTGAACCGCAAGCGTATTCTTTCTATTCCATTTATTTTATTTATATCTTCTAATAAATCTATTAATCTATACTCGTTTTTAAACTCTCTACCATAAGATGCTAAATGTATTCCAGTTATTACAACTTCTTTAATTCCACTTTTAGCAATTTTTGTAATTTCACTTACTACACTTTCTGGATTTCTACTTCTTATATGTCCCCTTGCATAAGGAATTATGCAGTATGAGCAAAATCTATCGCATCCATCCTGAACTTTTATAACAGCTCTTGTCTTTTCTGTAAAAGTTACATCTCCAAAATCCACATATTCTTCACAATGTAGAACATCTGTTATATCTTCTTCCATTTTAATGCTAAAATTTAAATTCTCTCTATCTTCTAACATTTTATTAACATATTCTAATAAGTCCTTTTTCTTATTAGTTCCCAAAATCAAATCAATTTCAGGAATTTCTTCTAATTCTTCTTTAGAAACTTGAGCATAACAACCTACTGCTGCAAGTATTGCTTTTGGATTTAATTCTTTTACTTTTCTTAACATTTGACGTGATTTTCTATCTGCCATATTTGTAACTGTACAAGTATTTACAACATATACATCAGCTTTTTTATCAAATTCTACTATTTCATATCCACTTTCTTTAAATTCTTGTATCATTCCGTTTGTTTCATATTGATTTACTTTGCAGCCCAATGTGCAAAATGCTACTGTTTTATTTTCCATCTTAAACTCCATTCTAGTATTAATTTGTTATATATTATATCATATTTTACAACAAAATACGACCCTTCAATTGAAAAGTCGTATTTGCTTTTTCTGCTATTTATTAGCTATCCAATAACAACTCCCCCAGATTGCAAGAATCACATATAACAAAATAACAGTGATGAAGATTTTGTTATGCCGTTCGCAAAGATCTTGCATCTTTTTTTGGGCCTCTGGGTGATAGGTCTCATACATAGCGATACCAAATCCTATCGGTGCGCTAATAATGAACACTACTCCGCCAATCGTGCAGATTATCTCATTGATATTCTGCACCACTATGACAATTCTGACGATTATCTCCCACAGATAATTCCACATCATGTCAACTTTTTGGATTACTTCTGATAGCATACTACTCATCCTTTCAACAAATGATATGTATCTATATTATATCATTTATATGAATTATGTCAAGTTAAAAGATAGGCAAATACTCGCCTATCTTATATTTTTCTAATACATTCCACCCATAGCTCCTGCATCATCATGTCCACCGCAGTTGCATTCTTTTGGTTCTTTTTTATCTGTAACTAAGCTTTCAGTTGTTAAAATCATTGATGCTATTGATACTGCGTTTTGAAGTGCACTTCTAGATACTTTTGTAGGATCTACGATTCCTGCTTTTTTCATATCTACATACTCTTCTTTGCTAGCATCAAATCCAACTCCTACTGGACTTTGTTTTACTTTTTCTATAATTACAGCTGGTTCTAATCCTGCATTTGTAGCAATTTGTCTTGCTGGTTCTTCTAATGCTCTTAGGATTATTTTTCCACCTATTTTTTCATCTCCATGTAATCCT
>CALXQP010000006.1 GCA_944390695.1 uncultured Clostridia bacterium
AAGCATATGAACTATATGGAGACCCATTACCAGAGATAGTAAAAACTAGATTAGATAAAGAATTAAATTCAATTATTAGTAATGGATATTCAGTAATGTATATAATAGCTCAAAAACTAGTATGGAAATCAAATGAGGATGGATATATAGTAGGTTCAAGAGGATCTGTTGGTTCATCATTAGTAGCATTTATGACAGGTATAACAGAAGTAAATTCATTACAACCACATTATAGATGTCCAAATTGTAAATATTCAGACTTTACAGATTATGGAATAGGGAATGGATTTGATTTGCCAGATAAAAATTGTCCAAAATGTGGTGCAAAACTTGCAAAAGATGGGATGGATATACCATTTGAAACATTTTTAGGATTTAATGGAGATAAAGAACCAGATATAGATCTAAACTTTTCAGGAGAATATCAAGCAAAAGCACATAAATATACAGAAGTAATTTTTGGAAAAGGAACAACATTTAAAGCTGGAACAGTAGGTACAGTAGCTGATAAAACAGCATTTGGCTATGTAAAAAAATATTTTGAAGAAAGAAATATACCTGTAAATAAAGCTGAAATTGCCAGAATTGCAGTAGGTTGTACAGGAATAAAAAGAACAACAGGGCAACATCCAGGAGGAATTATAGTAGTACCAAAAGGTAGAGAAATATATGAATTTACTCCGGTTCAACATCCAGCAGATGATCCAAATTCAGATATAATAACAACTCATTTTGATTATCACTCAATAGATGGAAACCTATTAAAATTAGATATACTAGGACATGATGATCCTACTGTAATACGTATGTTACAAGATTTGACAGGAATAAAACCAACAGAAATACCTTTAGATGACAAACCTACAATGTCAATATTTAATTCTACAGAAGCATTAGGAGTAACACCTGAACAGATTCATTCTGAAGTAGGAACTTATGGTATACCTGAATATGGAACTAAATTCGCTAGAGGCATGCTTGTAGACACACACCCAACTACATTTGATGAACTTATACGTTTATCAGGTTTATCACATGGTACAGATGTATGGCTTGGAAATGCACAAACATTAATTGAACAAGGAACAGTAACATTAAAAGAAGCAATATGTTGCCGTGATGATATTATGGTATATTTAATGAAAAAAGGATTACCACCTGATAAAGCATTTAAAATAATGGAAACAGTACGTAAAGGAAAAGCACTAAAGGATCCAGAAAAATGGAATGAATATAAAGAAATAATGAAACAATATAATATTCCAGATTGGTATGTAAAATCATGTGAAAAAATTAAATACATGTTCCCTAAAGCACATGCTGCAGCTTATGTAACAAATGCCTTTAGAATTGCATGGTTTAAAGTTCATATTCCTCTTGCATATTATGCTGCATATTATTCTATTAGAGCTAAATCTTTTGATGCAGAAGTTATGATTAATGGAAAAGAAAAAGTAAAAAACAAAATGAAAGAAATTGAAATGATGGGAAATTCAGCAACACCAAAAGATAAGGATATGTATGATGATTTAGAAATTGTACTTGAGATGTATGAAAGAGGATTTAGATTTTTACCAATTGATTTATATAAATCTCATGCAACAAAATTTCAAATTGAGGATAATGCTCTACGCCCACCACTAAATAGTATTGCAGGACTTGGAAATGTTGCTGCAGAAAGTATTATGAGAGCACGTGAAGAAGAAAGTTTCATGTCAATAGATGATTTGAAAATTAGGGCAAAAATTGGTGATTCTGTTACTGATTTGTTGAAACAATTTGGTTGTTTAGACGGAATGAGCCAGAGTAATCAACTTAGTCTATTCGGCTAGGGCAATTTGGTGCCGGTTCTCTTTTTGCCTTTTTGCTTCCTTTTCGCTTGGGTGGCTGCTTTCGGCCATTTTGTTAATTTGGTGCCGGTTCTCTTTTTTACATAAAAATTAAGGAGGAAAATATGTTAGAAAATAGTATTTCAATTAGTGAAATTTTTTCGCTTAAAAATATAATTATATATTTAGTAGTAATAAATTTAATAGGCTTTTATATGATGTGGTCAGACAAGAGAAGAGCTAAATGGGGTAAGTGGAGAATTCCAGAACAGACATTGTTTATAGTGACTGCATTAGGTGGCGGAATTGGAACTATATCAGGAATGTATGTTTTTAGACATAAAACTAAAAAACTGAAGTTTACAGTGGGATTACCAGCAATTTTAATTTTAGAAATAATATTAGTAATATATATAAAATTAATTTAAAAAGTTTATTAAAACAAAAAATGAAATAAATGGTAAAAAAATATTGAAATTATTGTCGAATTATGTTAAAATATTTCTTGGAGAATAAAAAGGAATGAATAAGATGGGAATAGAAGTTATAAATATTACATGTCCAGGATGTGGAGCACCAATTGATACATCAGATAAAAATTGTAAGTATTGTAAAAGACCAGTAGTAATTACAACATTTAATAGCATATATAATATGGATATGAAAGATGTTATGAAATATAAAAGTTCATATCAAAAAACATTAGAAGAAAATCCAGAAAATTCGGATATTAATTTATCAATGGGTATGTGTTTATTAAAATTAAATATGTATGATAAAGCATATGAAAAATTTGATAAGGTAATAGAAGATAATATAGATAATCCAGAAGCATATTTTTGGGCAGCAGTAAGTTTATTAAAAGGGAAAAGACCTTTTTTGCAACCAAGACAAGTTGTTGACCAAGCAATAGAATTAGCCAATACTGCTAGAATTCTAGAGGATAGAGGCATATTTAGTTATTTTATAGCATATTTAAAATATGATTATTATGAATTAAAAAGATTAAAGCAAAGCCCAAGTTATGAAGAAGAATTACAACAAGCATCAAATTCAGTAACACAAGAAGATATAAAAATTTTAGCGGAAATGCTAAAAATAGATGGATTTGACGAAAAATTATTAATATAGTTATTAAAGTTTATATAATATATTATTTATAAATGAAAGGGGAAATATTTGAAATGGGAGAAAATTTCAATCGTAATAATATTAGACCATATTTTGGAGGTAAAAAATCATTAATACCTGTAATACTTATTGTTGTTGGTCTAATTTGTTTATTAATACCACTTGGTTTTTTCAAATTTTTAGGATTTGTAGCAATTATAGCTGCAATAGCTTTATGGATTAAAAACAAATTCTTTAGTGATTTTACACATGAAGAAGATGTTAATAAAGCAATGGCTTATGAAGCAGAGCAAGCAAAAACAAGAGCATTAGAGAGATTAGGATTAGTTAAAGAACAAGTATCTTTAATAGATCCAATAGCAACATCAGGTATGGCATCAAGAGTTATAACAGCATCTGATAGAATACAATTTGAACAAAATAGCAAAGGATTTTTCGGGAAATTATTTAATAAGAAAAATGCAAAGAAACAATTAATAGAAAATGATGATGATCCAAAATATTTTGTAAAGGTTGGGTCAGATGATAAATTAAAATATACATTGGTACATAATACAGTATATTATTTTAGTGATACACAATTATATATCTATTGGGAAAATGTAGATATAGCAACAGGTTTAGTATATGAATCAGGAACAAATGAATATTTCTATAAAGATATAGAAGCTGTATCAACATCACAAGATTGTGATAAACAATTCTCGCCAAAGAAAAAGAAATATGTAAGATATATTAATGAATATATGTCAATTTATTTGGCTGGAACGAGTTATAGTGGAACTTTTAGAACATATACAGAAGGTTCACTAGACAGAAAAGAAATTGCTGACCAAATATTTGCAATGCGTAATTTAATAAGAGAAAAGAAAAATGTTTAATTATAGAATAATAATCTCCCAGTATAGTTGGGGGATTACTCTAAAGTTATAAATAAGAGGGCTCCTATTTCAGGACACCCTCTTATTTGTTATTATATAATAGGAAAGTTATACTTTCCTATTATATAAAAAGCTACAATCGCTAGCCCTTTGAGATTTTCTCCTTACAGTCGAAAACTCAAATCGGGCGAGAACAAATTAAAGAAAAATCTTAGATTTTTCTTATTTGTTCTTATAATTTTGTTATACCAACTATTGCACCTATAATTCCGCCTACAACAACACAACCAAGCCAAATTATAAAATACCATTTAATTGCTTTTCCTATACCATGTCCAAAGAAACCTTTAGATTTTGATGCTTTAGCATAATATGTGTTAAGTTGACTAATATTAGTTATTTTAGATTTATATTCATCATCTAATTGATTATAAAGTCTCATAATTGATTGATAATCATTATCAAGTGCTCCAAAATTATAGTAATCCATAGATGAGAAACTATGTTTTTTAAAAAAGTTTGTAGAATAGCTAATTTGCTCTATACGAACTTTTATTTCTTGACATATCCTTAAATTTTTTTCTATATTTAATTGCTTTTGAAAGTATGCAGTAAAATTATCAACAAATTCAGTATATTTAGATTCTGTATCAAGTCTTTTAATATATTCTAAATATGTATTAATTATTCCTGCCAAGTTACTAGGATATGATTCTTCAACATTTCCAATACGAGTCATATTGTTAGAAGCTGCGATTAAAGCTCCTTTATAAGCTGGAATTTCCTCTGGATTATCGTTAATTATTGTACAATATGTATCAAAAGCACTTCCATAATCTAACAATTTCATATAGCTTTCTGCATTTTTATATAATTTGCTAACAGAATTAATTCCATCAACTTCAACTTTTCCACTTAATTCGATTTTTAGTTTTTCTACAGCTTCTTCAACACTAATTTTACTTCCACAATATGCACAAAATGCTGTTTTTTGCTCATTATCAAGCTCTAAATTAGCACCACAATTAGGGCATTTCCCTGAAACGAAATTTTTCATTACATCCTCCTATTATAAACAAAATCTTTTATTTAAATATATCACAATCTATTTCAATTTTCAATAAATAAAACTTTAATTTGTAATAAAATGTAGAAATTTAAAATAAAGAGACAAATTTACTTAAAATACTACACAAAAGCTCATAAAAGTGTTAAAATAAAGATAGAGTTTATTTAAGGAGATAAGTAAATGGAAGATAATAATTGTATAATAACAGAATTAGAAAATGGAGAATTTAATGGAATAGATATATTTGAAATTAAAGATATACCTGATATATCTATACTTGTAAAAGAGCAGTCAGAAGAGAGAGGATTTGCACAAAAACATAAAAAAGAATTTGAAACATTACTTACAGAATTTTTTTTCGGTTGTAAACAAGATTTTAACAATCAGTATCAAAATCAAGATTATTCAATTGAACTAGTATTTAAATCAGAAGAAGTAAAAAATCAGACTTATAAAGCTAATGTAAAAATATATATTGTTTTACGAGGAATTTCAAGTAATAGAGAATATCTTACTTCAAGAATGAAAGAACTAAAAAATGCGATAAAGTCAGTTCTAGCACTTAATAAATATGGTTTAAGAGAAATTGAAAATAAAGAAGATGTATTAGATAGTATTAAAGATATAGAATGTAAAGAAAAAAGAGTTATAGCTAAAGATTATAAGATGGAAAATCTACAAAGTAATTATATGCCACAATGTTTTACTTTTGATAAAATTCCAATGCAAAATGGAAATTTTGTAAAAGTAGTAAATACATTAATGCAATATCCTGATTCAGCAGTCATAATAGATTTAATACCAACAATATTTAGTCAAAACGAAATTAATTGTTTAGAACAATATAGTAATACATTAGATATAATAACTAAAGGAATTCCAGGACCAGACGGAGCTCCTCCAAATGTTTTAGCTGAAAGACCATCAGAAATATATAGATATTATGAATCAAATAAATATGGAATTTTATTTGCTTATAATATATTAATATGTTCTAGCTATAATTATATAAATAACATAACTAATAGAATAAGTGGAGAACTTAGTATAGGTGGAAATGGAGAGCAAAGAGAGTATGCCAAGTTGAAAGATTTTGAAATAGGAAATTATGAACTTGATGTAAAAGAATATTTTTCATCTTTGCCATGGGTAATAAATGAAATTTTGATTGATAAAAATATAGAAAATCCAGTATTTACAAATTCTCCACTTGGAAGAGTTCCATTTATAGTAACAGGGGAAGAAGCAAGTGAATTTTTTAGAATACCATATGGTGATAATGAACTTGCTGCAGGTGTAAATATAAGTAAAGCAGATAAAGGTGCAAAACAATATAATAAAAAAGTAATTAATAATGGAGATATAATGGTAGGAACATTAAAAAGTTCTGCAAATGGAGATCAAATAGGTTTTTCTTTAGGTGATTTAACAAAACATATGTTAATAGTAGGAACTCCAGGATGTGGTAAAACGACATTTTCAGTAAGTTTACTAGATAGAATATGGAAAGAACATCATATTCCATTTTTGGTAATAGAACCAGCTAAAAATGAATATAGAGCAATGATAGATAGTATACCAGATATACAGGTATTTACTCCTGGGAAAGATTTTATATCACCATATATATTAAATCCATTTATACCACCTAAAAATGTAAAATTACAAAGTTATAAAACAGTTTTAAAAACAGCATTTTCTGCTGCAGTATCAATGGGAACACCACTAGACAAAATTTTTGAAGATACATTAGATGAATGTTATTCAAAAGCCGGATGGTTACCTCATTATACTATTGATGATGGTGCAAATATATTTACAATGGAAGATTTTTTAAAAACCTTTATGGAAGTATTTGAGAGAATAGGTTATAAAGGAGATGCTGCAAATATTGGAAAGGCTGGATATGTAAGATTTAAAAGTTTAGTAAGATTATTTGGAAATTATAACACAATACCAATAGAAGATTTATTAAAAAAGCCTACAATAATAGAACTTGCTGCAATAGAAAATGAAGAACAAAAATCATTAATAATAGCATTATTGTTATTAAGTATACAATCATATGTAAATAGTAATTTTATAGGAACAGGTGAACTTAAAAATTTATTATTACTTGAAGAAGCACATGTATTATTAGCTGCAAGTGATGATAAAATGGAAGGACAAGCAAACCCAAGTGCAGTAGCTAAGAAATTATTGACAAGAATGTTAGCAGAAATAAGATCATTAGGTGTAGGTATAGTTATTGCAGATCAATCACCAGAGAAAGTAACAAATGATGTTGTAAAACTTACAAATATCAAATTGGCATTTAATTTAGTTGAAAAAAATGATAGGACTATACTTGGAAATTGTACAGATATGAAAGAAGTTCAGGTTGAAAGACTTGCTAAATTAAGACCAGGTGAAGCATTTTTCTATATGAATGGTTTGGAAGAACCAGAAGAGTTAGTTACAGAAGATTATAGAAAAAAAGTAAATATAAGAACTACAATAAGTGATCAAGAAATAGCAGAAAAAACAACATATTGGAATGATAAAAAAGATAAATTAAAACCATTTGTTCAATGCAAATATGCAAATTGCTGTAGTAATGGATGTGATTATAGACTAAAAGAAGAAGCAGAAGAATATGCTAGAAGAATTTATATGTCAGCATTTAATGAACAAAGTACAGATAGAACTAAATTAAATGAAATATATAGGAAAATTCCTGAAATGATAAAAGATTATACAGGAGGAAGAATAAATACACAATTAGAGTGTTGTACCAAAATACAATTTTTAAGGAAAATAATATATAATACAAAAATACCATTTTCAAGTTTAGCAGCAGAAAAAACGATAAGTTCAGAATTTAACAAATAAAAGTTTTAGGAGGTGAAAATATGGATGACGAATTTTCTGATACAAGTACTGATACAAATTCAGATATGAGTTCAGATACAAGCTCTGACATGGATTCAGATATTGGAGCAGATGAAGGATTAGACATGGATTCAGATATTGGAGCAGATGAAGGATTAGACATGGGTTCAGATATTGGAGCAGATGAAGGGTTAGACATGGATTCAGATATTGGACCAGATGAAGGGTTAGACATGGATTCAGATATTGGAGCAGATGAAGGATCAGATATGGACTCAGAAGTGAATTCAGATGAAGGAATGGACATAGATTCAAATATAGATTCAAATATAGATTCAAATGAAACATCAGATATGGACTCAGATACAGATGCAGATGATGGATTGGATGAAGAATCTGATGAAGAGACAGATACGAATTTAGATAGTGAACTAGAAGATGAATCAGATGATGAAGCAGACGAAAATTCAGATAAAACAGAAAATCTTTATAAGGAAAATCAAGAAATAGAAGAAGAGCCAAAAGAAGAACAAGAAGAAAATCAAGAAATAGAAGAAGAACCAAAAGAAGAACAAGAAGAAAATCAAGAAATAAAAGAAGAGCCAAAAGAAGAACAAGAAGAAAATCAAGAAATAGAAGAAGAGCCAAAAGAAGAACAAGAAGAAAATCAAGAAATAGAAGAAGAGCCAAAAGAAGAACAAGAAGAAAATCAAGAAATAAAAGAAGAACCAAAAGAAGAACAAGAGGAAAATCAAGAAATAGAAGAAGAGTCAAAAGAAGAACAAGAGAAAAATCAAGAAGTAGATGATAAAGTAAATGAAGAAGATGTGCCAATTTCTGGAGATGAGAGTATATGTGAAGAAAATGAAAATTTAAGTGCTAAAAAAATAGTAAATACAGAGATGGAAAATACAGATGATGTAACAGAAAATGGATTATTTAAAGACAAAATAGGTGGATTTTTCAAAAGGGAAAAAGCAGAAGATATGGCAATTAACGTATCAGATGATAAACAAGATAACACAGAAAATTATCATAATGATTTTATAAATGAATTAAAGAAAAATAATGATACAGAACCAAAATTAAGTGATGCAACTTATAAGTCTAATCCACAAAAAATGGATCATGGACAAATAGAAAAAGAGATAGAAGTTCCTGAAGGCATAATGGAAAAAGCAAATAGTGATATATCAGAAATTAATAATCAAGATAATGGTAAAGATATAGAGGCGATAGTAAATGAGAAAAATTATGAAAGTGAATTATCTGAAAAAACTGATATGAAAAATATAGAGGACTCATATAAAGAATATAATTCTTTAAGTAATAGAGTTAGCCAGGCTGTTGAAGGAATACAAGGACACGATTTTGAAAAAGAGGAAAATGATCCAGTAAAAACGAGATATGGAACAGAAATGTTAAAAAAAGCAGAAGAACAAGGAAAAGAAATAGATAGATTAGATGATAAAATGAATAAACTACATGAAAAGATTATAAATGCAAAAGATTCAACTGAATTACCACAAGAAGAGAAAAATAAAATGATTTCAAATTGGCAAAAAGAATTTAATAAGTGCTTAAATGAGAGAAATGAACGTATAAATTTACTAAATGAATATGAAAAATCAGGAAATGATTTATTAAAAGATGTTAAAGAAAAAACAGATTTTGTAGGTGTAGGAAAAAGAGATTTCTTGGAAATGGATGAATCTTTAATTCAAGACCAAGGAAAAGCGGTAAAAGGCTTTGGTGGAACATGTGGATGTTGTTCAACTGCAAATTCAATGAATTTATTAGGTGAAAAAATTAGTGAAAAAGAAGTTGTAGAATATGCTAGAGCTAATGGATTATGTCTAGATACAGAGATAAGAGATGACTATAGTGAGAAGTTAAAAGACAAAATTGAAAGAGACAATGGAGGAACAACTTGGGAGCAGAGAGAGGAAATTTTAAATCATTTTGGATATGATTGTAAAACAGTAAGAAATCAAAATATAGATGACATATATGAGCAAATAAAAGATAACAAATCAGTTATATTATCAATTAATGATGTCGCATTAAAAAAAGATAATACAGAATTATTGAAAAGAAGAAATCATTGTGTTACAGTAAAAGGTATTGAAATTGGAACAGATGGAAAGCCAAAGGGGCTTTGGGTACATGATACAAGTGGAGGAACAAGTAGAATGGGTAGATCTGCATATATATCTGCAGGTGAATTTAGAGTAATGTCAATACAATCAGATCAAGCAGTACAATATGTGTCACCAAAAAAGAAATAGAAGGAGATTAGATCATGAATAAAACATTAGAAAGTGTAAAAAGAGGCATAACATTTTATCTTAGTGACAATCAAAGTGCAAGTATGGTAATTCCTGAAAAAGAGCAAGATAAGATTATATACAAATATTTTAGTTACTTTTCATTTGAAGAAAATGGAATATTAAATATTTATAAAATTTCTAAAATGTATGAATATAATGAATTAAATGAACAAATTCAAGAAAAAGACTTAGATGAATTAAGTAATATAGTAGAAATAAAAGGTATAAAGCCTAGAAGTTATAATGAAATTACAGAAATTGAAAATAAATATTATGATAAATTAGATAAAATATTAACAATATTATATAAAGATCAACTAACTGAAGAAGAAAAAGATAAAATCAAAGAATTTAAAGAAATATTTGATGAATTAATAGTAGAAGATATGAAAAAAATTTATAGAAAATATTTTCCAGAATTCATGAATTGGATTGAAAATATATAAGGAAAGGAGAATGAAAATGTTTGGATTTGGAAAAAAAGATAATGGAGAAGAAAGAAAAAAGGGTGTAGAAATATATAGTGTTATAAAAAATGATAGACCAGTAGATGATTTATTAATCTGGAAACATACAAAAGAAGATTTTAATAATGATTCACAATTAATAGTTATGGAATCAGAAGAGGCATTATTTGTAAAAGATGGTGTTGTAGTAGAGAGTATAACAGCAGGAAGACATACATTAAATACAGCGAATTTTCCATTTATTAATGGATTAAGAAAAGCAGTAACAGGAGGAGATAGCCCATTTAGTTGTAAAATTTATTTTGTTGATAAAGCACATAAATTAGAGATGTTATGGGGAACAGATTCTCCGATACAAATGAGAGATGCTGAATATGGTTTTGCTGTAGGTGTAAGAGCAAGAGGAAGTTATTCAATACAAATAAAAGATCCAAAAAAGTTTTTTGTTAAATTAGTTGGAAATACAGATTTTTTTACAAAAGAACAACTACAAGAAAAATTTAGAAATGCATTTCAATCAAAAATAAAAGTAACTATAGCAAAAACAATGAAAAATTGTAATTATACAATTTTAGATATGAATACAGAACTAGAAACAATTGGTAAAAGTGTTGAAGATGAATTAGCTGAAATATTAGACGAATATGGAATAAGACTTGTAAATTTTTACATATCAGATATTTCTATACCAGAAGATGATCCTAATTATCAAATAATAAATGAATCTTATGCAAAAGCACATGCAGGAAAGATAGAGGCTACAGTTCAAGGAGATATGTGGGGAAAATTAACAGCAAAAGAATTATTAAAAGATGTTGCAAATAATCCTGGTGCTGGAGGAGCTGCTGCTGTTGGAGCTGGAATAGGAGTAGGTGCTGCATCAGCAGGTGTATTTAATAATCTAGCAAATCAATTATTTACACCGGTTCAAAATGGACAAAATAATCAACAATCACAACAAAATATGGCAACAAGTAGAGTATCTAGATTTGCACCAAAATCAGCAAATACCGCACAAGAGATTAAAACAATAAAATGTCCAAAATGTGGAAAAGAAATTTCTGCAGATAGCAAATTCTGTGGAGAATGTGGCACAAAAATAGAAGAAAGTGTATGCAAAAATTGTGGAGAAAAGCTTGCACCAGGGAGCAAGTTCTGTGCAAATTGTGGAACAAGGAGGGAAGATTAGTGAAAAATAATAAGATTTTATATGGATTAATTGGAATAGTAGCATTAGTAATAGTAGATGTAATAATATATTTGTGTGTAAAAGAATTTACAGTAGCTAAATGGATAAATATTGCTGGTTTGAATTTATCAATTATAATATTTTGGGCAGCAGGGATAATGCCAGATGATGGAAATAAAAGATTTTTGGCTAATACAAGATTATCAATAGTTACAATATATTCTGTTTTAACTTTTATTATAAGTGCATTATTTATATTAATTGGAATACAAAATATAACATTATCAATAATCGTACAAATAATATTATTAGGAGTATTTATAATATTTATGGCTACTAATACAATGGCAAATAATGATTCAATTAATATTAATAATGTAGATAAAACAAATTATAATAAGATATTAGATATGACTAAAAGAATAGAATTGATTATGAATATGATTGATAATAAGGATATGTACAAAAAAATAGAGAAAACATATGATATGGTAAAAAATGCAAAAATAACATTAAGTGGAGATTCAACTCAAATAGATAATGATATAATGCAAGCAATAGGCGTATTAGATGCAAATGTACAAAATAAAAATATTGATATGATTGATGAACAATTAAATAAAATTAATAATTTAATTAATAGAAGAAATCAAATGTAAATTAGATAAGTTAAAACTATATTAATAAAATTTATATGGTTTTAACTTATCTTTTTTAGTTACATAAAAATTAAAGAAAAATACAAATAAATGTAAAGGAAAAGTTATCAACAATCAAATGTGAATAACATGTGAAAAAAATATGGCTATTTAAAGTTATTCACAGAGTTATCCACATTATCCACAGGCTGTGGATAAAATAATATAATAAAATCTGTAAACTTAATTGGATACATAATTTAAAATAGATGTTGTTTTATATTTTGTATTATAAAGTGAAATAGGAAAAAGTGCCAAAACTTAGAAAAAAAACTCTTGCAAAAATAGTTATAACATTATATAATATTATAGAAAATTAAGGTAATAGGTGAAGTATATGAATAAAACCAAAAGAAAGATATTTGAAACTTCAATGAAATTATTTGCAGAAAAGGGATATGAAGCAACAAGTATAGAAGAAATTACAGCGACCGTTGGTGTAGCTAAAGGGACTTTATATTATCATTTTTCGAGTAAAGAGGAGATTTTCAATTTTTTAATAGAAGAAGGAATTAAATTATTGCAAAATAGTATAGATATAAAAACTGCTAAGCGTAGTAATTATATTGATAAAATAAAAGCTATAGTTTTAATACAAATAAAAATTGTTGCGAAATATGAAGATATAATTACAATAATATTAAGCCAATTTTGGGGTAAAGAAGATAGAAATAAAAAATGCCAGAGTTTAGTATATCAATATATAGGTCAAATAGAAAAAATTGTTCAAGAAGGAATTTTGAATAAAGAAATAAAACAAGGAGATCCAAGAGCTATAGCTTCAGAAATATATGGTTTAATTTGCTCAACATTAGTATATAAAAAAAGAGAAGACACAGAAATGGATATAATGAAATTATATTATGAATATGAAAATACAGTAATAAATGGATTAAGAGTAAAATAATAAAGGGGAAGATAAAAAATGGAAACAAAATCAAAAAATATGAAATTTACAGATTTAAAAGATATGTTAAAACAATCAGGAGAAGCATATGGACATAGACCAGCATATATGTTCAAAACAGAAAAAGAAGGTGAATTCAAAACAATATCTCATAAAGAATTTAGAGATGAAATAAATGCATTAGGAACAGCTTTGATAAATATGGGATTAAAAGATAAGAGAATAGCTGTAATTTCAGAAAATAGATATGAGTGGGAATTAGCATATTTATCAGTTGTAACAGGAACAGGTATAGTAGTTCCATTAGATAAAGCATTGCCAAATAATGAAATAGAAAGTTTAATATTACGTTCACAAGTTGAAGCAATATTTTATTCAAGCAAATATAATGATATAATGGAAGAATTGAGAGAAAAGAAAAATACAAATTTAAAATATTTTATATCTATGGACTTAGATGAAAATAATAATGGTATATATTCTCAAAAATTATTAGTGGAAAAAGGGAAAAAATTGTTAGAAGATGGAAATAAAGAGTTTTTAGATGCGAAAATAGATCCTGAAGCAATGGGAATAATGTTATTTACATCTGGAACAACAGCAATATCAAAAGCAGTAATGTTATCACATAAAAATATAGTATCAAATGTAATGGATATTATTCAATCATTTGATTTAGATGAAAATGATAGATTATTATCATTCTTACCATTACATCATGTATTTGAATGTACAGTAGGATTTTTATATGCTATATCAATCGGTTCCTGTATATGTTTTTCAGAAGGTGTAAAACATATGGCAGATAATGTAAAAGAATATCAAATAACAGTAATGATTTCTGTTCCAGCCGTATTTGATGTGATATATAGAAAATTAATGAAAACAATAGAGAAAAAAGGAATGTTACCAAAAGTAAGAAAAGGTGTAAAACTTACACAAGCATTATTAAAAATAGGAATAGATGTTAGAAGAAAATTATTTAATGAAATACATCAAAATTTGGGAGGAAAATTAAGATTAGCAGTTGCAGGAGGTGCTGCACTTGATCCAGAAACAGAAAGAGGATTTAATGAATTAGGGATTGAATTATATCAGGGATATGGTTTAACAGAATCATCTCCGGTAATAGCTGCAGAAACACCTAAAAATCATAGATTAGGTTCAATAGGAAAAAAATTCTCAAGTTTTGAAGTAAAAATAGACAATCCAAATGAAGAAGGCGTTGGAGAATTAATGGCTAAAGGCCCATCAATAATGTTAGGATATTATGAAAATGAAGAAGCAACAAAATCAACATTGGAACCTGATGGATGGCTACATACAGGGGATTTAGCGAAAATAGATAAAGATGGATATATATACATATGTGGTAGAAAGAAAAGTGTAATAGTATTAAATAATGGAAAAAATGTATTCCCAGAAGAATTAGAAATATTATTAAATAAAATAGAAGGAATAAAAGAATCATTTGTTTATGAGAAAAAAGAAGAAGATGGAGATGTTAAAGTTTGTGTTAAAATCGTATTTGATAGAGAAATGATTAAAGAATTATACAATATTGAAGGCGATGAAAACATTAGAGAATTTTTATGGAAAAAAGTTAAAGAAGTAAATGGTATGATGCCAAAATATAAAGCAATTAGAGAGATGATTATTACAGAAGAAGAATTAATAAAAACAACAACATTAAAAATTAAAAGACATGAAGAGATGAAAAAAATATTTGGATAATCAAATGAGGTAGTTTTTTAGGAAAATCTAAGAAGCTACTCTTTTTTTTGAGATAATGACAAATATTACAAAAATATTACAAAATCAGAGCAAAATGTAACAAAAATGTAATACAAAAATAAGCCTAAAATTATTGAGGTTTTTACTAAGATGAGTTATAATAAAATAGAATTTAATTATTGACTACATAGGAAGAAGGAGGAATTTGCGATGTCAAGGAAATCTGGCATAGTAAATGTGAGAATGGTTATCACAGAAGAAAAGATATTATCAAATATAGATAAAATTCAAAAAATGATAAATCCAAATAGTAAAAAACAAATAGTACAATTAGATGAAGATATATATTTTAAAGATTTAGTAGAGTCTGTAAAATCATATTTAGTAGAATATCCTAAAAAGAAAAATTTCCCAAAAAGTGTATATAATGCATCATATGGGTTAGTAGAATATGCAACAAGCCAATTTGAAGAAAATACGAAAAAAGTAGAAGAATTAATTAGGCAAAGAGAAGAGAATATTATATTAGCTGGAAAATTAAGAGAACTTATAGAAACTGTTGAAAATAGAAAAGAAAATTGGAAACAAAAAATAGAAGAATATAAAGACAAATTTCCAGAAGAAATTATAGAAACTCTAAGACTAGTTGGAAAAGATAAAAGTAGAAAAAGCCAAAATTATCAAGATGCTTTAAAATTGCTAAATGCAAGAGTAAATAATTTAGAGTCAAATTTACATATTGAAATAGATATGGAAAGAACAGAAGATAGATCAAAGGCTTTAAGTTTTATAGGAATTGAGATTGCAGAGGCATTAAAACTTATTCCTAAGCCAGCAGATTTTGTTGCTGAAGAAATTGTACAAGAAGATATTGTACAAGAAAAGACAAATAAATCTGAACTTGTAGAAAATACAGAAGAAGTTGAAAATGCTAAAAAGGTTAAAAAAGTATCAAAGAAAAAAGAAGCTAAACCTCAAGTAGAAATAATTGAAGAAAAAGTAGAAAATAAAGAAGAAGTGGAAAATGTCGTAGAAGTTCAAGAGGTTGAAAAAATCGAAGAGGTTGAAGAAAATGATGAAGTTGAAGCTTATCAAGAATCTATTTCTTTTGAAAAGAAACCATCTTTGTGGCAAAAGATTAAAAATAGTAAATTAGGAAGAGCTATTTCTTATGTATTAAAAATAAAAATAAGAATAGAATTACCTGCTTTGCCAGAAGGAAGAGGAGAGAATGATCAATAGAAATATATAAACATTTGAATATGAATTTTTTGATTTAAAATGTTTGATATTAATAGTTGGGGAGAAAACTTAAAGTTTTTTCCTTAGCTTTTTTGTATGATATTGTGGAATATTTCACAATAAATAAAAAATCTACAAACTTAGTGATATCAACTATTCACAGATAATAAAAAATACCCTGAAATAGGGTATTTTTGGTTGGGCTGGCTAGATATAACTTTCTTGTAATATAGCGATTTCAAGGTGTTTGCAGATATTAAGAAATATAATTAATGCAATAGCAATGCAATAAGCTTTAAATCCCATTTTGTTTCATATATAAATCATATTTTTCATTTTCATTTTTATTAAACTTTTCAAAAACACTTGTATATGTATCAAGTGTAGTTTGTATTTTTTTATGTCCAAGATTTTTCTGTAATACTTTTGCTGATATTCCAGCCTCAATACATCTAGTTGCATAAGTATGCCTTAACATATGAGTATGAATGTCTTTACAAATCTTATATTTATTATTAAGCCTTTTTAAATAGCAATTAATTTCATTAGGAGTTATAAAAGTATTTTTTTCATAATCATAGAAAATTAGTTTATAAAAATTTGTTATATTTGATGATAAAATATTTTGTAAGGTTTCTTTTGCATTACTTGACAAATATATTGTTCTTTGTCCAGACTTTGTCTTTGTTTTATCTCCCAATATTACTTTATCGTTTTTATCTCTAGTTAAAGTTCTATCTATTGTTATAGTATTCTCTTTTAAATTAATATTATCATGTGTCAATGCTAATGTTTCTCCAATTCTCATCCCAGTAAACAAAGTTAGTAATACAATATTTTTATATTTATGATCCGATTTCTTTAAAATAGATATAAGCTGCTTTTCTTCTTCCATAGTTAGAGCTTCAACTTTGTCATTTTGCTTTTTTGACTTTGGCTTTTGTATACTTTCATTTTCCATTATATTATACTGTATAATTCGTTCTGAAATTGCGATTTTAAAGCCTTTATTTAAAAATCTATATAGTTTATCTATTACAGTTTGAGAATAGAATTTAGACCTATTCTCGTTTGTCTTTTTATCAATAATTTGTAATTCAACTAAATTTGGTAATGATTTTTTTACTTCTGATACTGTTACTTTTTGAATAGGTTTATAAATAAAATCTTTGCAACATTTTTCTAATAATTTTAAATTTTCAACATTTCTTTTATATGTATTAGAATTAGTAATGCCTGTTTTAAAGTTGTTTTCTATGTAATCATTTAGAATATTATATAAGCTACTTTCATTAGATTCTATATAAGTTTTATTATTAATTTCGTTTATAATGCTAGTAAATCTCTTTTTAAAGTCTGAAACTTTTTCAGTCCTTTTTTGTGTTAATGTCTTTCTTTTTCCAGAAGGTTCTACATATTGTGCAACCCATTTCTGTAGTGTTTCACTAAAGTATAATGTACCTTCTCCGTTACCTCTTGATTTTACTCTTTGATTTCTTCTTTCCATAATAAATACCTCCAATTTTCAATAAAATTTTCTTATAAACTATTGAAAATAAAGGTATTTTCATATATAATAAAAATACATCTACTCTCAATAGTAGTATGGAGGAAAATAAATGTATCAGGTCGTGGTAAATTTGATTACATCTATTTTCCTTATTTTTATTTCTTTTTAAAATTTCTTATAGATTTTTCTACAACACCTATTACTTTAACAGGCAAATCTTTTATTTCTTCTTCTGTAAATATTTTAGGTGGGTAGTAAGGATTAACTGCTTGAAGTTTAATACCTGTAGTTCCTTTATATACCTTTTTAATTGTAGCTTCATTTCCATTAATTAAAACAACACAATTATCCCCATTTTTAAAATCGTCTTGCTTATGAACTATAACAGTATCTCCATCATCGAATAGTGGTTCCATACTATCTCCTACTACATTTAAAGCATAATAATTTTCTTTATCAGAACCATCTATTTTAAATGCAATATAATCTATAATATTTTCTTGTGCTAAATAGTCATATCCTGCTTTTACTTTACCCAAGATAGGAATTTTGACTGTGTCTATATCAGATAGGGGAATAGCTCCTATTTTTTTCAACATATCTTTTTTTTCATCTTCGATTAAGTCTATATAACCAGCTTTTTCATATAAATCTATATAATCTAAATTATATAAGTTAGCTAGATTTCTCAATAGTGCAGGTGTCACATTCCTTTTTCCATTTTCTATCATATTAAGATGAGAATATGAAATATCAGTTAATTTATTAACTTCTCTTAAAGATAGCCCTTTAAGATCTCTAGCATCTTTTAAATATTTTCCTAATTCTTTATTTGAAAGCATTTTTAACCCTCCCGTGTTCACATTATAACACATTCGTTCACAAAAGTAAAACTTTTTTTAAAAAATTTTCAAAAAAGTGTTGACAAAATGAAAACATACATATATAATGTTCACAAATGAACAACAAAAAGAAAGGAGTGAATATTAATTGATAGTAGTAAAAGCCCCACAATTACTAAAACAAGCATTAACAAGCAATGGCAGAACGATAACTGCAGTTGCACAAGAATTAGGGTATTCAAAAGCTTATATTAGCTCAATAATAACTGGCACAAGAAACCCAAATGAAAAAGTTGCTATAGGGATATGTGAACTTCTTGGAGAACAATTTGAGAAATTTTTTTATATCAGAAATGTTCACAAAAAGATAACAAAATAAACCACGACCTGATACGAAGAGAGGAGATGAGAATATGGAAGAAGTAATAAAAATTTTAAATCAAATAAATCAAAAACTAGAAGAATTAAGCAAAAAAGAAGATACGCCAAGATTAATTTATACAAAAGAGCTTTCTGAAAAATATCCAATAAACAGAAATAAAGCAACTCAATTTTGTAAAAAGTATGGAACTGATTTTGGAGGATATTGTATTGAATCAGATAAATTCAAAGAGATTTTACAAACAGAAGGTACAAAAATTTTTATGTAAGGAGGAAAACAAATGAAAACAAGATTATTAGAAATATTATTCTGTGTATTATTCTTAGCATTTCTATTAGGAATGATATGGTTAGCAGAATTTTTAACAACAGTTATTAACATGAAAACTATAATGACAGCTGTGTATATAGCATTAGGATATAGTTTTATATACATATTAAAAAATTAGAAAGGAGGAAATTATATGTGGGAAACCAAAAGAAAATTGCGAGAAGAATTAGATAATGCAGAACAACGAGTAGTATTTCATTTTAAAAGAGCAAATACTGCAGAAAGACAGCTAAAAAATATCGAAAGAACTATACAAATAGAAGAATTAAATAAGACACCTGCTGTTTTTATTGTAGAAAAAATAAAAGAGTTAGTTAAGAACTGCGAATCCAATAACTAACTCGAAAAAAAGTAAAATAGTAAAAAACTATCTTTTATTATAATAACATATTTTAAAAGATTTGTAAAGGAGCAAAAATGGAAAACGACGATGGAGATATATTCGCATTAATTAAAGAAGAATGTGAATTAGATGATGAATGGTTAAAGGAAATGGAGAAAGAAAAATGCAAGAAATATTAGATTTTATCAATAACAATTTAGAAAATATTATGAAAAAGAAGTCAGGAAGATTAGATTATACCACGGAAAATAAAATAAAAGTAAAAATTTATAAATGCGGAATAGCGGTTACAAGAATAGATATAGTTAAGGAGGAAAAGTAAATGAATAATACAGAATTAAAAATAAACGAAATCCAAGAACTAAAGCCTATTAAATTTAATTATGAAGAAATTAAACAAGAATTAGAAATACAATTAAAAAAATATCAAAATATAGTGTTGGAAGAAAAGGATATACAAGAAGCTAAAAAAACAAGAGCAGACTTAAATAGACTAAAAAAACAAGTAAATGATAAGAAAATAGAAGTAAAAAATGAATTTATAAAACCATATACAGATTTTGAACTAAAAATAAAAGAAATTATTTTAATGATTGACAAACCATGCTTAGAGATAGACAAACAGATAAAAGTTTTTGAAGAAAAACAAAAAGAAGTAAAGAAAGATGAAATAAAAAAAATATATGACGAAAACATAAAAGAATTAAAAGATATATTACCTTTAGAAAAAATATGGAATGAGAAATGGCTTAATGCAACATACAAAATTAGAGATATTGAACTAGAAATTTTAGGAACTATAAACAGAGTGGAAACAGATTTAAAAGTAATTGAAGATATGAAAAGCGAGTTTGAAATACAACTTAAAGATAAATATTTATTAACACTTGAGTTAACAAGTGTAATGCAAGAAAAAAGCAGATTGGAAAAAATAAAAGAAATAACAGAAAACAAAAGACAACAAGAAAATACAGAAATTCAAAAACAAGCAGCAAAAACAGAAAATGCTTTTGACAGCATAATAAAAAATACTAAAACAAAAATAAGATTAACATTAGAAATAACAGGATTACAAAAAAGTCAATTATTAAAATGGTTAATCCAAAACAATATTCCTTATGAAAGTGAGGAGATATAATGAATATTTATGAAAAAATGCAAAAAGCAAAAGTAGAATTACAAAAAAAGGATTTAAAGAAAACTGGAGAAAATAAATTTTCTAATTATAAATATTACGAATTAGGAGATTTTATGCCAGCAATAAATGAAATTTGCTTAGAATTAAAATTATTTACACATGTAAATTTTAATAAAGAAAATGCAATTTTAACAATTATAAATACAGAAAAAACAGATGAAAAACTAGAATATGTTTCAGAAATGGTAAAAACAACATTAAAAGGTTGTAATGAAATACAAGCATTAGGAGGGGTACAAACATATCAAAGAAGATATTTATACATGAATGCCTTTGAAATTAGTGAAAATGATTATTATGTAGATGGACAAGACAATACGGTAGATAAGTCACAAGATAATGATGATTTGCCATTTAAAGATGATGACAAAGATTTTAAGGAAACTCAATTAATAGACAAACTAAAAAAAGATCTATTAGATGATGCAATCACAAAAAATAATTTATCAGATGAAATAGTATTTAAAGTTTTAGATAGCTATGGATATTCTAGTACAGCAGAAATAGAAATTAAAAATTATATGAATATAGTAAATGATTTTAAAAAGATAACTGGAAGCAAGTAGGTGTTTAAATGAAAAGTGATTTTGAACAAATAGTAAAAGATGATTTTGAACAATATAAAGACATTTCAAGAAGATTTAGAGATGTACAAATGGAAAATTGTGCAGAACTAAAGGCACTAACGACAGATAGTTGGTTACTTGCTACTAGATGGAGTGAGATACAAAGTTTAGCAAGTAAGATAGCACAAGAAAATGGAATAAATAAAACTGATTTTGGAACATGGGCATATCAAAAATATAGACAACTACAAGAAATGCACATTACTTGCAGAAGTTGGTATAGGTTAGCGAAAGAAGATGAACGAACATTGAAAGGACTAGAAATAGTATGAAATCTATATTACAAGATAAAAAAGAATGTTACATAACAGGAAGTACATACAACCTACATAAACACCATGTTTTTGAGGGTACAGCAAATAGAAAATTAAGTGAACAAGATGGATTATGGCTATGGTTAAGAGGAGATTGGCATAATTTAAGCAATTATGGAGTGCATTTTAATAAAGAATTAGACTTAAAACTAAAGAAAATAGCACAAAAGAAATGGCAAGAATATTACAACAAAACAACAGAAGATTTTATAAAAAGATATGGGCGAAATTATCTTTAAAAATTAACAACAGGGTTAAGACAAAATAAGTTTTAACCCTAAAATTTTATAAAAAATAAAAAAATTGAATAAAAAAATACGAAAGGAGAAAGAAAATGGCAACAGAAAAAGAGAGTTTTGTATTTTATCGTAGCTTTTTTGAAGCATTACAAGATTTAAAAGATAAAGAAAGATTAAAGGTTTATGACGCAATATGTGAATTAGCATTAAACGAAAATGACACAAAACTAACAGGAATTGCAAAAACTATATTTACACTGATAAGACCGCAAATCCTTTCGAATACTGAGAAATACAAAAACGGAAAGAAACGGTGGAAGACCAAAAAAAGAAACCACTGGTTTTGAAAATAAAAAAACCACTGGTTATATAAAAGAAGAAACCAAAACAAAACCTAATGTAAATGATAATGTAAATGTAAATGAAAATGATAATGATAATGTAAATGAAAATGCATTAGCTTTATATGATGTTGATGTTGAAAAAATAAACAATGCTTTTTTAGAAACATTAGGAAGTACTAATTTAAATAACATAAAGGAATGTACAGAG
>CALXQP010000007.1 GCA_944390695.1 uncultured Clostridia bacterium
AAATTCTTAAGCAAAAGGCATAAAGGGTCCTGTCTTCGGGTATAGTTGTGCCTTTTGCATTAGAATTTGTTAACGTTACGTCGGGTAGCCGAGAAATTTATGAAAAATATATAAGGATTATGGCAAACGCCAAATATCCCTCAATTTTTGAGATAACATTTTCTATTTTTACGTAAAAACCTTGTTATTGTTCTAAAATAAATAGATTGTACATATAATATATATGAGCACACATTTATTCAAGGAGAAAATATATGTTTAATGTTACAATAATAGATGCTAAGAAATCATTAATACGAATAATAGTACTTATATTTATAATAATAGTTGCATTTATAACAAGTAAATTAATTGCAAAATTTAAGTCAAATGAAATTTTGCAAATAAATATATCTGAAAAATTAATAAAATGTTTAAATAGTGAAATTCCTGCAATGGAAAGTATGCAATATAAGGCAAATAATGTAATAAAAGAAGATGAAGAAGAAGAAAATAAAAGTGATACAAAAGAAACATTTATTTCAAAAATATTAGGAGTAGAATTAGCGCAAATTAAAGAATTAAATAGAGAAAATGCAGAAATACAGGAAGCTGATAAAACAAATGAAGAAGAAAAGATAGCAGAAGAAAACAATGAGCAAGAAACAGTTGAGCAAGCTTCTACAGATGTAACAACAGAAATTGTAACTAAAAATCCAATACGAGAAAGTTTTAATGTGGAATGTAATGGTGTAAAAATAAAAAATGAAACATCTTTTATAATTGATAATTCTATTTTAAGTACACCTTCAAATATTAATAAAAATAATGTAATGATTTTTCATACACATACATGTGAAAGTTATACTCCAAGTGAATTATACCAATATCAGCAAACAGGAAATTTTAGAACTACAGATTTTAATTTCTCAGTTGCAAGAGTAGGAGATGAGTTATCAAATTATTTGAATACTTATGGTGGTTTTAATATAATACATGATAAAACTTATCATGACTATCCAGCATATTCAGGTTCATATAATAGGTCACTTAAAACTGTAGAAAATTTATTAAAAACAAGTCAAAGTGATATAATTATAGATTTACATAGAGATGCTATTGGAAGTAGTAGTAATTATGATCCAAGTGTGAAAATTGGAGATGATGTTGCTGCTCAATTGATGTTTGTAATAGGAACAAATGGTGGAGGTTTATATCATCCTAATTGGCAATCTAATTTAAAATTTGCAATTGAATTACAACAAATAGCAAATGAAATGTATCCAGGATTATTTAAGCCGATGATTGTTAGAAATTCAAGATATAATCAACATCTAGGAAGTGCAGCATGTATTATAGAAGTTGGAGCAACAGGGAATACATTAGAACAATGTATTAATAGTATGAAATATCTTGCTAAAGTTTTAGATGAATATAGAAAACAATAATATTATTTTAAAATTGATGATTTTTAATTTTGAGATGACCATTTTTTTCGCATTTATCCAAAAACCTTAATATATTAGTATTACATGGCTGAACCATGCCAGGGTTTTCGTACCAGGCTCAGCCTTTTGTAATACTAATATATTAAGGTTTTTGGGATAAGTAATGGAAAAAGTGCTGGTTCTTAATTTAAGAACCAGCACTTTTTTTACATAGATATGCACATTCAGAATTAATGCATAAATTAGAATTAGAAATAATATCATAAGAGCATTTCCCATCAATTTGATAAATACAATCTAAAGTGCAATTGATATTTGTCAAAGATATCACCTCTTAATAAAATATTATTTACATTTTTTCTTATAATATGTACAGAAATCTTTAACTTGACAAATATCACATTTAGGTTTACGAGAGTCACATGTTTTTCTACCATGCCATACAAATAAATGATTTATATCTTTTAGACTATCTTTTGGGAATATTTTTATTAAATCTTGTTCAATTTTTTCAGGCTCATTTTGAGAAGAAAGTCCAATCCTGTTAGAAATTCTTTTTGCATGTGTGTCAACAGCAATTCCGTTTGCGATTCCAAATGCTTCAAGTAAAATTACATTAGCACTTTTGCGACCTACTCCTGCAAGTGTTAAAAGTTCTTCCATTGTATGAGGAACTTCACCATTAAAATTTTCTAAAACTTGTTTTGCACATAATTTAATATTTTTGGCTTTATTTTTATAAAATCCACATGGATGAATAATATTTTCAAGTTCAGATATGTCTATATCTGCAAAATCTTTTATTGTTTTACATCTTTCAAATAATTCGGGTGTTGTTTTATTAACTCTTTCATCTGTACATTGTGCAGAAAGCATAACTGCTACAACCATTTGAAATGGATTTTCAAAATCTAAACTACATGTTGCATCTGGATATGCTTTTTTTAAAATTTGTACAAAATTGTTGACATCCTTTTTATTCAATTTGGGTTCATCCTTTCTTACATATTTTAGTTTAAATATTAGTTTATTTATTTTCCGTTTATTAATAATTCTATTATTTTTGGGTAAATTGTGTTTGCATTATTTTTCCAATTATCAGAAATTTGTTTTGCTCTTTCTCTAGATGCTGCAAAAGTTGAGACTTCAAATATTGTTTCATTTTTTTCTACAATTTTGCATTTTACAGTATAATTGTTTTCATCTTGTGGTATATATTCTGTTACTATAGATGATTCTTCTGCTATACTTGCTAGTTCTTCTTTGAAAATATTATCAGCTTTTAATTTTAAAATACCTGGCAAAAGTGATTTTGTAAGGGATAAAGCATTTTGACCTTCTGAAGTGATTTTTACAAAGCTGTCTTCTTCATTTGTAAATGTTCCAATAAAGTTTGATTGTATTAAATCAGTTACTAATTCTTGAAAATAAAAATAATTGATATTGTTTGCAGATGATACAATTTTGTATAAATTATCATTTTTTATTCCATCTGGCAATCTATTTAGTAAATATAGTATTAATACTTTATTTTCTGCTAAATCTTCATTAGATTGTTTCATAAAATGCCTCCTTGCTATTCAAATTTCTTTGAATATTATAACATGTAAAATCTAATTAGTAAAGTTTTTATAAATTTTTAATTTAAGTTTAGCATATATGTCAAAATTTGTAGAAATAACATATAATGTAATAGCCTTTCAAAACTTCTCTTAAAGAAAAGGAAGAATGATATATGTAGTGAAAGGGATGAATTAAAAATGAAAGAAATAAAAAAAGGAGATATTGTAAGTAGAAATTCATATGGAAATGATATAATTTTTTCAGTAAAAAGAATATTAAAATTAGCGAATAACAAAAAAATAGCAATATTAAAAGGAATTGATGTACGTGTAGAAGCAGATGCACCAATTGAAGATTTAAAACTAGTGAGTAATGATGAGAGAGAAAGAAGAGAAAAAGCTTTAGAGGAAAAAATTATGGATAGAATAATGGCAGATGAAAGAATGACAATAGAAAATAGGAGAAAAGAAGTAATATATAATGGCAAAATACTGCACTTAGATGGAGATAGTTGTTTAGATAACAAAGACTCTCTATTTACCTTAAATATTTAATTTAAAGAAAAAATACCTAACTACAAATTAAAAAGCTTGACTTTCTAAATATTTGTGAGATACACTCTGTATCTCTTTCCTGCCTTTTAAAAATAAATAGTTCATAAATTTTTGACTATCAAAGGCGAAAAAAATTACTAAAAATTATAGATAAATTTGGTAAAATGTTGTATAATAAAATTGGAGGTTGAAATATGATAAATGTATACTTAGATAATTGCTGTTATAATAGACCGTTTGATGATTTAAGACAGGAAAAAATTAAACTGGAAGCACGGTGCAATAGAGTCAATTATAGAAATGTATTTAAATAAGCAAATAAAAATATATTCGAGCAGAGCTATCGATTATGAAATAGATAATATTTCTGATGGAAATAAAAAAAGACAAGTTGAAGATTTATATGATGGTTTAGAATTGGAAAAAATACCATATTCAAATACAATAGCCAAAGAAGAACAGCGATTAAAAAAATTTAATATTCATTTTATGGATGCTTATCATATAGCATATGCAGCAAGTAAGAAATTAGATTATTTTATCACAGTAGATAAACAATTGATAAATGCTTCTAAAAGAGCAAATTTAGAATTGAAAGTTGTAAATCCTATAGAATTTATAATGGAGGTGATGTAAATGGCAGTAACAGTTAAAGATTTAGAAAGAATTAGACAAGAAGGACTTAAAGCATTAAAAGAAA
>CALXQP010000008.1 GCA_944390695.1 uncultured Clostridia bacterium
GCTGAGCCTGGTACGAAGACCCTGGCATGGTTCAGCCATGGAGAAGTAATATATTTCAGGATTTTCCGTGAGCATTCCTCCATTTTTTAGATAACATTTTCTATTTTTTTACTCCAATCAAACGCAAAGATTTTGGAATGAGAGTATAACTTGGGAGACTAGGAAGGGAAAATTATGTAAAATATTGAAACTTAAAATTAATCAAATTTTAAAATATAGATTTTCATTTCAAGTCAATTTCAAAATAAAATTCTACTCCATTAGGTTTATTTTCAACTCCGAAATCATTTCCATAATTATTCATAATAGCCCTAACAATAGAAAGTCCAATACCACTTCCCCCATCTTCTCTATTACGAGCTTCATCTACTTTAAAAAATCTATTCCAAACACGGTTTAAATTTTCACTTGCAATATTATCACCTGTATTAAAAACTGTAACTCTAACCTTGTGTCCTTCTTGTAATAGGGTATTTGTAATTTTAATATATTTTTCTCCATTAATTTCTTTAACATGTTTTATAGCATTAGTCAAATAATTAGTTATAATTTGGCTAATATAGAAATCATCAGCAAAAACATTTATAACTTCTGGTGTATCAAAAATAATATCTGCATTTTTATCATCTAACATAACTTTTGAAGATCTTACAATTTCTTTTTCTAATTCTACAATATTGAATTCAGTATTATTAAATTCTCTTTGTTCATACTCCAATTTTGTAAGTTCAAGCAATTGTTTTACCATTTTATCCATTTTATTAGATTCATCTAAAATAACTTCAGCATAAAAATTTCTACTTTCAGGATCTGAATTAATATTTTCCAAAAGTCCTTCACTATATCCCTGAATTAAAGCTATTGGAGTTTTTAGTTCATGAGAAACATCTGAAATAAAACTTTTTCTCATTTCATCTATCTTTGATTTTTTCTCTATATCTCTTTCAAGCTCAATATTAGCATTTCTTAATTGATTTATCGTTTTTTCCAACTTTTCAGACATCTCATTTATACTCGCACCCAGTTCGTTTATCTCATCATCACCATCTATTACATATCTATGGCTAAAATCTAATTTAGTTAATTTTTTAGCTATATTATTTAATTCTGATATTGGTTTACTAAAACTTTTTGATATATATAATATTGCTATACCACCAATAATTATAACAATTCCAGCAATAGTATATAAAAAGCTATTTGATATACGAACACTTTCTTTAATTGATGTCATAGGCATTCTTATATACATAGAATATCCATTATCTAACCTACCTGAAAGCAATATATAATTTATCTTTGTTTCAGAATCTTTTGCATTTACTATTTGCATTTTATCTGTTTTTTCTATTACTTTATTTTCTTCATTTCTATTTGCTCCCCAAAATTCCACAAATATTTTTACATTTGACAAAAAATCCTTATTTGACATATATACTGCCACATCATTTTGATCTTTTATTATAATATCAAAATCATTGTTTATTGAAGTCTTATCTAATTCTTCCTCAATATTTGCAATATAAATTTGTCCATTATAATACAAATTTATAGTATTATATACTGATTCTAATTTATTACTTTTTGAATACAAATAATATTGTTCCAATAAAACACTATTTACTATAATAAGAAATAGTACAATTGAAATTACTACTATACACAAAGTTAGTAGTAATTTTCCTCTAACAGATTTTATATGTTTTGTTAGAATATTCACTTTAAGTTCCTCATTTCTTTATTTCAAATTTATATCCTATACCTCTAATTGTTTCTATATATCTTCCTTTTTTACCCAATTTATGTCTAATTTTTTTTATATGACTGTCAATCGTTCTTGAATCTCCATAATAATCATAATTCCAAACATTATTTAAAATTTTATCTCTTGATAAAGCAATATTTTCATTATCTAATAAATATTTCAGAAGCTCATATTCTCTTAAACTTAAATCTATTGGCTTTCCATCTACTTTAACAGTCCTTCCTTCCTGGTCTATTACAATTCCATCATAATCTTTTACTTCTTTTAAATCTCCATATACTCTTTTTAGAATTGCATCTACTCTTGCAACTAATATTTTGGGACTAAATGGTTTGGAAATATATTCATCAACTCCAAGCTCAAAGCCAAATAACTCATCCTGTTCTTCACCTCTTGCAGTCAACATTATTACAGGTAAATTAGATTCTTGTCTTATCTTTCTTAAAACTGACCACCCATCAAGTTTAGGCATCATAACATCTAATAATATTAACTTTATTTTATTTCTATTTTCTTCATAAACTTCTATTGCCCTTTCTCCATCTTCAGCCTCTAATATATGGTAACCTTTTACAGACAAAAAATCTTTTAAAAGTTTTCTCATCCTAGATTCATCATCTACTATTAAAATATACATTCCTTCCATATATTTCCCTCCACATCTATTATTAGTATTTATATTATATCTTCAATATATGTCTTTTTTGTGAAATTTTATTTATTTTTAGGTAAAAAAGAGCACCAATTTGACAAAATGCAAAAAGAGAACCGGCACCAAATTAACACAAGCTGGCCATGGCAAAAAAGGAAAAAAAGAACCGGCACCAATTTGACCGGCCGGCACCAATTTGCCTTTAATTCATATAATCTCTCAATTTTTTGCTTCTACTTGGATGTCTTAATTTTCTCAATGCTTTTGCTTCAATTTGTCTAATTCTTTCTCTTGTAACATCAAATTCTTTTCCTACTTCCTCTAATGTTCTAGCTTTTCCATCTTCTAAACCAAATCTAAGTTTTAACACTTTCGCTTCTCTTAAAGTTAATGTACTCATAACATCTTCTAATTGCTCTCTTAAAAGTGTATATGAGGCTGCATCATGAGGTGCTGGAGAATCTTCATCTTGTATAAAATCTCCTAAATGACTGTCATCTTCTTCTCCTATTGGAGTTTCTAATGATACAGGATCTTGTGCTATTTTTTGTATTTCCATTACTTTTTCAACAGGTAAATCCATTTCTTTAGCAATTTCTTCTGGACTTGGTTCTCTTCCTAATTGTTGCAATAAATGTCTTGATGTACGTATTAATCTATTTATAGTTTCTACCATGTGTACAGGAATTCTTATTGTTCTTGCTTGATCTGCAATTGCTCTTGTAATTGCTTGTCTTATCCACCATGTTGCATAAGTACTAAATTTGAATCCTTTTGTATAATCAAATTTTTCTACTGCTTTTATTAATCCCATATTTCCTTCTTGTATTAGATCTAAAAATAGCATTCCTCTTCCAACATATTTTTTAGCAATACTTACTACTAATCTCAAATTTGCTTCTGCTAATTCCTGTTTAGCTTCTTCATCATTTTCTAGTATTCTTTTTGCTAATTCTAATTCTTTTTCATATGAAAGTAATGGAATTTTTCCGATTTCTCTTAAATACATTCTTACTGGATCATCTACACTTATTCCATCAAAACTTGTATCTGTTATTTCATCTAATTTTAAATCTTCTACTTCTTTTAAATCATCTATATCTGGTTCTTCTTCAAAATCATCATTTAAAAGATTTACTCCCATTTCTTCAAATGCATCAAAAACTTTATCTATTTGCTCTGGGTTTGTATCTTCTAATTCTTTTGCAAGTTCTCCATATGTCATTTTTCCACTTGCTTTGGCTTTTCTTACTATATCTTGAACTTTTTCGTTCTCATCTTTAATATCTTCTTTTTTTACTTCATTTTCATTTATTTTTTCATCTTGCATAATTTCTTCTTGTATTGTTTTTTCACTTTTTTTATTCCCCACAAAAATTCACCCCTATTTAATCTTTGCTAATGATATTATTATATCACTTAACTCTTTACCTAATTGCTTTTTCTTTGCTTCTTCTTGTTCAATTTCTAATTGTTTTAAAATCTCTTGTTTTCTATTATCTAGTCTTTCTTTTTGGTATTTTTGTAATATATCTTCTACAGCTTTATCAATATTTTCTATTTCATAATCTGTTGCCATTACCATTGTAATATGGTTTTGAGTTTTTTCATCAAATGTATCTATAAGTTTATTTATATTTACATCTTGTTTTTCTAATTCCTTATATAATTCTTCAGCAATTTTTTTGTTTATCTCATCTTTAAAATCTTCTGGTTTTATTTGTTCTTTTATTTTTTGAAATATGTTCATATTTGCATCTAATAATAATGCTATTATAGTGTTTTCTCTTTTCTTTAAATCTTCACTAATTTGTTCTTGTTCTTTTTCTATATTTACTCGTTTTATCTCTTTAGTCTTACTTTGTAATATTTTATCTGCTTTAGAATTTGAATATATAAGTTTATTTACTTCAGCATATATCGCTTCTTTTGATATATTATACCCTTTTGCTATTTTTTCTATGTAAATTTCTCTTTCAATTGTATTTTGCACTTTTGCTAATATTTTTGCTATTTCATTTAAAAACTTAATTTTGTCTGATGCATTTTCTAAATTAATATCTTTTCTAAGGTTTTTTACTTTAAATTCTACTAAAGAAATTGCATTATCTATTGCAAGTTTAAATCTACCTTCTCCAAATTTTACTATAAATTCATCTGGATCTTTTGCACCTTCTATTTGTAATACTCTCATGTCACATCCCATATTTTGTAATATTTCCATTGACCTCGCTACTGCTGTTTGTCCTGCTCCATCTGCATCAAAACCTAATATTACTTGTTCTGTACTTTTTCTAAGTAACCATCCTTGTTGCTCAGTTAATGCTGTACCTAATGCTGCTACAACATTTGTTATTCCTCTTTGATGTAATGATATTACATCCATATAGCCTTCTACTATTAGTATTCTTTTTTCTGAATATTTTTTTGCTACATTTAACCCAAATAAATGTCTTCCTTTACTATATACAATATTTTCTGGTGAATTAATATATTTAGGTTTTGAGTCATCTAATACTCTCCCACCAAATGCAATTACTTTTCCCCTAACATCACAAATTGGAAACATAAGACGATTTCTATATCTATCTATATATGTTCCATTGTCATTTTTGTTTACTAAACCTGATTCTAATATTTCTTTTTCTTGAAAGCCTTGTCCTTTTAATGCTTTGTATAATTCATCAAATTTTCCTGAGTAGCCTATTCTATAAGCTTCCAAGGTTTCTCTGTTCATTTTTCTTTTTTTTACATATTCTTGTGCTATTTTAGCTGTTGGTTTATATAGATTTTGATGATAAAATTCTGCTGTGAATTCATTTACTTTGTATACTTTTGCCTTTAGTGCTTCTCTTTCTGTGTCTTCACTATTTTGTAATGTAGGTAATTGTATATTTGCTCTTTCTGCAAGTTGCTCAAGTGCTTCTTTAAATGTTATTCCTTCTATTTTCATTAAAAATGTGTAGACATTTCCTCCTACTCCACATCCAAAGCAATGAAAAATCTGCCTGTCTGGTGATACTGAAAATGATGGTGATTTTTCATTATGAAATGGGCATAGTCCAAAATAATTTCTGCCTTTTCGTGTTAAATGTACATATTGTGATATTATATCTACTATATCATTATTTTGTCTTATTTCTTCTATAAGTTCATCACTATATCGTATCATTTTTCACTCTCCTACACATACTCGTACATAATTATATTATTCGACGTATTTTACATAATTCCCTCTTTTTGAGCAAAAAAAATTCACTTCATATAGCTAAACTTATAAAACTATAAATTGTTCATAATATGGCAAATTTTCACTTTATAAATTTTTATAAAAATATAATTAAGAAATTGAGTAATATTAACAATTTCCCATAATTTCTATATATTTTGAACAAATTTCGAGTGTGACCAGAGTAGTATTATAAGTTCTTAAGCAAAAGGCATAAAGGGTCCTGTCTTCGGGTATAGTTATGTCTTTTGCTTTAGAACTTGTTAACGTCACGGCGGGTAGCCGAAAAATTTGTGAAAAATATATAAAAATCATGGAAAATGTGAAAAACTTATTATAAATTTTAGATATTTAGTTTCCAATTGGTGCAAAATCATCTGTTACAATTTGTTTATCTGTTTCAAATTCTGCGACTTCCATATCTAAATATTTTTCATATTCTTGAAACTTAGTTTCATCTATTTCAGGATTTCCTTTAATTCCAACTAAAATCAAATTTTGTTCATCATTTCTATCTTTATTATTAACCATAAAAATTTTTACATCATCAAAAACTGCTTTATATGTTGAATATTCATATTTAATAAAATCAGAATCTTTGCCATCAACAGAAGAAATGATATTTGTTAAAACAATTCCATCGTCATTAAGCATATTTTTAGCATTAATAAGTGCTTCATATGTAGTAAGCTCAAAAGGAGCATTAACACCTTTAAATGCATCAATTAAAATTGTATCATATTTATTTTCATTATAATTCAAAAAACTTCTACCATCTTGATTATAAATTTTCAATCTAGGTTCACTAATGTTTAACCCAAATTGTTCTTCTGCAATTTGGGTCATTTTCTCATCTATTTCAACTACATCTATTGTTTTGTCAGCATATTTTTGCAAATAATGCATTGGATATGTATATGCTGCACCACCAATTAAAAGTGTAGATTTTGCATCTTTATTAAAATATTCAAACAAATCATAAAATCTTAAATATTTTGCTCCCATTTCTCCTGTTTCTTTATTTATATAAGATTCTAAGCCTGTATCAACTTGTAAAGTTTTATATGTTGTTTTATCAGTTGAAACTTGTTTTACCCAAATTCTGCTATATTGTGAGTCTGTATCTAATAATATATCTGGATTGCTTATTTTAAATATATATTTTCCTAAAATTATTAATATTAGCATTATACATACTAAAAAAATTGTTTCATATATATTTTTCTTATTTCTATTTTCTCTTACTAATACAGCCATTACAACAAGCACAAGTGTTACTGCTATATTTATATTACTTACACCAATATTAGGTATTAAAACAAATCCCATTATAAATGTTCCTACAATACTACCTATTGTTGATAATGAAGATATTCTGCCTGATAATGAGCCAATTTCATTATCTTCTTTGCTTTTTATTTTAACTGCAAATGGAGATATCATTGCTAAAATAAAACTTGGTATTGAAAATACTATTATTGCACACAAAATTGCTGCTATTATTAAATTATCAATCATTCCAGCAAATTGTTTTACAATAAAAGTTTCTAATATCGGAATTAGACTTGTAGCTAAAGCCGCAAATAATAAAATATTTGATAATATATCTATATTTGCATTTTTATCTGCTTTTTTGCCTCCTATCCAATACCCTAAACTCATACTTGCTAATATTATTCCTATTATACTTGTCCAAACAACATTTGAACTTCCTACATATGGAGAAAGGACTCTCGCTGCAATTAGTTCAAGTCCCATACCTATCGCTCCACTTAAAAATACGATTATTTCTAATTTATATTTTTTCATTTTTGTCCTCATTTCTTTTCTTACAATTCAAAACATTAATCTTTTATTTGAATATGTACTTCATCTAATTGTTGTTTACTTACAACAGATGGTGCTCTCATTAGTAGATCTCTTGCTTTTTTATTTTTAGGGAATGCAATAACTTCTCTAATATTTGTAGAATCTGCTATTAACATTACTAATCTATCAAATCCTAATGCTGCTCCAGTATGTGGAGGTGTTCCATATTGAAATGCATTATATAAAGCTCCAAATCTATTTTTAACATCTTCTTCTGTATATCCTGCAATTTCAAAAGCTTTAATCATAATTTCAGGATCATGATTTCTTACAGCACCTGACATTGTCTCATATCCATTACATACTAAATCATATTGATATGCTAATATATCTAATGGATTTTTAGTTTCTAGTGCTTCTAACCCACCTTGTGGCATTGAAAATGGATTATGGCTAAAATCTATAGTTCCCTCATCAGATAATTCATACATTGGAAAATCTACTATAAAACAGAATTTATACACATTTTTCTCTATTAAATCTAATCTCTTTCCTAATTCAATTCTAATTAGCCCTGATATTTTTTGAGCTAATTGTAATTCATCTGCAATGAAAAATATACTATCTCCTGCTTTTACTCCAAACTCATTTTCTAATTTTTCTTTTACATCTTCTGTTATGAATTTTGCAATTCCACCAGCAACTGTTCCATCTTTTTCAAATTTTGTCCAAGCTAATCCTTTTGCTCCAACTTCGTCTGATGTAGCAAATTCAGTCATTTTATCAAAAAATTTCCTTCCTTGTTCAGCACCATTTGGAACCACAATTGCTTTTACTGTTTTACCCTTAAATGCATTAAATTCTGTTTTATCAAATAATGATGTAACATCTTGTATTATTAGTGGATTTCTTAAATCTGGTTTATCTATTCCGTATTTTTCCATAGCTTCTTTATATGGAATTCTTACAAATGGACCTTCATCAACTTTCCAGTTAGTGAACTTCTTATATATATAAGTTACTACATTTTCAACTACTTTAAAAACATCTTCTTGAGTTGCAAAACTCATTTCAAAATCTAATTGATAGAATTCTCCTGGCGCTCTATCTGCACGAGGATCTTCATCTCTAAAACATGGAGCTATTTGAAAATATTTATCAAATCCCCCAACCATTAGCAGCTGCTTAAATTGTTGTGGTGCTTGTGGTAGAGCATAAAATTCTCCTGGATGTAATCTGCTTGGTACTAAAAAATCTCTTGCCCCTTCTGGTGATGAATTCGCTAAAATTGGTGTTTGAATTTCAGCAAAACCTAATTCATCCATCTTATCTCTAGCAGCCTTTAAAATTTTAGAACGTAATAAAATTGTATCATGTAATTTTTGATTTCTTAAATCCAAAAATCTATATTCTAATCTTAAATCTTCTCTTACTTCTTGATCTGTATTAACTTCAAATGGTAATACTGTTTTACATTTACCCAATATCTCTAATGAATTTGCTACAACTTCAATTTCTCCTGTCGCAATTTTAAGATTTTTACTACTTCTTTCCACAACTTTTCCACTTATGTGAATACAACTTTCTGTAGTTAGCTTTTTAGCCTCTTCTTGCAATTTTTCATCATTTATAACAATTTGTGTTACCCCAAATTGGTCTCTTAAATCTATAAATATCATTCCACCTAGATTACGGATCTTTTGTATCCATCCTGCTAATTCAACTTCTTCTCCTATGTTTTTTATATTAAGTTCGCCTAAATTATATGTTCTATACATATATATCCCTCCTAGATAAAACTGTAAGTATTAATATTTTTTAAATCGACTCTATTTTACTACAAAAAGGCAAAAATAGCAATAACATTGCAACATTTTTCAAAAAAGGCAAAAAGAGAACCGGCACCAAATTACCAGATTCTCAAAATATCATTATAAGTTACAAATAAAGTCAGAGCCATTAGTAGAGAGAAACCAATTAGCTGAATTTTAGCTTCAGTTTCCACTTTCATAGGCTTTCTTCTCACTAGTTCTATTAATAATATTACCATTTTTCCTCCGTCTAATGCAGGTATTGGTAACAGATTAGTTATTCCCAAAGATACTGAAATAACTGCTAATAAATGTAGATAATTAATTATTCCACTAGTTTCTACAACAACTTCAGAAATTCCCACAATTCCAACCATTTGGTCTACTGCGAAACCTCCAGAAAATAACATTTTTAAGCTTTCAAATATTGTTCCTATAAATAGACCTGTTCCTTGAGCTCCATAATATATTCTGTTTAAAAAAGTATCTTTAGCAGGATCTGCAAATCTTATTCCAATTGTTGATATTAGTATAAAATATACTAATATACCAAATAAAATATTTACAGTTGCTCCTGCTAATACTATTGCCATTCTTCTCCATACACTTGCTTTAGAAAATGATCCTTCAGCATCTGATTCTTCTGCTTCTCCTTCCATACTGCAAAATCCTCCAAGAGGAATTAATCTTAGTGTATATGTAGTTTCTTTTCCTTGTTTTTGCCAAATCTTTTTTCCAAAACCAATTGCAAATTCATTAACTTTTACTTTACACAATTTTGCTACAAGGAAATGTCCTCCTTCATGTATAAATATTAAAAAACCTAATAAAAATATTATTTTTATTGCGTTTATTATAAAACTAACCAAATTTTCCTCCTAATTAATCGATTATCTCATTTTTCTTTTTTATTCCAATATTTAATCACTATTTATTGATTTGTTTATATTATACTAAAAAACATATATGCAAATGGTGCTATAAATATTAAACTATCAATTCTATCAAGCATGCCACCATGCCCTGGAATTAAATTACTATAATCTTTTACATCTACATATCTTTTTATACTTGAAGCTGCAAAATCTCCCAATTGACCAATAATACTTAATATTATACCTGCAATTATAACATATAAATATGAATATCCTAAATTATAAATATTATTCATAATTAATGTATATATTGCTATTATTATAACTGAACTAACAGTACCGGCAATAGCTCCTTCTATTGATTTTTTAGGACTTATTTTACTCATCTTATGTTTTCCGAAACGCATTCCTATTAAATATGCAAAAGTGTCAGTTCCCCAAGCAGCAAAAATTGCGTACCATACTAATATTATTCCATTATCTAAACCTCTTAATAATGCTATAAATGTTATACATCCTATTATGTAAAACATTCCAAAAAATGTATATGCTATATCTTTAAAATTTGTTTTCATATTAGTAAATATTACTTGCCCAAATAATAGTAATACAATAGTTGGAATTACCATTATTAATATTTTTTGTATAATCTCTGCCGAAAAATATATTGGTAATATATGTATAAATCCTATTGGGATACATGATAAATATCCTATCCATCTTACAGGTTTTGCATCTTTAGATATTGCATTAAAATATTCCTGCATACTAAGCATTGCTATTAATACTAAAAATACATCTACAATATATTTATTTCCAAATGTTAATATTATTACAACTAAAGGAAATCCTAGTAGTACTGATATTACTCTTTTTACATCCATATTTAACTCCACTCTTTCCTTAAAAGATTAATTTTTTGAATGTTGTACTAATCTTTCATGTATGTTTTTTATCCTGCACCAAATTTTCTTGTTCTTTTTTGATATTCAATAATAGCATTATCTATATCTTCTTCTGTAAAATCTGGCCAATTTTTATCTACAAATAGAAGCTCAGAATATACTGATTGCCATGGCAAAAATCCACTCAAACGCATTTCTCCACTTGTTCTTATTACTAAATCTGGATCTAATTGTCCTGCTGTATATAAATTATTTGACACTATTTCTTCATTTATATCTTCAACATTTAGTTTTCCATCTTTAATTTCTTGTACAATATTTTTTATTGATTTTACAATTTCATCTCTTCCACCATAATTTAATGCTATATTAAAAGTTACACCTGTATTATTTTTGGTTCTTTCCATACAATTTATAATACTTTTTTGCATACCTTGTGAAAGTGCTGTGATATCTCCAAGAATTTTAACTTTTATATTTTCAGTATCTGCTCTTTTACTATAATCATCTAAATAATTTTGTAATAATGTCATTAATGCTTTAACCTCTTCTTCTGCTCTTTTCCAATTTTCTGTAGAAAATGCATATACTGTTATATATTTTAGTCCTATTTTATTTGCATATCTTACTATTTTCTCTAGTGTCTTAGCACCTGCTTTATGTCCAAAACTTGCTGGCTTTCCTTGTGCTTTTGCCCATCTTCTATTTCCATCCATTATAATTGCTATATGTTTTGGCATTTTTTCTGTATCAAATTTCATATAGTTCTCCTTATTTTAATTATCTTTTTCTTAATTTTATGCCTTATTATTAATTATATTACACACTCATTATTTCATTTTCTTTATTTGCTAATATTTTATCTATTTCTTCTATATTTTTATCTGTAATTTTTTGTATTTCTGTTTCTGCTACTTTTAATTCATCTTCAGTAATTTCACTATTTTTTTGTTTTGCTTTTGCTTCATCAATTCCATCTCTTCTTATTGCTCTTATTGCAACTTTTGCTTCTTCTGCTATTTTTCTAATATCTTTTACTAATTCTTTTCTTCTTTCTTCATTTAATTCTGGAAAAGCTAATCTTATTACTTTTCCATCATTATTTGGATTAATTCCAATATCAGATGCTAAAATTGCTTTTTCTATATCTTTTAATACACTAATATCCCATGGTTGTATTACTATTAATCTAGCCTCTGGAACAGATATTCCTGCCATTTGATTTATTGGTGTTGGTGTTCCATAATATTCTACTCTTATTTTATTTAATATAGCTGGATTTGCTCTACCAGCTCTTATTTCTGATAATTTTTCTTGATATGCTCCTATTGATTTTTCCATTCTTTCTTTTAAATTTGTATAATCCATAATTTTCTCTCCTTCTCTATATCTATTTATATCTTAAACCAAAAGTTAATATATAACTATTGAATAAAGTCAAGACCCCCGACGAAGACCCTAGCTATGTTTTGACTATGAAATAGTTATATATTAACTTTTTGATTAAAATATAACTATTAGACAATGTCAAGATCCCCGACGAAAACCCCAGCTATGTTAAGATACTATTGTACCTATTTTCTCTCCCTTAACAGCTTTTACAATATTATCTGGATCAGAAATACCAAAAACTAATAAAGGTATATTATTATCTCTACACATTGCAGTAGCTGTAGAATCCATAACCTTCAAATCTTTATTTAATACATCCAAATATGAAATCTCTTCAAATCTAATTGCATCTGGTTGTAATTTAGGATCTGCAGAATAAACTGCATCAATTGCTTTACCCAATAAAATTATATCTGCTTTTATTTCTGTTGCTCTTAAAACTGCAGCAGTATCTGTTGTAAAATATGGGTGACCTGTTCCACAAGCAAATATTACAACTCTACCTCTTGTTAAATGTTTTTCTGCTTTTCTTTGTATAAAAGGTTCTGCAATTTCTCTCATTTCTATTGCAGTTTGCACTCTTGAATATATTCCTCTAACCTCTAGCGCATCTTGAAGAGCTAAACCATTCATAGCTGTTGCCAACATTCCCATATAATCTGCTGTTGTTCTTTCCATTTGATGTCCATTTCTTCCTCTCCAGAAATTTCCGCCTCCTACTACTATTGCAACTTCTACTCCCATATCTACTACTTCTTTAATTTTATCACATATTTTTCCAACAACTTCTGCATTTACTCCTGTCTTTTGTTCTCCTGCCAATGCTTCTCCACTTAGTTTTAGTAGTACTCTCTTATATTTTGCTTCTGACATCTTATTATCAATCCTTTCTTTGGGATTAAATATTTAATTTTTGCATAATCCCATTATTCGATGTTATTCTATCATACTTTTCTAAAAATTTATAGTGTTTTAACAAATTTTTTCTTCATATTATTAATTTATTCGCATCTAATTTGAATTTTCAACTTCATATTCATAGAAATCTAAAATGACTATCAATTATAGCTTTTTAAATTTAAAATCTGTTTTGCTCTATTTACATCATCTTGATTAGCATCTCTAACATCATCAAGTTCATATTTAAAACCAAGTTTTTGCCATTTATATTTTCCCATACTATGATATGGTAAAATTTGAACATTTTGAACCATTTTTAAAGAATTTATAAAATCTTTTAATTTTAGCAAATCTTTTTCATCATCTGTATAACCAGGAACAAGAACTTGCCTAATCCACATTTTTATATTATTTTCATCCAAATATTTAGCAAATTCCAATTCTCTTTTATTAGAAACTCCAACAAGTGACTTGCACTTTTCATTGTCAATATGTTTAATATCAAGAAGTACTAGATCTGTATATTTTAATACTTCTTTAATATCATCTGTTAAAGCCACCATTCCAGAAGTATCAATACAAGTTGGTATTTTCTCCTTTTTTAATCTTTTAAATAATTCTAACACAAACTTTGCTTGTAAAAGAGGTTCTCCACCTGTAACAGTAACACCTCCACCTGATGGAATTATATAATTTTTATAATTTTTAATTTTTTCTACAATTTCATCTACAGATTTATACTCTCCACCATTTATATCCCAAGTATCTCTATTATGACAATATTTGCATTTAAGATGACATCCTTGTAAAAAGAGTACAAATCTTATTCCTGGCCCATCAACAGTCCCAAAACTCTCCATAGAATGTACTTTCGCATAATATTTCAAGTCTTTTTCTATTTTTTCTTCCACTTTAAAAACCTCTTTCTTTTATAATTTGTAAAAAACCGGTACTTTATTACAAAAGGACCGGTCATTTGTTTATATTTTCTCATGAATAGTTCTATTAATAACATCTAATTGTTGTTCTCTAGTAAGTTTTGTAAAATTAACTGCATATCCTGATACTCTAATTGTAAGTTGAGGATATTTTTCTGGATGTTCCATAGCATCTTCTAATAATGCTCTATCAAAAACATTAACATTTATATGATGTCCTGTTTGTGCAAAATATCCATCTAACATACTTGCTAAATTATTTACTTTAGATTTTTCATCTTGTCCTAATGTTCCAGGTGTAATTGAAAATGTATATGATATTCCATCTTCTGCATCTTCAAATGGTAATTTTGCAATTGAATTCATTACTGCTAATGCACCATTTTTATCTCTACCATGTAAAGGATTTGCACCTGGTCCAAATGGTTCACCTGCTTTTCTTCCATCTGGTGTATTTCCTGTTGCTTTTCCATATACAACATTTGAAGTTATTGTTAATATAGACAATGTGTGTTTTGAATCTCTATATGTTGGATATCTTTTTAATTTTCTCAAAAATTGTCCAGCAATTTCTTGTGCTATTTGATCAACTCTTTCATCATCATTTCCAAATTTAGGATAATCTCCTTCTATTTTGTAATCTACTGCTAATCCATCTTCATTTCTAATAACTTTAACTTTTGCATATTTTATTGCTGATAAAGAATCTGCTACAACTGATAAACCTGCAATTCCACATGCCATTGTTCTTATTATATCTTTATCATGTAAAGCCATCTCTATTGCTTCATATGAATATTTGTCATGCATATAATGTATTGCATTTAATGCTTTAATATATATTTTTGCAACATAATCCATCATTTGATCAAATTTTTGCATTACTTCATCATAATTTAAATATTCTGATGTTATTGGTTCAAATTTTGGTGTAACTTGTTTTCCTGAAATTTCATCTCTTCCACCATTTATAGCATATAACAATGTTTTTGCTAAATTAGCTCTTGCTCCAAAGAATTGCATTTGTTTTCCAATTTTCATTGGTGATACACAACATGCTATTCCATAATCATCACCTAAAGTTACTCTCATTACATCATCATTTTCATATTGAATTGAAGATGTTTTTATTGATAAACCTGCTACATACTTTTTGAATCCGTCTGGTAATCTTGTTGACCATAATATTGTTAAATTTGGTTCTGGAGCTGGTCCTAAATTTTCTAATGTGTGTAATATTCTAAATGAATTTTTAGTTACTAATGTTCTACCATCAATTCCCATTCCACCAATACTTTCAGTTACCCATACTGGATCTCCACTAAATAACTCATTATATTCTGGTGTTCTTAAAAATCTTACAAGTCTTAATTTCATTACAAAATGATCCATTATTTCTTGTGCTTGATCTTCTGTTAATACACCATTTTCCAAATCTCTTTCAATATAAATATCTAAAAAGCTTGATGTTCTACCAATACTCATTGCAGCACCATTTTGATCTTTTACTGCTCCTAAATATCCAAAATATAACCATTGTACTGCTTCTTTTGCATTTGATGCTGGTTTTGATATGTCAAATCCATATTTTGATGCCATTACTTTTAATTCATTTAATGCTTTAATTTGTTCAGATATTTCTTCTCTTTCTCTTATTACTTTTTCTGTAAAATCATCTACATTTAATATATCTAATTCTTGTTTCTTTTCATCTATTAAAACATCTACACCATATAAAGCAATTCTTCTATAATCTCCTATTATTCTTCCTCTTCCATATCCATCTGGTAATCCTGTTATTAAATGAGAACTTCTCGCAGCTCTTATATCTGGTGTATATACACTAAATACTCCATCATTATGTGTTTTTCTAATATGATTAAATATATAATCAACTTCTGGATCTACTTTTCTTCCATATGCTTCACAAGATTTTTCAACTATTTTTATTCCACCAAATGGCATTATTGCTCTTTTTAATGGTGCATCTGTTTGAAGACCAACAATTTCTTCTAGATTTTTATCAATATATCCTGCCTCATGGCTTGATACTGTTGATATTGTTTTTGTATCTATATCTAGTACTCCACCTTCTGAGTCATGTTCTTTTTTATATAAGTCTAACACCTTATCCCATAATTTTTTTGTTTTTTGTGTTATTCCTGCTAAAAAACTTTCATCTCCTTCATATGGTGTATAATTCCTTTGTATGAAATCTCTTACATTTATTTCTCTTTTCCAGTCCCCTTTTTCAAAGCCTTTCCATTGTTCAAAATCCATATTTATTACCTCCATATTTTATTATTTACATTTTTTTCTCTTTTATTATTATTTTTACCATATGCCATTATAATTATAATATCAAAATTTGTCAATATACAGAAGCTTAAAAAATTTCAGCATCTTGATTTTTCATGAATTTGAATATATAATTTAAAAAAATATTATAAAAGGAAGGAACAAAACATGGACAAAATTACTATCAAAATTGCAAGCGAATTAGGTATAAAAGATTCGCAAGTAGAAAATACAATAAAACTAATTGATGAAGGAAACACAATTCCATTTATAGCACGTTACAGGAAAGAAGTTACAGGAGGACTAAGTGATGAAATTTTAAGAGATTTAGGTGAAAGATTAAATTATTTAAGAAATCTGGAAACTAGGAAAAATGAAGTTATTAAATCAATAGATGAACAAGGAAAATTAACAGATGAATTAACTCTAGCAATAGCAGCTGCTGAAACACTAGCAGAAGTAGAAGATTTATATAGACCATATAAACAAAAAAAGAAAACAAGAGCAACAGTTGCAAAAGCAAAAGGCCTAGAGCCTCTTGCAGATATAATAATAAAACAAGAAGAAAAAACTCCAATTGAAGAAATTGCTGTAAAATATATAAATATTGATAATTTATCTGATGAAGAAAAAAATGATAAAGATAAAGTTGTTGCAAATATTGAAGATGCAATTCAAGGAGCTTTAGACATAATAGCAGAAAATATTTCAGATAATGCAAAATATAGAAAATATATAAAAAAAGTATGTTATCATGAAGGAACAATTAATACAAAAGCATCTGATTCTGAAAAAAGTTCTAATTATGAAATGTATTATGATTTTTCTGAATTGGTATGTAAACTTCCAAGTCACAGAATACTTGCAATAAATAGAGGTGAAAATGAAGAATTTATTAAAGTTTCTATAAATAAGCCTGAAGAAAAGATTTTATATTATATGCAAAAAGACATAATAAAAAGTCAAACTCAATTTACAGAAATGTTAAAAAATACAATTCTAGATTCATTCAAAAGATTAATTGAACCATCTATTGATAGAGAAATTCGTTCTGATTTGACAGAAAAAGCAGAAGAAAAAGCAATTAAAGTTTTTGGTCAAAATGCTAAACAATTATTACTTGGAGCTCCTATAAAAGGTAAAACAGTTATGGGGTTTGACCCAGCATACAGAACAGGATGTAAAATTGCTGTAATTGATGAAACTGGTAAAGTTTTAGATACTGCTACAGTATATCCAACAGAGCCACAAAATGATATAGAAAATGCTAAAAAAACTTTACTAAATTTAATTGAAAAACATCATATTGATATAATTGCAATTGGAAATGGAACAGCTTCAAGAGAATCTGAAGCATTTGTTGCAGACATGATAAAAGAAGTAAAACATGAAATTTGTTATGTTATAGTTAGTGAAGCTGGTGCATCAGTATATTCAGCTTCAAAACTTGCAACAGAAGAATATCCTGATATAAATGTTTCAATAAGAGGTGCAATTTCAATTGCTCGTAGACTTCAAGACCCTCTTGCTGAACTTGTAAAAATTGATCCAAAAGCAATTGGAGTTGGCCAATACCAACATGATGTAAATCAAAAAAAATTATCTGAAAGTTTAACAGGTGTTGTTGAAGATAGTGTTAACAAAGTTGGTGTAGATGTAAATACTGCAACTCCATCTCTTCTTTCTTATGTTTCAAGTATTAATAATACAATGGCAAAAAATATCGTTAAATATAGAGATGAAAATGGAAAATTAAAAGAAAGAAAAGAATTATTAAAAGTTCCTAAATTAGGCAAAGTCGCATTTGAACAATGTGCAGGTTTCATAAGAATTCCAGATGGAATAAATCCACTAGAAAATACAGCAGTTCATCCAGAAAGTTATGAGCAAACAGAAAAACTTTTGGATCTACTTGGATTTAAAATTAATGATTTAAAAAATAAAGAAACTCTAAATTCTTTACGAGAAAAGTTAAAATCAATTGATATTCCAACTTTTGCTCAAAAACTTGATATTGGTGAAATGACTTTAACAGACATTATATCTGAGCTTTCAAAACCTGGGCGTGACCCTAGAGATGATATGCCAAAACCTGTTCTTCGTAATGATGTCCTTAGTTTCGATGATTTAGCAGATGGCATGATTTTAACTGGTACTGTTCGTAATGTTATTGATTTCGGTGCTTTTGTTGATATTGGTGTAAAATATGATGGTCTTGTTCATATTTCCGAAATGAGTAATTCTTTTATAAAATCTCCTTCTGAAATTGTTTCTGTAGGTGATGTTGTTAAAGTAAAAGTAATTAAAATTGATAAAGAACGTAAAAAAGTTGGACTTTCAATGAAAATCAATTAATTTATAAAATAAAAAAACTGAGGCAAAACTCAGTTTTTTTATTTTATATATTAGGATTCCTATTTGTGGACTTCGTCTTACTCATTGTATTACCTAATATATTTTTCTTGAATTTCTTTTATTTCATCAAAATCATTTTCTAAAATATCTAAAAATACATCAGCAAGTTGTGGATCAAATTGTGTACCTTTACAATTTCTTATTTCATTTTTTACATATTCTAGATCTAATTTATCTCTATAACTTCTCCTACTTGTCATTGCATCAAATGTATCTGCAATTGCTGCAATTCTTGCAAGATATGGAATATCTTCACCTGCTAAACCTGAAGGATATCCTTTTCCATTATATTTTTCATGATGATGTTTTACAATAGGAATAATATCTTTAAACATTGTTGCAGAACTTAAAATATGTGCACCTATTGATGGATGGTTTTTTATTTCTGAATATTCATCATCTGTGAGTTTTCCTGGTTTTAATAATATACTATCTGGAATTCCAATTTTGCCAATATCATGAAATAAACCACCTATTTTTAATAATTTAATTTGATCTTCTGGTAATCCAACTTTTCTTCCAAGTAACACAGAATATTCTGAAACTCTATCAGAATGACCTCTTGTATATGTGTCTTTTGCTTCTACTGTATATCTTAATGTTTGCACAATGTCTAAATATGCCTGCTCTAATTTTTCATTTGATTCTGCAAGTTCTTCATTTATTCTTTTTATTTCATACATTTGTTTTATTGATTTTATTCCTGATTCAATTAATAATATTAATTGATCAAATTTATCACTTTTTTCACAATAACCTTGTATGTCTAATCTTTTTATAGTTTCTAGTGGTGGCGCCAAATCTTTATGACCTGTTAGTAAAAGTATATATAATTCTTTATTAAATTTTCTTATTTCTTCTACTACTTCATCACCATGTAAAGGTGTCATCATAAAGTCTAATAGCATCATATCAAAATGCTCTTCTTTTACTCTTTCAATTGCTTCTACAGGATCTGTAATCCCTACAAATTCATAATTTGATTTTCTTAAAAATACAGATAATGATTCTAATATGCCCTCCTCATCATCAACTGCAATTATTTTATACTTCATTTCTTTTGTTCCGTTTAATTGTTCCTGAAGTGCTTTTCTCATTTTCTATATCACCCCTAATTATACTTATTGACATTATATTAGTTTGTAAAATAAAAATCAATACTTTTTTTCAAATTTAATTGCACCTAATTATTACTGTTAAAAACAATGAATAATACTGTCATTTATGCTTTCCGTGTAAAATTTTATCACTCTTTTAGTTAATGTTCATCTATTCAATTATAGGCTTTTCGACTTTTTTCGACAATATATTTCAATTATATTACATTTTTATTTCTTTTTTGTTACATTTTGTATTTTTGTTTGATTTTTAGTATATTGCTTGATATACTAAAATTAGTATATTATTATTGGAGGTCATAATGGAAAAAGAAAATATAGATGAAAAACAAACAGCAGATATTTCTGAAGAAGAAATTGACACTAATCCTTCTATAGCCAATGAAAATACTACTTCTTCTATATCTGATAAAAACAATGCTTCTTCTACAAATATAACAGAATGCCATGAAATTGAAGAACCTTGTGTTGCTTTAACTATTATAGGTGAAAATAAGCTTACAGATGCAGAAGTTTTTGTTAGGCGTGGAATAAAATTTTCTATAAAAGCTTTTTTTTCTACTCTTGTACTTACAATTATGCATATGTTTATGTAAAAAAGATAGTTTTAACTATTTATTATTAGTAAAACTATCTTTTTATTATTATTTTTTAATTGGAATAATTATATTAAAAGTTGTTCCTTTTCCATCTTCAGAATTATAAGTAATATCTCCACCAAAACGTGCTTTAATATTTGAATAAGACATATATAATCCAAGACCTGTTCCATTTTTACCTTTAGTAGTTACCATTTCTTTAAATAACTTATCTTTAACTTCTTCAGGTAAGCCTCCGGCAAAATCGGTTATGCTAAATATTACTTCACTACCTTTTTTATTAACTTCAAGTTGTATATTTTTGTCATGAACTCCATTATATGCTTGTATTGAATTTGAAATCATATTATTTACAACTTGAACTAGACTATTTACATCTCCTTTTAATATCAAGTTTTCATCTGTTTTCATTAATACATTAAGATATATATATGCATTTTTTAATTCATGTTTCATTAAAATATTTACTCTTTTTACAAGTTCACCAATTGTAAATGAATCTTCTTCATTATTAGCAAGAGCCACAGCTTGTCCTTTTACAGTTGTAATAATATCTGACATATATTCTAAATGTGTTTTTATTTTAGGTATCCATGCTTCCATTTCTCCAGCAATTTCATGATGATCTTTAGAATTTACAAGTGGGTCATCAATAGAACTATCATATTCTTTTATTAATTCATCTATCCCCTCTATTGCACCCGCAATTGACATTATAGGTGTTTTTAAATTATGTGCTATTCCACCTATTAATTGTCCTAAAGATGCTAAACGCTCTCTTTCCATAAGTATTTCTTGATTATTTTTAATTGTTTCTAAATCTAGTTTGTGTTGTGTTATATCTTTTAATAATACTAATGTACCAAGTGTCGCTTTATCGGCATTTATAGTTGTTATCTCTATTGTAAAATATTTATTTATCCCTTCAAATTTTTGTTCATATGAAACTGTTGTATTGGTTTTTTTAGCTTTTTCTATAGATCTTTCTATTTTGTCACTTTTTATTATATATTTTTTATTTACTTGTAAAAATTCAATGAAATTCTTTCCCCTTATATTTTCACTATTTAATTTAAAAGTATTTAATAAAGTTTGGTTAAAATCTATAATACAATTATTGTTATCTAAAACAATATAACTATCTGACATCCTATCTACAATTTTTTGTAAAGCTATAGGTGCTACACCCAAAAACTGAAATTTTAAAATTGAAAGTGCAAAAAGTAATACTGCTACTGTAAATGTGATAGGTGTTACATAAATTGACATTGGTATTATTTTAAATGTTCCTAATATATTTATAACAACAGGAATACTTATTCCCAAAACAATCAAAGTTGATTGTTTTGAGAAAAATCCTGAATTTCTTATAGAAAATTTTAATAAATAAAATATTCCTATTCCTAATAATGCGTATGAGTATATATTATGTATTGTCATATAAGGACCATATATTGTATCTTCAAAATTAGTTGAATATTGTTCATAAAATAAATGATGATAATCATTTGTCCATAATACTAATAGTGATATTATCGGTATTATAAACATTAATAAATATTTTTTCTTAAATTGTATTTTTGTGTTTGCAAATATTAATCCTGTAAAGAAAATACTTACTGGTAAAAAACATCCACCTATATATGAAAAATATTCAAATCTTATAGGATCTATATTAAATTTTTCTGCAAATAATAACTGTGCTAAAACTGATGCTGTTAATATTATCAATAGGCCTACATCTATTTCAAATATTTTTTTTATTTGATTTTTATTTTTTCTCTTTGCTATATATATAAATAATATTACAGATATTATTATAGATATTGTTAACATTGGTATATATATATATGTATTCATTAGTAAATTAATCCCCCTTTAATTTTATATTTAAATATCCTATTTCTATTAGATATTCCAAATATTTTCTTATATATTTTATATCTATTTCAGGCCATTCAAAATTTAATTTTTTTAGGAAATCTTTTGTAAAATCTTCTGTAATTTTAATATTAGATTCATATATTAATTTTCTATTTGAATCAAAATCTTGTATTATTCCTTGCAATATGTTAGATTTATCTTTATCATGTAATATTTCATCTACTACTTTTAGGAATTCCTCAGAAGATACTATATTTACATTAATTCCTAGTTCTTTTAATATATCATAAAATTTTATAAGTGGCAAATGTTTATAATTTAATATGTGAAGTATTGAAAATTCTTTATTATAATGATTAGCAATTTTTATTATTGCATCAGCACTATAGTCTATTGGTGTAAATTCCACATATCCTTTAGTCATATAATCTGGTACACAACCTATTTGTAAAAATGTTTTAATTCTACCAACAAAAGCATTTTCTAAGTGATTTTGTTGAAATTTTCCTTCTGAATATCTACTTGTTAAATTACCCATTCTTAATATATAAGCATTTAAACCATTTAAAATTCCATCTAATACTTCTTTTTCTGCCAAAAACTTACTTCTTACATATAAATTTTCTAAGTTTTGTCTTACATAAAATCTGTTTTCTCCATAGATTATATCTTCTTTTATTTCATTTTCTATAAATGCTCCTTCTGCAAAATTATTGCCAGATACACTAATTGTAGATATATGCATTAATCTTACATTAAATCTTTTGCAAAAATCAACAACTCTTTTAGTTCCTTTAACATTTATTTCTTCAAATTCTTTATAATTTCCAAAATGTTTTACTAATGCTGCTGAATGGATTACTGTAGTAATATCATTTCCAAGATTTTTATATTCTTGTTCTGATAATCCTAAGTTTTCTTGAGTAATATCTCCTTCTATGCATATTATTCTATTTCCTATATATTTATCATATTTATCTTCAAAATAAAAATGTAATGTATTTTTTAATCTATCAAGTGAAGACATATGATTTTTGTTTCTTATTAAACAATATATTATTCCTTTTTCTTGTTTTAAATAACTATCTAAAATATGAGCTCCAAGAAATCCTGTAACACCTGTTAATAATACATTTCCTATTGGTGTATATTCTAAATTTTTATTACTTAAATTTTCTACAGTGTTTTTATTAATTATGCCATCATATTTTTCTACACCTTTCATTGTATTAATTAAGTGGATTTCTGTATCATTTTCTATATAATCTGCTAATAATTTTACAGTTGGGTATTTGAATATATCTCCATATGTAATATTTATATCATTTTTTAATGCTTCTATTTGCAATCTCATAGCACTAATAGAATCTCCACCACATTCAAAGAAATTATCATCTATGCTTATTTTTTCGACTTTTAAAATATCTTCAAATATTTTGGCTATTTTTTTCTCTATATCACTAGATGGTTCTATAAAATCTTTTTTATCTTGATATTGATTTACAATATCAGGTAATGCATTTTTATCTATCTTACCATTTTGGTTTTTAGGTAATGACTTTAATTGAACAATATATTTTGGTATCATATATTGCGGTAAAAATTTTGACATATATGTTTTTAATTGATCTATATCTATTTGTTTTTTAGCCACAATATATGTACATATTGCTTTTTCATTTTTTACATCTTTATATACAGTATAAGCTTCATTAATATCATCATATAAATTCACTATTGTTGTAATTTCACTTAGCTCTACTCTAAAACCTCTTATCTTTATTTGGCTGTCAATTCTTCCCATAAATTCTATAGTACCATCAGAATTCCATTTTGTCAAATCTCCTGTTTTATATACTGTTCCAGAACCAAATGGATTTTTAATGAATTTTTCTTTTGTTAAATCAGGATTATTTAAATATCCTTTTGCAACACCATCTCCTCCTACCCATAGTTCTCCTGGTATTCCTATAGGTTGTAGATTTCCATTTTTAGACATTATATAACATGTTGAATTTGAAATTGGTTTTCCTATTGGTATTGCATTTTTATATTTTTTCTCAATCTTATGGCAACATGAAAATGTTGTATTTTCTGTAGGTCCATATCCATTTATTATAATCAAATCAGGATTTGCAGTTTTTACCATATTTACATGTTTACAAGATAAAACATCTCCTCCTGTTAATACACATCTAACTGTTCTAAACATATGTGGATTTTCTTCAACTAATTGATTAAATAATGGTGCTGTTAACCATAATACACTAATTTTATTTTTTAATATATATGTATGTAATTGTTCTGCATCTAATAATTCTTCTTTTCTTATTATATATAATTCTAATCCATTTAATAATGCTCCCCATATCTCAAAAGTACATGCATCAAAAACAATTGAACCTGTTTGCAAAATTTTATCATTTTCTTCAAATTTAATATAATTAGGATTTTTAACAAGTCTTACAATACTTTTATTTTCGATCATTACTCCTTTTGGTCTTCCTGTAGAACCAGATGTATACATTATATAAGCTAAATCTGAATTTTTACCATTATAATTAATATTTTGTATATCTTTTGATGAGTATATTGTTTCTGTATCTAAATCAATATATATTGATTTTATAAGTAATCTCGCATCTAAATTTAGTTCTCTTGAAGTTAATAATATTTTAGCATTTGAATCTTTTAAAATATATTCTATTCTTTCTTTTGGATATCCTATATCTATTGGTAAATATGCACAACCTATTTTTAAAATTGCTATTATTGCTATTATTGCTTCTAAAGATTTATCTAATAAAATTGGAATAATATCTCCACTGGTTATACCTTGTTTTATCATATAATTAGCTAATTGATTAGCTCTTTCATTTAATTCTTTATATGTTAATTCATTTCCATCAAAAACAATTGCAATTTTATTTGGTGTTTTATTTGCTTGCTCCTCAAATAACTGAATTACAGTCTTATCCTTTGGATATGTTTTATTTAGATCGTTAAATTCAAATAATATCCTATTTTTTTCGTCTTTTGAAGTTATTTGAATATCTCTAATCTTTGTTTGAATATTTTCCACAACATATTTAATTGTATTCATATAATGTTCAAATAATCTTTCAATTGTTTGTTTTTCAAATAAATCTGTACAATATTCTACATTTATTGTATGTGTTTTAGGTTTTATTTCCAATGACAAATTAAATTTAGATATATTATTATCTAATTCTACTATTTTACAGTCTTTTTCACCAATTTTAATTATGTTTTCTTCTTTGTTTTGATATGTAAATAATATATCAAATAATGGATTTCTAGAAGTATCACTCTTAACTCCCAACTTTTTTACTAACATATCAAAAGGATATGGTTGATTTGATAAATCTTCTAAAACTTGATTTTTAATCTCATTCAAAAATTCACCAAATGTTTCTTCAGGATTTACTTTCCCTCTAATTACTATATTATTTACAAACATACCTATCATTCTTTTTGTCTCATTTATATCTCTATTAGCCATTGGGCTACCTAGAATTATATCATCTTGACCTGTATATTTATATAATAATATAATAAATGCAGATATGAAAAACATATATGGAGAAACACCAATTTTTTTAGCATATCTTTCTATTTTTCTAAAATATTTTTCGTTAATTACATTAGTTATTTTACTTCCTTTATAAGTTCTATTTGCAGATAAAGTGTAATCATATGGTAAATTCAATTGTTCAAAATCTGAATCTTTAAGCTTTTCTACCCAATATTTTTCATGTTCTTTTAGTTCTTCACTTTGGTTATACTTATTTTCCCAAACTGCATAATCTTTATATTGAATTGGAATTTTCTTTAAATTATCTCCATTATATATTCTATTAAACTCTATAATCAAATTATTTAATCCTGCACCATCCATTATAATATGATGAGTATCAACTAATATAAGAGTTTTCTTATTATCTATATAATGTAATTCAACTCTAATTAAAGGCTCTTTTTCTAAATTAAATGGTTTTGAAAAGTTTTTAGTAATTTCTTTTATCTCATCTTCACTGTTTTCAAATACAGGTATATCTAATTCTAGTTTTTCAGTAATTTTTTGTACTACATCATTATCTTTTAATATAAATGAAGTTCTTAGAGTACTATGTCTTTCAATAATTTTATTAAATATTTCTTTTACTCTATTAATATCCAAAATCTCATCAACCATAATTCCGCCAGGCATATTATAAACAGTATTTTGTTCACCTATCATTTTAGAATTATAATAAATTCTTTTTTGTGCAGAAGAAAGTGGATATACTTCTTGCTCAGGTGCTTTTTCTATTTTTATTTTTGCAAAACCTTTAGCTTGATTTTCTCTAATAATATCTGAAATATCTTTTAAAGTTTTATTTGACATTATATCTTTTATATATATTTGTACATTAAATTTAGATGATATTTTAGTAGATAATGTAATTGCTGTTAAAGAATCTCCTCCTAAATCTAATAAATTATCTGCTAAACTTACTTTTTCTGAATGTACTATTTTTTTAACTATTTCTAGTAATTGTTTATCAATTTCATTTCTTACTTCTATTTTTTCTTTCAAATTTTCTTTCAATATAGGCATTGGTAAAGCTTTTTTATCAATTTTTCCATTTGGAGTATATGGCAATTCATCTAATTTTATAAAATATTGTGGTACCATATATTGTGGCAATTTATTTTGTAACCCAATTTTAATTGTTTCTTCACTAATAGGTGCATTTGTAGTGTAATAAGCACATAAGGCATCTCTTCCATTTACTAGTTTTTTTACAACAACTGCATTTGTTATACTATATATTGATGAAATTTGTTTTTCTATTTCAGAAAGTTCTACTCTCAAACCTCTAATTTTTACTTGATTATCAATTCTTCCAAAACATTTAATTTCTCCATTTTCATCAAATGTTCCCAAATCTCCTACTTTATACATAATTTTCCCATCAATAAATGGATTTTGCACAAAACTTTCTTTAGTTTGTGTTTCTTTATTCATATATCCTTTTCCTACGCCATCACCTGATATGTATATTTCTCCTATTGTTCCTTGTGGCATAAGTTTTTTATTTTTATTTAATATATAAATTTGTGTATTATGTATAGGTCTTCCTATTGTTATATCACTTTGATTTGTTACATTTGCTACAGCAGAAAATATCGTTGTTTCAGATGGACCATATCCATTATAAATTGTAACATCTGGTATAATTTCTTTTATTTCATCTACAAGAGTTTTTGGAAGTTGTTCACCTGCAAGCATAATATATTTTAGACTTTGCAAATTTTCTTTATTTTTTACATTCTCTAAATGAAATTTCATTATAGATGGAGTTGTTTGCATAATTTCTACTTGGTTTGTTTTTATAATTCTTTCCAATTCTGAAGTCATTTTTTGTTCATTTTCATTTGTCATATATATAGTTAAACCTCTTGTTAATGAAATTAATGATTCAAATTCAAATATATCAAATGAAACTGTTGTAATTGAAAGTATTTTATGTTGTTTTCCATCTTTTAAATAATCTATCTTATTTTTCATTGAATTATAGAAATTGCTTAAATTTTTCTGTTTTAACATTACCCCTTTTGGAGTTCCTGTTGAACCTGATGTATAAATTAAATATGATAAATCTTCAGGTTTTGATATATTTTCTAAATTAGTTTTATTATTTTCATATAATTCATTACCTAATTTGATATTGATTACTTTTTTATCAGTCTTGAATTTTGGTTGTTTCTTAACTAATAATATATTTGAATTACTATCTTGTAACATATATTGAATTCTCTCAGCAGGATAATCTGGAGCAATTGGAATAAAACTTCCTCCAGCTTTTAATGTTGCTAATATTGCTATCATCATTTCAAATGAACGCTCTACCATAATTCCAACAATAGAATTATTTGTTACACCAGATTTTCTAAGTTTATTTGCTAAACTATTTGCTTTTTCATTTAAATCTTTATATGTCATTTTCTTATTTTCAAAAACAATTGCTATATTTGTAGGTGTTTCTTCTGCTTGTTTTTCAAAATATTTAATTATTGGAATATTTTCATCATATTCTAATTCTGTTTTATTAAAATCTGTAATTAATTTCTTTTTTTCTTCTTTTGTTACTATATCAATATCTTTTAATATTATATTTTCTTTAGAAATTACTTGTTTTATAATATTTATTATTCTTTTATGTATATTTTCTATATCTGAACTTTCATAAATACTTGTTTTATAATCATACGCAATATTTAAACTTCCTGTATCATTTAAATCAAAAATTTGAATATCCATATTATCTGCACAATATCCATTAAAATTCCATTCAGTCTCATAAACTACATCTCCACCACTCATTTGTGCATTTGTAATTTGATAAGATAATAAAATATTGTACAAATTTGGTATATTTTTATTTTTTTCTCTCAAATTTTCCAAAAAGCATTGATATGAATATTTTTGGTGTTTCAACATATTCATTGAATCAATTGCTATATTTTTAATAAAAGTTTTAAAATCATCTTCTTGTTTTAAATTAATTTTAAATGGCGTCATATTTATAAACATTCCTGGTGCATTTTTTTCTTTAAAATTTGTTCTATTTAATATTGGTGTTCCAATAACGAATTCATCTAAATTAGATATTTCTCCTATATATATTGCATAAATTCCCATAAAAAAATTGTATAAAGATATATTATTGTATTTGCAATATTGTTTGATTTCTTCTACAAATTTTTCATCTAATTTAAATAATTTTCTTTCTCCTGCTGGATTGCTTTCATCACAATTTGTTTTGCTTCCTGGTATTGTTGCAACTTCAGGAATTGTTTGGAATTTTTCTTCCCAATATTTTTTGTCTTTTTCAAATTTTTCGCTTTTTAGATATTGTTCCTCAGATTTGATATAATCTATATATGAATATATAGCTTCTGTTTCTATTTTTTGATTTTGTTTTAATTCTGAATATGTTTTGATTATTTCATTACAAGAAAGCGCAAGTGTCCACGCATCAGCAATGATATGGTGAATATTAATAATAAACGCACCTTCACCATTATTAAATTTAATGATATAAAAATTAAATAACTCTGAATTTTCAAGCACAAATGGCTTTTGAATAATTTTTTTTCTTACTTTTTCTAATTCTTTTTGATCAGCAACATTAATGATATCTATCTTGATTGGCTCATCAGATAATACCTGTTTTACTTCTCCATCTTTTATTTTTAGACGCAATTTAAAATTATCGTGCTTTTTATACACAATTTCCATAGCTTCTTTTAATTTTTCAAATTCTACTTTTTCTTTAATTGTTGCTGTTCCACATATTGTGTTTATACTACTTCCTTTGTAGTATTCCTCTGTTACCCAAATTGATTTTTGTGAATTTGTTAATCCCCACATTTTCTCTAACATCCTTTTCCCCATTTTTTATAATATTATCCTGCTTTATTATACCACTATATTACAAATTTTGCAAATTTTTCTAGAAATTTGTCAAAAAATGTTTTTATCAATTTAAAATTTTTTCAGTTTCGCTATTTTTTTCAAATTCACCTCTTAGGCTTTCCAAACTACAATTCTCACTTAAAAATCATTTCTACTCATTACCTAAAAAAGAAAATGTATCTAAAAAATGATTATTTTTTTAAAATTGTTTCATACTTAATAAAAAACATTTAGGAGAAAACTATGTTAAAAAAAATTAGAAGAATTTTATTATTTTTAATATTAATCAGTATAATTGCAATATCAATTTATTATTTGTATATTACATATAATCAAATTGAAATTACACCAAATTATGAAATTAAGCGTACTGAATCCACAATTGATTTACAAACTGTGGAAAACGTCACTCAAGAAAGTGAAACAATTGCAAATGTTTTAGAAAAATTTTCCCAAAGTGTTGTAGGAATATCAAAAATAAAATCACATTCTACATCAATATTTTCCAGTTCAAATTCGATAAATGAATTAGGGCTTGGAACTGGAATAATAGTTTCAAGTAATGGCTATATTTTAAGTAATTGCCATGTTACAGGAGAAGAACTTTCAACATGTTACATTACTTTAGAAAATGGCTATACTTATGAGGGTTCTGTAGTTTGGTGTGACAAAGAACTAGATTTATCATTAACTAAAATTGATGCTACAAATTTAACATATGCAACACTTGGAAACTCATCTAATATAAAATCTGGTCAAACTGTTTATGCAATTGGAAATCCAATTGGTTATGAATTTAGGCGAACTACTACTTCTGGAATTATAAGTGCTACAAATAGAACAATACGTATAGAAGAAAATGACAGTGTTTCATATATGACAGATTTAATACAAACAGATGCATCAATAAATCCTGGAAATAGTGGTGGTCCATTAATTAATCCATCAGGAGAAGTTATTGGAGTTAATACTGTAAAAATATCTTCTGCTGAAGGAATTGGCTTTGCTGTTCCAATTAATGCAGTAAAACCAGTTATTGAAAAATTTATAAATGAAAATAAATTTGATGAAGCATTTCTTGGAATATATGCTTATGATAAAGAAGTTATTCCATATATTTCATCTACTCCAAACTTCACATCTGGAATCTATGTTGTTCATATTGATGAAAATAGTCCTGCAATTTCTAGTGGAATTCAAACAGGTGATATTATAACATCAATTGATAGTAAAGTAATTAACAATATGATTGAATTAAAAGAATATATTTACTCAAAAATACCTGGTGAAACCATTTCTATTAATATTAGTCGTGGTCATATAACTAGAACTTTTAATATTGTACTATCACAAAAATAATTTTTCATATAATATTTAGCCGTTTTTATATATTTCAAATTTTTTCTTTTTTATTTATGTTATAATCTTTTTGTGCACAATAGAAAAGAGGGGATTTTAATGAAAAAGATTATAGGAAAAGTTATTGGCGATATTCATATTGTTGTTTGTGAAACTCCTGATGGACATAAATTCTTTAAATTGAATGCAAATAATCAAGATATATTACCTATCCTTGACACTATTGAAGATACTTTGAGCGTATATTAATTTGCACTTATCAGTATTTTTATTAGAAGAGGGGCCTAAATTAGATGCTGCTGAAAAAGTAGACCTAAATTAGGAACCCTTTTTATTTTATATACTAAGGAATTTATACTTTCTTATTATGTAAAAAGTTACAATCTCTTGCTTTTTGAGACTTTCTCTTTATATCCTGAAACTCAAATCAGGTGAGAACAAATTATTCACTTGACTTTTCAAATTTTTAATTTTACAATATATCCATATGGAATAAATTAGTTATATTTTATTGTTTATTTTTTTAAATTTAATATATATTATTATAAAGGTGGTGAAATTATGGAATCTTATGAAGATGGTTATGCTATTCGATCAATAGATACAAATTCTGTCCTAAAAAATACATTTTTTAGAATGTTTTTAGGTTTATTAGCAAGTGCTGGTACAGCTTTTTATGTATATGAATCTGGATTATATATTTCAGTTATTATGGGAGGATATTTTTATGCTTTAGCCATAGCAGAACTTGTTGTAGTTTTAATATTTTCTCTATTATTTAAAAAACTTTCTCCTGCACTTGTTACTATATTATTTTTCGGATATGCATTTTTAAATGGTTTTACTTTATCTGTTGTTTTTGCAGCATTTGAATTTACATCTGTAACTTATGCATTTGCTGGAACTGCAGTTCTTTTTGGTGCTTTAGCTCTTGTTGGATATACAACAAAAAGAGATATCTCAAAATTTGGAACTATCTTAAGTATCGCTCTTCTAGTAGGTCTTGTTTTAACAATTATTAATATCTTTTTAGGAAATACTTTTTTAGATATAGCTTTAGATTGGGCAATTTTGTTTATTTTCTGTGGATTGACAATTTATGATATAAATAAAATTAAACTTATGCAAGAATCCGGATTTTGTGATGATGAAAAATTATATGTTTATGGTGCAATGCAACTTTATTTAGATTTTATTAACATCTTCTTACGAATTTTATCTTTATTTGGTAAGCGTAGAGATTAATTTTATCTTATTTTTTACAAGAGTAAAATTAGATTTTATAATTAGATTTTACTCTTGTATTTAATTTTTTCATATTTTTTATAAAAAATACTTGAATTCATCTAAATTTTATGATATTATATATAAGCGTTGAGCAAAAAAATATTATCGAGGCGTAGCGCAGTTGGTAGCGCGCGTGGTTTGGGACCATGAGGTCGCAGGTTCGATCCCTGTCGCCTCGACCAGAAAAAGGAGCTTTTTACAAGCTCCTTAAATTGTTTTTGGGCTATTTTAAGCCTTTTTCTTTTCTCAAACTTTTTCAAAATTTCTCTATATTTGTGTTACTGCATTCAATGTTGCATTCATAGAAAATAATTTGAATGTAATAATTGCATTCAATATAAAATATATTATCGTTCATCAATTTCCTTTTCTTTGTAAACATATTTAGCAACTTCACAATTTCCAAGTGCTAAGCCTAATAAAGTATCTTTATCAGGTATTCCATTAAAATAACAATAAACAGGTATACTAATTCCCCCATGTGCTACTAATAATATTCGTTTATCTTTATATTTTAAGTATATGTCATCGAGAAAGCCATAGACTCTTTGAAAAAAGTCTTTGATATTTTCTGCTTTATTATATTGTATATTTTGTTTATAGCTCCAAAATGATTCATAATCAAAATCTGTAGTAGGCATTCCTTCAAATTCGCCAAAATCTCTTTCAGATAACTTTTCATCTATCAATATTGGGATATTTCTACTATCGTTTATAATATTAGCTGTTTCAACTGCTCTAATTAAAGGTGAACAGAGTATCAAATCAATTTGTTCATTTTTTAATTTATCTTTTACATCTTTAGCTTGTTTAATTCCTTTTTCATTTAGTTTAATATCGGCTTTTCCCTGAACTTTCTGAAAAAAATTCCATTCAGTTTGCCCATGTCTTGTTAATAATATTTCCATACAAATCCTCCTAATATACTTTAAATCCCCTTTTTGTAATAGATGCAACTTGTTTCATCTTACCTTGTACTTGACCAGGATATATTTTTAAAATATCTTGGACTGTTTCAGGTATTGGTTTATCACCTGGCACCGTTCCTCTAATTTTTATATCTACATCTATGTCTAGTATTTGACCATCTTTAAAACTGTTATTTCCTATTATAATGTTATCCTTACTTATTTTTATATCTGCATTTTTATTTGGTACTTTTTGTCCTAATCCGTGTGGACTTAGTGTAAAATTTAAATTATCATGTTTAAATCTATTATTATTACTTTTTAAAGGATTTATAAAATATATGTCTTTTCCTGGTGCTGTAAGTAATGCATACATTCCTTCTTTCCAGTGACATCCTATACATATAGAATGTTCTGTTGGCATTCCATAATGCTGAATATTTATTACTTTTTTGTCAATTAATTCATTAAAAGTTTTTTCAATAAAATATTCATTTCTTTTTTCATTAAAATCTTCTAGGAAATGTGCTATATTCCAAAATTTTTTTGCATATTCCCCATCCAAATATCTTAAATATCTTCCTGTTTCTGGGTCTGTATATGTTTTAATTGAATCATAGTACCAGTTACCTTTTTCTGGGAATAATCCCTCTTTCATATTACCTTCTTTATATTCTGCCGCAGAAGCATGGACTACAATATAATAGCCTTCTTCTAAATTTTGTTTTCCATCACAATAGCACAAAGTGCAAAAATGATTTCCTCTATTATAATTCCAATCATATGTAGTATC
>CALXQP010000009.1 GCA_944390695.1 uncultured Clostridia bacterium
TAGTATTAAAAGAAGCTGGAGATCAAAAAATAAAAGTTATCACAGCTGTTAAAAATGCATTAGGATTAGGATTAAAAGAAGCTAAAGATTTAGTTGATGGAGCACCAAAAACATTAAAAGAAAATGTAGCTAAAGCTGAAGCTGAAGAATTAAAAGCTAAACTTGAAGAAGTTGGAGCTGTTATTGAATTACAATAATATTATAAAATAAAAAAGCACTTGAAATATAGTGCTTTTTTGATATAATTATAAAAATTGTATCATTTTATATAATAGACAAGATATAGTTTTCTATTATATAAAAGCTATAATGATACTCTTTTAAGATTTTCTCCTTTAGTAGACAACTCAAACATAATTTTAAATATAGTTCTAAAATTAAGAGAAAGGAATAGATTATATGAATAGATATGGAATAATTGCTGCAATGGAAGAAGAAATGCAAGAAATAAAAAAGATAATGAATAATACCAGAGAAATGAAGATTTATGAATTGATTTTTATAATAGGCAAGATAAATAATATAGAAATAGTACTTGTTAAATCTGGTGTAGGAAAAGTGAATGCAGGAAGAACAACTCAAATTTTAGTAGATAATTTTGATGTAGATGGAATTATAAATGTTGGTTCTGCTGGTTCTGTAAATGATGAATTTGAAATTGGAGATATTATAATAGGGAAAAGATTAATACAACATGATTTTGATATTACTGCTTTTGGTCATCCAAAAGGATTTATCAGCAATATTGGACAAGTTGTGGAAAGTGATAGTGAATTAATTGCTAAAATGGAAAAAACTATTTCTAATATTTCAAAAAATAATTTTAAGGTAAAAATTGGAACTATTGTATCTGGTGATATTTTTTGTACTGAGCTAAAAATGAAGGAAAAAATAAGAAAAAAGTTTGATGCTGATGCTGTTGAAATGGAAGGAGCTGCTATTGCACAAGTATGTAAATTAGATGATGTTCCTTTTATAGTTATAAGAAGTATATCTGATACTCCAAATGGTAATAATAATATCACATTCGACAAATTTCTTGAAAAAGCGTCAGAAAGATGTGCTTTTATAATTAAAGAATTTTTTTCGTGAAGATTCATCAAATATTTACAAAATTTTTCTAAAATGTATTTACAATTTGCGGAAATTTGTATAAAATATAAAAGGCAGTATAGTATCTAACAAAAGAAAATTTAAACTTAAGAAAGGGGAAAATCAATGAAAGTATTGATGCTAACATGGGAATATCCACCAAGAGTAGTAGGTGGAATAGCAAGAGTAGTATATGACTTATCTCATAGATTAATAAAAGATGGTCATGAAGTTACTGTAGTAACATACAGAGAAGGAGATACTCCATATTTTGAAGATGACAAAGGAGTAAAAGTTTATAGAATAGACAATTATATGATAAACCCAAATAATTTTATAGATTGGATAATGCAGATGAATTTTAATATGGTAGCTAAAGTAAATCAGATAATTGCAGAACAAGGAGAATTTGACGTAATTCATGCACATGATTGGCTAGTAGCATATGCTGCAAAAACAATTAAAAGCTCATATAATATCCCAATAGTAGCAACAATACATGCAACAGAGGCAGGAAGAAATAGTGGAATACATGATGAGACTCAAAGATATATAAATGATACAGAATGGATGCTTACATATGAAGCAACTGAAGTAATAGTGAATAGTAATTATATGAAAGGTGAAATTCAAAGATTATTCGGACTACCATTTGAAAAAATAAATGTAGTACCAAATGGTGTTAATTTAAATAAATTTTCTGGAATGGATAGAGATTATTCATTTAGAAGAAGATATGCTATGGATAATGAAAAAATAATATTATTCATGGGAAGATTAGTTTATGAAAAAGGAATACAAAATTTAATTGCTGCAATGCCAAAAATTCTAGCAGGATATCATGATGCTAAATTAGTTATTGCTGGAAAAGGTGGAATGATAGATGAATTAAGAGCTCAAGCAGATAGTTTAGGTCTAGGAAGTAAGGTGTATTTTGCAGGATATATGAATGGAAAAGATGTAGAAAAAATGTATAAAGCAGCAGATATATCAGTATTTCCAAGTACTTATGAACCATTTGGAATTGTAGCATTAGAAGGAATGTTAGCAGAAAGACCAATAGTTGTTTCAGATGCTGGAGGTTTAAATGAAATAGTTGAACATAGAGAGACTGGAATGAAGAGTTATTGTGGTAATCCAAATTCAATAGCAGATTCAATTTTAGAGTTATTATATAACCCAGAATTATGTGCAAATATTGTTAAAAAGGCAAAAGCCAAGGTAAAAAATGAATATAATTGGGCTAAAATAGCACAAGATACTCATTTCACATATCAAAAAGCTATATGTGAGACAATGGCAGAAAGACAAAGAAAACAATTAGAACAAGAAAAAGCTCAAAAAACTAAAAAAGCAAAAGGAACAGAAAAAGAGATTACAAATTTGTTGGCTTTCAGAAAACGCCAAGCATATGCATAATGTTAAAAATCAGCTGCATGATAATATGCAGCTCTTTTAGATAATAAAGTAAATATTTTTGGAAAGGAATGAGATTAAATGAATGTATATGATACAGCAAATAAATTAGCACAAGAGATAAGACAATCAGAAGAATATGTAAATTATAAATTGATAAGAGAAGAAGTAAACTCGAATTTAGAATTAAAAAACAAAATTGATGAATTTGAAAAAGCAAGATATGAAACTCAAATTATAGCTTTACAAACAGGAAAAGATGATGAGAGCAAAATGAGACATGTACAAGAATTATATGGTGAATTGATTAAAAATGAGGAGGCAAGTAAATATTTTGATGCTGAAATGAAATTTAATATTTTAATTGCAGATGTTAATAAAATAATTGGTGAAACTGTACAAGATTTATTAAAATAAAAGTTGATTTGTAATGTAATTAGGGTCATTAAATGAAAGGAAATAAAAAGAATGGAACTAATTATAATTATAGTAATAGTTGTTGTTACAATTATTGTAAATTCTATTATGAAAATTAATATAAAGAAATTAAAAGAAATTGCTTTAGACACAGAGTTAAATGAAATTACTAAAAAATATCCGAATAATAAAGAAATATGTAATAAAATTTTAACTATGATTGGAAATAATAAAACAAAAATAGAAGAAAATATTAAATCAGAGGCTACTATATATATTGCGATTCAAGATAAGATTTTAATTGGCAATACTTATGAAAGTTTTTCTAGAATTCAAACAATTGCACATGAATGTTTACATTCTATACAAGATAAAAGCCTGCTAATTTTTAATTTTATATTTTCAAATATATATTTTTTATATTTTTTTATTATTTGTTTATTATTGATTATAAAAAAATTGCCTAATGAATTAATGTTTTTAAACATATTTTTAATTTTAAGTTTTGTGTATTATGTGGTTAGAATATTTTTGGAAAATGATGCTATGATAAAAGCTGAGTATTTAGCAAAAGATTATATGTATAATTGTAAAATATCTACAGATGAAGAGATAGAAAAGATTAACAATGGTTTTAAAAAATTGAATAAAGAATGTATAAAAGGAACAAATTGTTTATTATTTACTAAAATAATGATAAAAGTTTTACTTTTTACTGGACTAGCATTGATTTTTTAGGTAATATGTGGTAAAATAGCATAGTATACGAATAAATAAATCGTTGGGAGGAATACTAAATGCAAATAGCAAAGATAATATTAATAGTATTGGATTTTATAATATGTTTAGCCATAACAATTTTAGCAATGATACAATCTAAAGATGATGCAGGTTTATCATCAACAATAACAGGTTCATCTACAAATAATTTTTTTGAGAAAAATAAAGGTAGAACTAAAGAAGGAAAATTAAAAAGATGGACAATTATTTTGGGAGTATTATTTGTAATTGTTACAATTGCACTTTCAATTATTTACATAGCATAATATGGCAAAGAGCAGTTTATGAAACTGCTCTTTTATGATATGAAGGTGGTAAGGTTGAAAAGTAATTATAATAGATTTGTGCCTTGAGGGAGGGATGAGATTAATAATGGGAAAAATAGGAGTATATAAAAAAAATCAAAAAGGTTTTGGTTTTGTTAAATTAGAAGACCAAGAAGATGAAATATATATTGCAAAAGAACATTCTTTGAATTCTTTAAATGGAGATGTAGTAGAAGTTGAAATTATATCTCCTAAAAGGGAAAATAAAAAAGAAGAGGGTAAAATAATAAGAATTGTAAGACATGAAAAAGATACAATTGTTGGAACTTTCCAAAAAAATAGAAATTTTGGTTTTGTAGTTCCAGATGACAAAAATTTTGGGACAGATATTTTTATTTCAAAATCAAATTGGGGAAAAGCAAGAAATAAACACAAAGTTTTAGTAAAAATAATTAAATACCCTGAAAGGGGAAGAAACGCTGAAGGTGAAATAATCGAAGTTCTAGGAGGAGTTAATGAAGCCGGTGTTGATATGTTATCATTAATAAAACAATACGAACTTCCATATAAATTCCCTGAAGAAGTAGTAAATGAGGCTAAATCATATGGAACAACTATTGATGTAAATGATATATCTAATAGAGTTGATTTAAGAAATGATGTAGTTTTTACAATTGATGGAGAAGATGCAAAAGATTTAGATGATGCAATACATGTGGAAAAACTGTCTAATGGAAACTATAAATTAGATGTTCACATTGCAGATGTGAGTAATTATGTTAGAGAAAAAACTGAACTTGATAAAGAAGCATATTTAAGAGGGACAAGTATCTATATGTTAGGCAGAGTAATTCCAATGCTTCCAAGAGAACTTTCAAATGGAATATGTAGTTTAAATGCTGGTGAAGATAGATTTACATTATCTTGTTCTATGGAAATTACTCCAAAAGCCAAAGTTGTAAATTCAGATATTTACAAAGCTGTAATAAGAGTTACTGAAAGAATGACTTATACTAATGTGCAAAAAATATTAGATAAATCAGATGATGAAGTTTTGAAAAGATATGAAAAATATATTAAAGATTTTGAATTAATGGCAGAGTTAGCAAATATTTTAAAGGAAAAAAGAAGAGAAAATGGATATTTGAATTTAGATATTCCTGAGACTAAAGTAGTTCTTGATGAAAATGGTTTTGCAATAGATATAAAAAAATATGAGACTTATTTTTCAAATGAAATAATAGAACAATTTATGCTGATTGCAAATGAGACTGTTGCAGAGAAGTTTTATTGGTTACAAGCACCTTTTATTTATAGAAATCATGAAGCTCCAGGTTTAGATAAAATTAATGAATTAAATAAGGTTTTATTTAATTTTGGTTATAAAATAAAAGTTTCTCAAGAAGATATAGTTTATCCAAATGAATTTGCAAAGATTTTGGAAGATGTAAAAGGAAAAGAAGAAGAAAAGGTAGTTTCTCATATTATTTTAAGAACTCTTAGAGTTGCTAAATATGAAGCGGAAAATAAAGGACATTTTGGTATTGCGAGTAGGTATTATTGCCATTTTACTTCTCCTATTAGAAGATATCCAGATTTATTTATACACAGAATTATTTCAAAATATTTGGAAAATGATTATTTTGTAAATGACTTTTTTATTAAAAAATATTCTAAAAGAGCAGCTAAAAGAGCTGATAATTGTTCTGAAAGAGAGAAGATTGCAACTAAAGTGGAAAGAGAGGCAATTGATATAAAAAAAGCTGAATTTATGGAAAATAAAATTGGTGAAGAATATGATGGAATTGTTTCTTCTGTTACCAGTTTTGGAATTTTTGTTGAACTTGATAATACTGTTGAAGGATTAATAAGATATGAGAATTTAGGTGATGAATATTTTATTTATGATGAAGATAAAAAACAAGCTATTGGAGAAATCTCAAATAAAATTTATAAAATAGGTGATAAGGTTAAAATAAGGGTTTTAGATAGTAATAAACTATTAAGAAAAATAGATTTTGAAATTATTTAAATTTAAGTTATTGACAAAAACTTATCATATTATATAATATAATGGATAAACTAAAGATATAGTTATTTGGAAAAAATAACTAAAGAAAGGAAGAAAAGTATGGAAAATCAAAATCTTGATGAAGAAACAAAAGTTAAGCAAATGATAGAAGATTTAATGGAAAAGGCTAGAATTGCATCAAAAGAGTATTTGCAATTAGACCAAGAGACAGTAAATAATGTTGTGAGGGCAATGTCAATGGCAGGGTTGGAGCATCATATGGAATTAGCTAAAATGGCTGTTGAAGAAACTGGTAGAGGTATATATGAAGATAAAATTACGAAAAATATGTTTGCTACAGAATATGTATATCATAGTATAAAATATGAAAAAACAGTAGGTATAATTAGAGAAAATGATGAAGAAGATTTTGTTGAAATTGCTGAACCTGTAGGGATAATTGCAGGTGTTACTCCAGTAACAAATCCTACATCAACTACAATGTTTAAATCTATAATATCTGCTAAAACAAGAAATGTTATTGTATTTGGATTCCATCCATCTGCACAAAAATGTAGTGTGGCTGCAGCGGAAATAATGAGAGAGGCTGCTATAAAGGCAGGAGCACCTGAAAATTGTATATTATGGATAGAGGAACCATCAATTTTAGCAACAAGAATGTTAATGAATCATCCAGATGTTAATTTAATATTAGCTACAGGTGGAACTGGAATGGTAAAATCAGCATATTCATGTGGAAAGCCAGCATTAGGTGTTGGTCCAGGTAATGTTCCATGTTATATAGATAAAACAGCGAAATTAAAAACATCTGTAAATGATTTAGTAATGTCAAAATCATTTGATAATGGTATGATATGTGCATCTGAACAAGCTGTTTTGGTTGATAGAGAAATATATCAAGATTTTGAAAAATTGATGAGAGAGGCTGGTTGCTATTTTGTAAGTGAAGAAGAAAAAGAAAAATTAAAAAATAGCATGTTTGATAATATAAATGGATATAAATTAAAATCTCATGTACCAGGCAAAAGTCCTGCACAAATTGCTAGAGAAGCGGGATTTGAAGTGCCTGAAGAAACTAAGGTATTGGTTGTATATGAAGATGGTATTGGAGAAGAATATCCATTTTCTAAAGAAAAGTTAAGCCCAGTTTTAACATATTATATTGTAAATGATTCAAATGAAGGAATTGAGAAAGCAGAAAGATTAATAGAGTTTGGAGGTTTAGGACATTCTGCTGTTATACATTCAGAAGATAAAGAAACTATATTAAAATTTTCAAAAACTATGAAAGCTGGAAGAATTATTGTAAATTCTCCTTCAACACATGGTGCAATTGGTGATATTTATAATACAAATATGCCATCTCTAACACTTGGATGTGGATCATTTGGAGGAAATTCAACAACTGCAAATGTATCAAGTGTTAATTTAATTAATATAAAAAGAGTTGCAAAAAGGAGAGTTAATATGCAATGGTTTAAAGTACCTGAAAAAATATATTTTGAGGCAGGTTCTATAGCATATCTTGAAAAAATGCCTGATATTGAAAGAGCTTTTATAGTTACTGATCCAGGAATGCTTAAACTTGGATATGTAGATAAAATTTTATATCATTTAAGAAAAAGAGCAAATCATGTACATTGTGAGATATTTAGTGAGGTAGAATCAGATCCATCTTTTGAGACTGTAAATAAAGGATTAGAGGCAATGAATATTTTTAAACCTGATGTAATAATTGCATTAGGAGGAGGAAGTGCAATAGATGCAGCCAAAGGTATGTGGTTATTTTATGAAAATCCTGATGCAGATCCAGAAGGCTTAAAATTGAAATTTATGGATATACGTAAACGTACTTATAAGTTCCCTAAAATGGGCTCAAAAGCGAAAATGGTTGCAATACCAACCACATCTGGAACTGGTTCAGAAGTAACATCATTTGCAGTTATAACAGATAAAGTAAAAAATAAAAAATATCCATTAGCAGATTATGAATTAACACCAGATGTTGCGATAATTGATCCAGATTTGGTTATGAGTTTGCCAAAAACGATTACAGCAGATACTGGTTTAGATGTTTTAACACATGCATTAGAAGCTTATGTTTCTGTAATGGCATCAGATTATACAGATGGATTGTCAGAAAAAGCAGTTGAATTAGTATTCAAATATTTAAGACAGGCATATGAACATGGAGATGATAAAATTGCTAGAGAAAAAATGCATAATGCAAGTACAATTGCAGGTATGTCATTTACAAATGCATTTTTAGGAGTATGTCATTCAATGGCACATAAAATAGGAGCAGAATTCCATTTACCACATGGAAGAATTAATGCAATTTTACTTCCATATGTTGTTAGATATAATTCAACAAAACCAACAAAATTTGTTTCTTGGCCTAAATATGAATATTTCATCGCTGACCAAAAATATGCTGAAATAGCTAAAAGATTAGGTCTTAAAGCAGATACAGTTGAAGAAGGAGTTAATTCTTTAATTGAAGAAATTAAAAAATTAAATTCTGATCTAAATATTCCAAGTTCTTTCAAAGATGCTGGAATTGATGAAGGGGAATTCTTGGCAAAAGTAGATTTATTAGCAGATAGAGCTTTTGAAGATCAATGTACTACTGCAAATCCAAGAGTACCACTTGTTACAGAAATTAAACAAATACTTCTTGATAGTTATTATGGAAGAGAATTGAAGTAATAGAGAGGAAATAATATGAGTGGCAAATTATATATAATAGCAACACCAATAGGAAATTTAGAAGATATAACATTAAGAGCATTAAGAATATTAAAAGAAGTTGATTTAATTGCAGCAGAAGATACAAGACAAACATTAAAATTATTAAATCATTTTGAAATAACAAAACCACTAATTAGTTATCATAGACATAATGAAGAAGTGAAAAGTAATTTATTAATTGATAAATTAATAAATGGAGAAAATATTGCTTTAGTTTCAGATGCAGGAACTCCAGGAATATGTGATCCTGGGGAAGAGGTTATTAAAAAAGCGATAGAAGAAAATATTGAAGTTATACCAATTCCAGGTGCATGTGCATTAATTAATGCTTTAATTGCATCTGGGCTAGATACAAAGGAATTTGAATTTTTAGGTTTTTTGCCATTAAATAAAAAATTAAGGAAAGAAAAATTGAGAGAAATTCAGAATTCTTCTAAAACAATTATTTTATATGAGGCGCCACACAAAATGAAAACTACTTTAGAGGATTTTAAAGATATTTTAGGTGATAGAAAAGTAGTTTTAGCAAGAGAATTAACTAAAATTCATGAAGAATTTATACGAGGAGATATCAATTATTTATTAAATAAAATAGATAATATAAAAGGTGAAATGATTTTAATTATTGAAGGAGCGGAAAAAAGTCAAAATAGAGAAGAAAATGAATTGAATTCTCTAAGTTTGGAGCAACATTATGAGTATTACGAAAAACAAGGATTAGATAAAAAAGAAATAATTAAAAAAATTGCTAAAGATAGAAATGTAAACAAAAATGAAATTTATATGAAATTTATTTAAAAATAATTATCTTACAGTATAATTTGAGTATCGCTCTGAAATTATAAAAAACTACTGAAAATAAAATTTCAGTAGTTTTTTATTCTTCTACACTTTCTGAATTTTCTTCCATGCTAGAAAGCTTTTGAATACATTTTGAACATACTAATTTGTCTTTATATGTCATTAAATTTTTAGTATTACCGCAAAAAACACAATTTGGTTCATATTTTTTTAGTATTATTGAAGATCCATCAACATAAATTTCTATAGGATCTTTTTCAGCTATGTCAAACTTATTTCTAATTTCAATTGGAATAACAACTCTTCCCAATTCATCAACTTTTCTAATAATTCCTGTAGATTTCATAATTCTCCTCCTTAACAAATATAATCAATTCCATATATATAATATCATAAATATTCTTAATGGTCAATCAAAATTTCAAATAAATGTAAAAATATTTGTTATAAAGTGCTTGTTTGTAAAATATATATGTAAAAAGGTGATTATAATGTTAAATATATTATGGCCAATTTTTATTATTATATCAATTATATATGCATTTATTTCAGGTAATATAGCAAACATTAATAATTCAATATTTGAATCTACTGAAAGTGCTATTAATGTAACAATAACATTATTGGGGATGACTTGTCTTTGGAGTGGAATTATGGAAATTGCATCTAAAACAAAAATTATAGATTTTTTTGCTAAAGTTTTACATCCTGTAATAAGATTTCTCTTTCCAAATATAAATTCAGATAGCAAATCATATGATAATATAATGATGAATATTATAGCAAATATTTTAGGATTGGGTAATGCTGCTACTCCTTTAGGTTTAAAAGCAATGAATGAATTACAAAAAGAAAATAAAAATAAAGATGTTTTAAGTGATAATATGATGATGCTAATTGTTTTAAATACAGCATCTTTACAAATAATTCCTACAACTATAATCGCACTTAGAAGTTCTTTAGGGTCATCTAATCCAACTATGATTATATTTCCTGTATGGGTATCTACAATTTGTGCTGCAATAGTTGGAATAATTTTTACAAAAATAATTATTAAATATACTAGGAATTAAATTATTTTAAGGAAAGGCAGACTTATATGAATATAATTAACTATATTTCAATAATAGTTATACCTTTGGTTATTTTGATTATTGCATTTAGAGGTTTGAAAGAAAAAATTTCTGTTTTTGACATTTTTATTAAAGGTGCTACAGATGGACTAGAAATTACTTTGAAAATATTTCCTACTTTAGTAGGATTGTTTGTAGCTATTGGAATGCTTAGAAGTTCTGGTATTTTAGAATTTATTACTGAATTGATTTCTCCAATTCTTGTTATGTTAAGATTTCCAGCAGAAATTGTTCCTCTTGCACTATTAAGACCAATTTCAGGTAGTGCTTCAATGGCTATTGCTACAGAAATCATTAAACAAAGTGGAGTTGATTCTTTTATAGGAATTTTGGCAGCTGTAATAATGGGCTCTACTGAGACTACATTATATACAATTGCAGTATATTCAAGTAGTGTAAAAATTAAAAATACTAGAGGTGTAATTTTTGCAGCTTTGGCTGCTGACTTAACAGGTATTATAGTTTCACTTTTAATTGTTAATTTGGTGCCGGTTCTCTTTTTGCCTTTTTCGCCCTAGCTCGCTTGGCTGGCCGGTTTTGGCCGTTTTGTTAATTTGGTGCCGGTTCTCTTTTTTCTCTTTTTGGTGGCGTCGAATTTTGTCGAACGATTTTTGTTGACAAATTGAAAAAAATGATGTAACATAATATTAGTCAAAGATAATTAAATCAAATTTTTTAAATCAAGTTTTTAATTTTGTAAAGGGAATAATTTAAATTCCCCCATTTTAAACTAATTAGATAAGTATTTTTTTAAAATTATTTTTTATAAATTAAACTTTAGGCCCCCTAAATCCTATAAATGTTCTTTAATACATAATAAAATTAGTTCTTAAATTATTCTCTTTACAATCAAATATATTATAATGTAATTAATTTACTAGGACAATCTCTATTAGCGACAGATAAGTTAATTGAATTATCACTAGGAGAATTTAAAATTAATTCATCAACAACAGTTTGGTAAGCTAGTTCGGGAAAATTACTTTCTTTACTTAGATGACCAAGCATTGCAGTATGTAAATTACTATTTTTAGATAAATATGAAATGGTTTTTCCTGCCATAGTATTTGATAGATGACCTTTATCACATGCGATACGAGATTTTAAAGCAAATGGATAAGAGCAACATTTTAAAACTTCTGTATCATAATTAGATTCTAGCAAAATAAATTCACTACCTTCTAAATAATTAATAATTGATTTAGTCATATGACCAATATCTGTTGCAATACTAATTTTGTGAGAATTATCTTTAATTATATTAAAACCACAAGGATTTGCAGCATCATGTGGGATGCTAAATGGGAAAATTTCTAAGTCATCAATAAAAAATTTTTCTTGTGGATTAAAATAATTGATATTTTTGGTTGATAATTTTTCGGTTTGTGCTGGCATTGCATCAAATGTTTCTTTAGTAGCAAAAACAGGAATATCAAATTTTTTTGAAATTGTTGATATTCCCTTAATATGGTCTGAATGTTCATGAGTTACTAATATAGCATTAATTGAAGAAGGCTCTACTTCAATAGAATGCAAAGCTTCTTCAATTTTTTTACAACTCATTCCAGCATCAACCAAAATTTTAGTATTTTCTGTTTCTACAAATAAGCTATTACCACTGCTACCACTATATAAGCTACAAAAATTTAACATATGTATTTCTTCTTTCTATTGTTATTCTTTTACTCTTTCGATTAAAGCTCCAAGGTTTTTGAATTTTTTCTCGATATTTTCATAACCTCTATCTATATGCTCTAAATTATATATTTCAGTTTTACCATCTGCAATTATTCCTGCAATTATTAAAGCTGCACCTGCACGTAAATCTGTTGAATAAACAGGTGATCCATATAATTTTTCTACACCTTCGAAAAATGCAGATTTTCCTTGGGCTGTAATATTTGCTCCCATTTTATTTAATTCTTCTGTATATTGAAATCTAGATTCCCATATACTTTCGATTATTCTACTTGTACCATTTGCAACTGATAGTACTACACCCATTTGTGGCTGTAAGTCTGTTGGAAATCCAGGATATGGAAGTGTTTTTATCGTTGCTTTTCCAGGTCTTTTATCACACCATACTCTAATACTATCACCGAAATCTTCAACATGTCCACCAATTTCTATAATTTTTGCTGTAATAGACTCTAAGTGTTTTGTGATACAATTTTTTATTAAAATATCACCTTTAGAAGCTACTGCTGCAAGCATAAAAGTACCAGCTTCAATTTGATCTGGAACTATTGAATATGTGCTATTTCCAGTAAGTTTTTTTACACCATTAATTTTTATTACATCTGTACCAGCACCACGGATGTCTGCTCCCATTGTATTTAAAAAGTTTGCAACATCTACAATATGAGGTTCTTTAGCAGCATTATCTATAATTGTTGTACCTTCTGCTAAAACAGATGCTAACATTACATTTATTGTTGCTCCTACAGATACAACATCCATATAAATAGATGTTCCAACTAATTTGTCAACAGATGCAGAAATCTTTCCTTGTCCAATTTCTACTTTTGCACCTAAAGCTTCGAATCCTTTTATATGTTGGTCTATAGGGCGTGCACCTAATTTGCATCCTCCTGGCATTCCAACTGAGATTTTTCCTTTACGTCCTAACATACTTCCAATTATATAATATGAAGCTCTAAATTTACTTGTTAATTCTTCAGATGCTTCAGTTTTTTCTATATTTCTTGTATCAATTGTAATTTCATTATTAGAATTCCATGTTATTTTGGCACCTAGGCCTTCTAATATTTCACATGATTTTTTTACATCACTAATATTTGGCAAATTTTCAATTGTACAAACACCATCTATTAAAAGTGTTGCAGGTAAAATTGCTACAGCGGCATTTTTTGCACCACTTATTGTTACTTCACCGTGTAAAGGTGTTTTTCCTGTGATAACTAATTTTTCCAAAAGTATTCCTCCTTAAATATTTCTTCTTTAGGAATATATCATAAAATACAAAAGATTACAACAGTTTTGCTTAAAATTTAAATTAGTATCTTATAGATTTTTATTTAGATGCAAAGAAATTATTTTCGGCGAAAAATTCAATTAATTTAAATTTAAATTTTATTGGACTTTTCTTGTTTTCAGATATTATATTATAAGATTCTTGTTCAAGATTGTCAGAAAGGTTTTCTTTTGCCTTTTCATCTACTACACCAGAAGAAATATCTATAAAACATAATGATGGAAACATAACACACCACCAATTTTGACCTTTTGCTTCTCCAATTTCAACACGTAGAGCATCATAATTACCTGCAGGTAATGAAATATCTCCATAATTTTTTGTAGGAAAATAAAAATTGTTAATATTTATTTTTACAGAATAATTATATCCATTATCAGAAATTACTTTTTCTGCTATTTTCTGAAAATCTTCTTTATGATTATTTGCTATTTCCATAGCTTCTTCTTTTGTAGAACAATTTATACACATTTCATTCATATAATCAAGAAGAGCATCTCTTACTCTTAATTTTAAAGTTTGATCTTCATTACTGTCACTATTTGCAATAACATGTAATCTAAATACAGATTGAGATAAATCTTTTGCTATTGCTGTAACATAACTTTGTGCTGAAATGAAAACATATAAAAATAATAAAGCTATTAATAAACTAAATTTTCTTAACATGGGATTTTTCATAAAATTTAAAAATTTTTTCATATTAATCCTCCTATAAACATTTTTGTAAAAATATATCTCTAAAATAATTATTAGCCAAAAAAAATATATTATACATTAAAAGGAAAATTTTTAGAAACTTAGAAAGAAAAGCTTGACAAGCTAAAAATAAAATGGTAAAATTTACCAAAAGAAATAAAAACAAGGGGATGGTCGTTGTGGTTGCCCAAAATAAAAAAACAGAAGAACTATGTTGCTTTTATGTAAGTGACTTTCATTTAGAAATGATATTATTACCATATATAAATAAAAAAATTGAAGAACAAGAGAATATATATATAACTACTGAAAATAATTTGAAAAGCTCATTGAAAATCTTAATAGAAAGAGTAAATTTAAAAGATGAGATTAAGGAAAAAATATTAAATTTGAATTGGGATGTGCAGAAAAACGAAGAAGAAATGAATTTAATAAAAGAAAATATATCTAATATAATAATAATTGGTTCAGAAAATTTTATTAATCAAAAAAACAAACAGATCAATAAAGAAAAATATAAAAATATAATAAATTGTTATAGTTTTGATGAAGTAAAAGATGATATGGATAGAATAATAAAAAAACATAATGATGTACTAAATAATAAGTAATATTAAAAATATAATAAAATTTTAATAAAGTATTGAAAAATAAAATAAAATAGTATATAAGTAATATTATAGTATGTACCAAGAAAGGAAGTATATCATATGGAAGAAAACATAGAAAACATTAGAAAAACGCTCAAAAAATATTCTCAAGAGCATTTATTAAATGGATATGAAAAATTAGATGAAGCAAAACAAAAACAATTGGTGGAACAAATTGAAGGGATTGATTTTGAATTAATCAATAGCTTGTATAATAATACAAAAAAGGAATTTGAAAAAACAGATAGTAGTATAACACCAATTGAATATTTAGATAAAGAAAAATTGAATGGATATTATAAAGAATATCAAACAGTAGGAGAAAAGGCAATAAGAGCAGGAAAATTGGCAGCAGTAACAATGGCAGGTGGGCAAGGTACAAGACTAGGTCATAAAGGACCAAAAGGTACATTTGACATTGGATTAGAAACACACAAATCATTATTTGAATTATTAAGTGATTCATTAAAAGAACAAGGTAAAAAATATGGAGTTACAATTCCATGGTTTATAATGACAAGTGAGGAAAATAATGATGATACAGTAGAATTTTTTGCAAAACATAGATTTTTTGGATATGAAAAAGATAAAAATATATTTTTCTTCAAACAAGGTGAATTACCTATGGTAGATACTGAAGGTAGAATATTAATAGGAGAAAATGGTCTTATTAAAGAAGCTGCAGATGGACATGGTGGAATATATGAAGCTCTTGTAAAAAATGGTATGACTAAGAAAATGAGAGAATTAGGAGTAGAATGGATATTTATAGGTGGAGTAGATAATTGCTTGGTTAAAATGGTAGATCCTATACTTATGGGAATTGCCATAGAAAAAAATGTAACAGCAGCGGGTAAATCTGTTGTAAAAGCTAATCCACAAGAAAAAGTAGGAGTATTTTGCAAGAAAAATGGAAAACCATCAGTTATAGAATATACAGAAATTCCTAAGGAAATGGCAGAAGCAAAAGATGAAAGAGGAGAATTAATATATGGAGAATCTCATATATTATGCAACCTATTTAATATAGATGCAGTTGAAAGAATGGGAAAAAAGCCTTTACCATATCACTCAGCATTTAAAAAAGCAACATATATAGATAAAGATGGAAATAAAGTAGAACCAGATGGACCTAATGCATATAAATTTGAAGCATTTTTATTTGATGCATTCGGAGAATTAGATGATATGGCTATTTTAAGAGTAAAAAGAGAAGAAGAATTTGCACCTGTAAAAAATGCAGCAGGTGTAGATAGTCCTGAAACAGCAAGAGAGCTATATAGAAAATTCTATCAATTATAAAGTATATAACATTAACTGCTGGTATAAAGAATGTCAGCAGTTATTTGAATTTTAAAATAAGAAAAGAAAAAGAAATCTGATTTTTTTCTAATTAGATTTATGCCAAAGAAAGGAATGTAGTAAATATGAATTATTTAGAAGAGTATAAAAAATGGTGTGAAGACCCTAATTTTGATGAAGAAACAAAAAAAGAATTATTAGATATAAAAGGAAATGATGAAGAAATAAAAGATAGATTCTATAAAGAATTGGAATTTGGAACAGCAGGATTACGTGGTATAATTGGAATGGGAACAAATAGAATGAACAAATATACAGTAGGTAAGGCAACACAAGGTCTAGCAAACTATATATTAGAACAAGGGACACAAGATATGGGTGTTGCAATAAGTTATGATTCAAGGAAAATGTCAGACGAATTTAGTTTACAAACTGCATTAATTTTAAATGCAAATGGAATAAAAACATATTTGTTTGAAAGTTTAAGACCTGTCCCAGAATTATCTTTTGCTGTAAGAGAATTAAAATGTACAGCAGGAATAATGATAACAGCAAGTCATAATCCTCCCAAATATAATGGATATAAAGTTTATTGGGATGATGGTTCACAAATTGTTCCACCAAGAGATAAAGATATTATTGCAAAAGTTAGAGAAATTACAGATTTTAATGAAATTAAGACAATTAGTAAAGAAGAAGCTATTTCAAAAGGATTATTTAATATAGTAGGAAAAGAAATGGATGATAAATATATAAAAATATTGAAAGAACATATTTTAAATCCGGAAATAGTTAGTAAACAAGGTAAAGAACTAAAAATTGTTTATACACCATTACATGGAACAGGAAACATGATTGTAGAGAGATTATTGAAAGAACTAGGTTTTGAAAATGTGTATGTGGTTCCTGAACAAGCAAAGCCAGATGGAAATTTTCCAACAGTAGATTATCCAAATCCTGAAGATAAAAAAGCATTTAAATTAGCTTTAGAATTAGCTAAAAAGGTTGATGCTGATGTGGTTCTAGCTACAGATCCTGATGCTGATAGATTGGGAATTTATGCAAAAGATACTGCAACAGGTGAATATATGCCATATACAGGAAATATGTCAGCATTATTAATAGCTGAATATAGAATTTCTCAAATGAAAGAAAAGGGAATTTTACCAAGTAATGGTATGCTTATAACAACAATTGTTTCATCAGATTTAGCAAAAGCAATAGCTGCAAATTATAATTTGGAATGTATAGAAGTTTTGACAGGTTTTAAAAATATTGGAGCTGTAATGAAAAAAGCAGAAGATAATAAAGATAAAACTTATGTATTTGGTTTTGAAGAAAGCTATGGATGTTTAATTGGTGATTATGCAAGAGATAAAGATGGAATTGCAGCAGTAATGTCTTTATGTGAAGCTGCAGCTTATTATAGATCAAAAGGTATTACTTTATGGGATCAAATGATTAATATTTATAAAAAATATGGATATTATAAAGAAGGCCAAGTTTCAATTGTTTTGGAAGGTGCTGAAGGTGCCGAATTAATCAAAAAAATGATGACAGACATGAGAAATAAAGAAATAAAATCTATTGGAGATTACAAAGTTTTAACTTTTAAAGATGTTGACAGAGATTATATGAAAAATATGATTACAGGTGAAGAGGGCAAAGTTGGTTTAGCAAAATCTAATGTTTTATATTATGAATTGGAAAATAATGCATGGTGTTGTGTTAGACCTTCTGGAACAGAGCCTAAAATTAAACTTTATATAGGGGTTAAAGGTAAAGATCCAGAAAATGCAACTGTAGAGATGGAAAAATTAAAATTAGCTATGGAAAAATTAGTAAGATCAGAATAATTTATATTTAAAAATAAAGTAGTTTTAATTATAAATAAAGTGAATCCAAATTATTAGATAAAATTTTAATAATAAGGGTTCACTTTATTTATATAAAAATTCCATGTTCTAGTTATGAAATATTAATATATTCAGAATTTTTATTAATATATTATTTATTTTTCGCTTTTTTCTTCTTTTTTCCATCCTTCTAAATTTCTTGAAATTGCTCCAAATAAATTTGCCCTAATCATAGGAATGTCTTTTTGCCATAAAAAGATTTGTTGTTTTATTGATTCTCTTTTTGTGTGTTCATCCATTGGGCAAACTTTTGGCATAATTGTTTTGTTATTTTTTTTGACAAAACGATTAGCATCTTTTTCACTTAATAAAATTAAAGGTCTAATTAATGTAATTTTACTTCTATCCATATAACTTTTAGGTGCAAATGTGTGTAAACTACCAGTATATAATAAATTTAGTAAAAATGTTTCTAATACATCATCCATATTATGCCCAAGTGCAATTTTATTACATCCTTCGCGGATTGCTACACTATTTATTATTCCTCTACGCAAGTTGGCACATAGAGAACATGGATTTTTTTCTTGTCTTACATCAAAAACAATTTCTTTAATATTACTGTTTTCAATAAATAATGGAACACCAATCTCATCACAGTTTTTTTGTAAAATTTTTGTATCAAAAAATTCGAATCCAGGATTTATTGATATTGCGATTAAATCAAAATGTTTTGGGTAGAATCTTTGTAATGCTTTTAAACCATTTAACATTGTGATTGAATCTTTTCCTCCTGATAAACATACTGCGATTTTGTCTCCATCTTCTATCATATTATATTCTTCTATTGCTTTTCTCATTTTACTTAATATTTGTTGCATAATAAACCTCTTTCTGCAATTATTATAACATACTTGTCAAGTACATGAATTTTCAAATTTCGGTATTTTCCGTGAACATCCCTCAACTGTTTAAATAACATTTTCTATTTTTTTACTCCAATCAAACGCAAGGATTTTGGAGTTAGAATATAACTTGAGAGGGTTAAGGGGGGAGTTCGAAAAAAATACCGAAACTTAAAGCAAAATAGTACTTGAATTTACGGGAATTTATGTTATAATAATTTGGAAGATGTTCTCATAGCTCAGCAGGATAGAGCAGTCGCCTCCTAAGCGACCGATGGTGGTTCGAGTCCGCCTGGGAACACCATTTTTTATAAAGGGATGAAATATAAGTGGAACAATACTTTATGGAACAAGCATTAAAAGAGGCTAAAAAAGCATATAAAAAGTTAGAGGTACCAGTTGGAGCAGTAATTGTTAAAGATGGAAAAATAATTGCAAGAGGATATAATCAAAAAGAGACCAAAACAGATACAACCAAACATGCAGAAATATTAGCTATACAAAAAGCAAGCAAAAAATTAAAATCATGGAGATTAATAGATTGTGAGATGTATGTAACATTAGAACCATGTTCTATGTGTGCTGGTGCAATAATAAATTCGAGAATCAAAAAGGTTTATATAGGTACAATGGATGAAAAGACTGGAGCTGTTGGTTCAAAATTAAATTTATTTGAAGATTATACTTTTAACCATAAGGTGGATTTTGAAAAAGGCATATTGAAAGAAGAGTGTGAAAAATTGTTGAAACAATTTTTTAAAGAACTAAGAGTACTAAAGAACAATGGAGGAAAAAATGTATAGAAATTTGAATAAAAAAATATTACATGTTATTATTATAATAGTAATTGTAGTTGCAATTTTAAGTGTTGCTGGAATCTTGATTTTAAGATATCAAGTTGAGGGTGAGAAAAATATGCCATTTAAGCTTACAAAAATTGCAATAGTTGGAAGTGTTGAGGGAACTGAGGCACAGGGCACAGGAGAAAAGTGGAATTTAGATATAAGTGAAAATAATGATATATATATTTATATAGAAAAAAATGCTGGATATTCAAAAACTGAAATAATAGATAATATAGAAATAAAAGATATAAATATTAATAGAAAAAGCGAATTGGGTGAAACAAAATTATATAAGCCTGTAAAAGATGAAAAAAGAATGTTTATTAATTCTGCTGAAAATGAAATAAATTCAATTATATATACAGGTGAATTAGAGTCAAATATAAAAGAACAAAAAATTTCCAATCAAGGTGGAATTGTAGCTTTCAGATATTCAATAAATAATTTGGGCAAATATGTTTCTAATAGTGATGAACAAATCGATCATAGCAAATTATTACAATTAATAAATATAAATGAAGATGACTTAAAAACTGTACTAACATTTGATATATCTATTAAATTGACTAGTGGAAAAAGGTATGAAGCTAAAATTGATTTAGATATGCCAACTGCTGAGATAATAGAAAAAGGTACAGTAGGAATAGAATTAACAGATTTTAGTGATATTGCTTTTAAAAGAGTTGAAAATTAAATCTGGAAAGAACAAATTTGTATGTAAATAGTATTTTTAATTATTTTATAAAGAAGTGTGCATTTAATATTGCAATGCCTAAATTAGATAAAATGCTAAAAAATACTTGCAAAATTCATTATTACATTATATAATAGCAATGGTATGAATGTTGACCTCTGTATGGAAAACAAACTCAATAAAAGTCTATGAATCTTGTCAGGTCCGGAAGGAAGCAGCAATAAGTAGAGCCTTTTATGTGGGAATTGTTTTCCATAGAGAGATTGACAATCACACCATTTTTTAAATGCAAATATAAAGGATGTGAGATTATGGGGTACACAGCTCTTTATAGAAAATTTAGACCACAAACATTTGCGGAAATGGTAGGTCAGGAACATATAACAAAAACTTTAAAAAATCAAATAATGGCTAATAGAGTTGGACATGCATATTTATTTAATGGTGTAAGAGGAACAGGTAAAACAACATCAGCAAAAGTATTAGCACGTGCAATAAATTGCTTAAATCCGCAAGATGGAGAGCCATGTAATGAGTGTGAAATTTGTAAAGCAGCGATAAATGGTTCATTAACAGATATAGTTGAAATGGATGCTGCATCAAATAATAGTGTTGAAGATATACGTTCAATTAGAGAAGAAGTGAATTTTTTGCCTACAAAGGCAAAATATAGAGTATATATAATTGATGAGGTTCATATGTTATCTCAAGGTGCTTTTAATGCACTTTTAAAAACATTAGAAGAACCACCTGAACATGTAAAATTTATTTTAGCAACAACAGAGCCACAAAAATTACCAGCAACAATACTTTCAAGATGTCAAAGATTTGATTTTAAAAGAATTTCTGACGAAGATATTATAAAAAGATTGCAAATTGTGTGTGATGAGAGTAATGTTAAAATAACTAAACAAGCTTTAAATATAATTGCAGCATTATCAGATGGAGCAATGAGAGATGCATTATCGATTTTAGAAAGATGTGTGCAAGATGGAGTTAATGATATTGATGAAGATAAAATAAAAGAATTAGTTGGAATTCCTAAATTAACATATATTCATAGCATTTCAAAAGCAATAATTGAATATAATATAGATGATGCAATGAATGCAATAACAGCTGTTTTAGAAGATGGAAAAGAATTAAATAATTTATTATGGGAAATTATAAAATATATAAAAGATATATTAATGGTAAAAACAAACCAAAAATTAAATATATATAATGAAGCAGATTTTGCAGAGCTAAAGCAATTAGCTGATACAATATCAAAAGAAAGAGCAATAAAACTTATAAATGAACTTTCAAAATTGGAAAATGATATGAAAAGTTCTACTCAAAGATCAATAGTTTTCCAAGCAGGAATAATAAGTTTATGTGATAGAGAAATATCTTCTGAAAAATCAAATAATAATAGTAATGATGTCGAAGGAACAGGAAATAGCGAAATATTTGCAAGATTAGAAAAAATAGAGAATTATTTAAGATCAGGTGGAGGAATCCCTAAAAAGCAAAATTTAGCCACAAAAAAGGCAGATAATATTTCTACTAATAATGTAACAACTAGTAAGACTAGTGAAATTGCTGGTATTGGAAAAAATAAAAAAATTGCTCAATATTGGAATGATGTTGTCAATAATTTTAAGAAAAATGGAAAAATCATGTTATATACAAATTTGCTTAATACAAATGCAGTTGAAATAAATGATATGACTGTAGGAATAGAATTCCCTAATGGTTTAACTCCATTTGGAAAGACTGTTTTAGAAAAACCAGAAAATAAAACAGAAATTACAAATCAGATTTCAATTGCTGCAGGAAAGACTATGAATATAAAATACATAGATTCAAAGCCAAATGAAGAAACAGTACTTAATGAAGAACAAGAGCTTTCAAATTTTGCAAATGAGTTTGATATTCCATTTGATGTAATTGAATAAAATAATTTTAAGGAGGAAGTTAAAATGTCAAAAAGAGGAGGATTCCCAGGAATGGGAGGATTTGGTGGAATGAACATCAATAATTTAATGAAAGAAGCTAAAAAAATGCAAGCAGATTTAGAAAAATCTCAAACAGAACTTGCTGCAAAGGAATTTGAGGCATCAGCTGGAGGCGGAGCAGTAAATGTAAAAGTTAATGGTCAAAAACAAATACTAAATTTAGAATTGAAAAAAGAAATAGTTGATCCAGATGATGTAGAAATGTTACAAGATTTAATTGTAACATGTTTGAATCAAGCTTTTAAACAAGTTGATGATGCACAAGCAGCATCAATGGGGAAATATAATATACCAGGATTAATGTAATTTAAGGAGAACAAAATGTCATATTATTCACCATCAATAGAAAAATTAATAGAAAGTTTTGAGAAATTACCAAGTATAGGAAATAAAACAGCTGCTAGGCTAGCATTTTATATTTTGAATTCATCAGAAGAAGAAACAAATGAATTTGTTTCTTCTATTATAAATGCTAAAAAGAATTTAAAATATTGTAGCAAATGTTTTAATATTTCTGATACAGACCCTTGTACAATTTGCGGAAATCCAAAAAGAGATCAAACACAAATCTGTGTTGTTGAAGATGTTAGAGATATTATCGCAATGGAAAGGACACATGAATTTAAAGGTGTTTACCATGTTTTGCATGGTTCAATTTCTCCAATGAATGGAGTTGGACCTGATGATATAAAAATAAAGGAATTACTTGCTAGACTTATGGATGGGCAAGTTAAAGAGGTCATTCTTGCAACAAATCCTAGGGTTGAAGGTGAAGCGACTGCAATGTATTTATCTAAATTGATTAAGCCTTTGGGAATTAAAGTTACTAGAATTGCTCATGGTATTCCTGTCGGAGGAGATTTGGAATATACTGATGAAATTACTCTTACTAAGGCATTGGAAGGCAGAAGAGAAATATAGGGCAAATTGGTGCAAATTGGTGCCGGTTCTCTTTTTGCCTTTTGGGGTGTGGCTGGTGAGGGTAAATTGGTGTCGGTTCTCTTTTTTACATTTTGCTCTAAGCTGGCTAATCAAGCGGCATAAGGACAAAATGTAAAAAAGAGAACCGGCACCAATTTACCCTCGCCAGCCATACCCAAAAGAGAAAAAGAAGAACCGGCACCAAATTAACAGAAAGGGTGATGCAACAAAAATGAGAAAGAAATTTACAAGCAAAACATATTTGCGTGGCGTTTCTGATTGGAACTTTGTTATGCAAAAGCAAAAATCAGAAAATTACTATCTAAGCATAAAAGAAATAATTGAAATTGATCAACCTTTTATTGTTAATATCTCAGGACAAAGTGTTGTATATATTGACAATGGGTACTATATAGTAGAGTTTACACCATTGGAACAGTTTTACAATGCAAGAGTATTTCTTGATAGAAATGCAGAGGTGTTAGGATATTATTTTGATATAAGTCGTGGAAATGGTGTTGAGGAAAATATACCATATTATGATGACTTGTATTTAGATATTATTCACTGTCCGGCAGATAATGGTTTTACAATAATTGATGATGAAGACGAATTATTGGAGGAATTAAATACTGGAAAAATAACAAGGGAAGAATTCGATTTGGCAAACGAGGTTTGTTCTAAACTGTTTGAAGAAATTCTGGCAAATAAAAACATATTTGTTAAGATGGATAAGAAAGAATTGATTCAAAGGTGGTTTAAATAAAAATTCCGTTACTCCTTACAAATATGCTTTAAAAAATCAAAGTGAATACCGAATTTAGCGGTAAGATCATAAAGGGCTCAGAATTACATGCGATGTTTCAAAACGAGAATATTGAAATATTAGCTTACAATATAAATCCTAATATAATAAATGAATGGTGTGAAAAATATTATTCAGATGAGATATTGAGGGAACAACAAGACATACTGTATCGAAGATTGTTAGAAAAATGTGATGAACATGGACTTGTATATGATGAAAAAAGAATAAAAAAGCCAACAAAAGTATATGAATATGTGGAAAATCCAATTTATGAAGAGATAATTAAATATCATGAAAATCATACAATATTAGGAGAGTTCGCAAAATCATTTAATATATTTTTTAGAAAAGGACTATCAAATCTAGAAAGTAGTTATTTTATGAATTATTCAGAATTTATCATGGTAAAATAAAACCTGATATAGAGATTGGTATAGGTAGCGGAAATTTAAATATAGCAAAAGAAATAATAGAAGCCTGGTTATAAATATATTTATAATAATAATTAACATTTAATTAATAAGTTCATTGCGTCATAAAAATATTAAAGCAAGAAAACTATTAATAAATAGAGGTTGATTTGAAATACATTAAAAAAGCTGAGGAGAAAAACTTTTTAGTTTTTCTCCAATAGCAAAAAAAGAACCGGCACCAAATTAACAAAACAGCCCAAACTGAACAGCCAAGTGGCCCGGAACGAAAAAGGCGAAAAGGGAACCGGCACCAATTTGTTATTTTAAGAGAATTTTGCAAATATCTTTTGTAGAATTTTTTTTCGCGATAAGTCTAGCACGGATTTTCATTTCTTGCATTTTATCTGGATTAGAAAACAACTTATGCAAAATTTCTTCTACATTATCATCTTTTTTTAACCAAATAGCAACTTTATTTTCTTCTAAATATGCAGCATTTTCTTCTTCTTGACCTGGTATAGGATTAATTACTACAATTGGCAAGCCTGAAGCTAAGCTTTCAGTTGTTGTAAGACCACCTGGTTTAGTAACAACTAAATCTGATATACTCATTAATTGAGGAATTTTATCAGTAAATTCTAGTATTTTTACATATTCTTGTTTCCCAAGCTCATTAACTAAGTTTTCAAAATTTTCTTTCATCTTTTGATTTTTCCCAGAAATAGCTACAATTTGAATATTTTCGTGACATTCAACAAAAGATTGAAAAATTCTAAGAGTTTGTGTTTTTCCTAAACCAAATTCTCCGCCTCCAAAGAAAAGTACAGTTTTTCTATTAGGAGATAATCCGAAACTTTCTAAAATTTGTGATTTATCATATTTTAATAAAAATTTATTAGAAAGAGGAATACCTGTTGCAAAAATTTTTTCTTTTGGAATACCTTTTTCATTCAATTTATTTTTCATTCCTTGATGAGAAACAAAATAATAATCTACATATTTGTTGAAAACAAGCCACTGGTCATGTGGAGCATAATCTGTCATAACTGTTGCAATTTTTGCATCTAATTTTCCTAATTTTTTTAAATAGGCACACATTTGAGTTGCAAAAGGATGTGTGGAAATTATGATATCTGGGTCAAAGTCTTTTAATAATTTGTTTAATTTAATTGATAAGACTTTGTTTGAAGTTGTACTTATTTTTGCAAGTGGCCCACTTTGTGATTTCCAATAAACTTTTCCCCATGTTTTTGGCACTTTTTTTGCCATTTCTGAATATGCTTTTGTTGTTACTTTATTAACTAGTTTATTAACATATTCCATACAATCAACTAATTTGACATTTACATCTTTATAATTTGTCTCAATATTTTCTTTTATAGAACGAGCAGCTGATAAGTGACCTCCACCATATGCTGCATAAAATATCATTACTTTTTTCATATTGACTCCTTATTTTTTTAAAGCTACAATCGCTGGTCCTTTGAGATTTTCTACTTGTAGTTGAAAACTCAAGTCGGGCGAGAACAAATTAAAGAAAAACTTATTTGTCCTATGGTAATAATTTTACCATAAATTAAAAGAAAATTGTATATTTTTTGCAAAAAATATGCAAAATAATAAAAAAGTAGGCAGGGTTATAAAAAATTAATTTTTTATAATCAGATTAATGCCGTGTGAAAGGAATGGAAAAAAATATGAAAAGAAGTAGAATTTGGACAATTGCTACAATAATTGCTTTAATAGTTGTAGCAATATTGGCTTATAATTTATTTAATCAAAAAAAGGTATATGCAACTACAAAGGAAAATGATTATAATATGGCATTTTATGAAGTTGTAGAATATGTTCAAAATGTGAAAACATATCTTGCAAAATCCATGGTATCAAAGTCAGCAGAACATGGTGCAGAAATGTTAACACATGTATGGAGAGAGGCAAATCTTGCACAAGCTTATTTGGGTATGTTACCAATTGAAAGTCAGGAACTTGAAAATACAGAAAAATTTCTGAATCAGGTAAGTGAATATAGTTATACATTATCTAGAAAAAATATTGAGGGTAATTCTTTAACTGATGAAGATATTGATAAAATAAAAGAATTGTACAATTATAGTAATGATTTGGCAAATACTTTAAATGAGATGGCAGATGAATTAAATAATGGAATATTAACATGGCAAGATTTGATGAGAAATACAGAAGGGTCTGATATTGCAGAAATCAGTACTTTTAATGTTGTTGAGGAAAATTTTCATGAATTTACAGGTTTAATTTATGATGGTGCTTTTTCAGAACATATAATAAGTAGTGAGAAAAAAGGACTAATAGGTGATGATATAGATGAAGAGACTGCAAAAATTAAAGCAGAAGAATTTATTGGAAAAGATAAAATAAAGGAAACTAAAAATAATGGATTTGTTGAAAATGGTGATATTCCAGTTTATAGATTTGAAATGATCACACATGATGATAAAACAATAGGAATTTCAATTTCTAAAAAAGGTGGTCATGTTGTATTTTTAAATTATAATAGAGATGTTTTGGAACAAAAAATATCTGAACAAGATGCTATTCAAAAAGGTAAAGATTACTTGACGAGTAAAGGTTTTGAAAATATGCAAGAAACTTATTATTTAAAACAAGATGGTTTTATTACTATTAATTATGCATATAAGCAAAATGATGTTATTATATATTCTGATTTAATTAAAGTAAAAATTGCATTAGACGATGGCGAAATTATTGGATTGGAAAGTACTGGATATTTGAATTGCCATTATGAAAGACAAGTTCCGAAACCAAAAATTTCAATTGAAGAGGCGAGAAATAATCTAAATAGTAAAGCTCAAATTACTAGTGAAAGACTAGCAATAATTCCTACAGAATGGATGACAGAAAAGTTTTGCTATGAGTTTAAAGGAAAACTAGAAGATGTTGATTTTATTGCATATATTAATGCAGAGACTGGAGCTGAAGAAGATATTTTGATAGTAACTAATACTCCTGATGGAACTTTAACTGAATAGAATTTATTAAAAAAATTGTGGCAAAAATTGAAAAAATAAAATTTCGAATTTTGTTAATAATATATTTGAAATAATTAATTAATTATTTCAAGCGGTCCGTAAAACAGATAAATTTGGAAAGGAGAGGCTATTATGTCTAAAGGAAACAAATTAATATCTGAAAACTTACGAACAGAAATAGCAAAAGAATTAGGTGTTTATGATCAAGTAAAAAGAGATGGCGGAAGTTGGGAAAATGTATCATCTAAAACATGTGGAAGTATAGTTTCAAAAGCTATAGAAATTGCAAACAGAGCAGTGGAAAATCAATAGTTTTTAGATATGCAATGATAATTGATATTTTAATACCAGAATCTATGTATTGTAGATTTTGGTATTTTTCTTTTTTGATTTAAATAAAGTTTTAATATTTTTATGAAGTCAATTCAAACTTCCAAAGTTATAACTTTCACGCCCAAAATACTTGCTATTCATTACGTAAAAAAGAGAATTTAATCTAAAAAACGAGTTTCTTTCGGAGTTTGCCATAATCTTTATATATTTTTGAATAAATTTCTCGGCTACCCGCCGTAACGTTAACAAATTCTAATGCAAAAGGCACAACTATACCCGAAGACAGGACCCTTTATGCCTTTTGCTTAAGAATTTGTAACACTACTCTGGTCACACTCGTAATTTATTTAAAATATATAAAGATTATGGAAAATTGCTAAATATTCCTCTATTTTTGAGTAATATTTTCTACTTTTTACTCCAATAAAACACATGGATTTTGGAGTGAGAGTTATAGCTTGGGAAACTTGAGAGGGTTTCAAAAAAATACCAAAATTTAAATGATTTTATTCTTGCCAAAAATAAAAAATTAGAATATAATAAGAAAAATTCATTTTGGGGGTAAAGTATGCAAGTAAAAAAAATATTAGAAATAACAAAAGGCATATTAGTAACAGGTGATGAAAATTTAGAATGTGAAAATTTTTCAAAAGATACAAGAACTATACAAAAAGGGGATATTTACATAGGGATTAAAGGAGAAAAGTTTGATGGAAGTCTATTTTGGAAACAAGCATTAGATAATGGAGCAAGTGCAGTCATAATTGAAAATATAAAAATAACAAATGAGGAAAAGGAAAAATATTCAAATAAAACAATTATAGAAGTAAAAGATACTTTAGGGGCTTTATATGAAATTGCAAAATATAAAAGGAGCTTATATGATATTCCTGTTATTGCAATTACAGGAAGTGTAGGCAAAACAAGTACAAAAGATATAATTGCAAGTGTTGTTAGTACAAAATATAAGACTTTAAAAACAGAAGGCAATAATAATAATAATATTGGCTTGCCATTAACAATTTTAAAATTAAAAGATCATGAAGCACTTGTAATAGAAATGGGAATGAACCATTTTGGAGAAATAAGTTTATTAACAAATATAGCAAGACCAACATTAGCTGTAATAACCAATATAGGAACATCACATATTGGAAATTTAGGTTCAAGAGAAAATATCTTAAAGGCAAAATTAGAAATATTAGAAGGAATGAAGGTTCCAAAAATAATTATAAATAATGATAATGATTTATTACATAATTGGTATGAAGAAAACAAGAAAAATATAGAGATACATACATGTGGTATAAAAAATGAAAGTGAATTAATGGCAAAACAAATACAGTTGAATGAAGAAAATAGTGAATTTATAGCTGTATCTGCTTCAGATAAAATTATGCTTAGAGTACCTGTTGGTGGAGAACATTTTGTGTATAATTCATTATGTGCAACAGAAGTTGGAAAATTATTAGGGCTTTCAAATGAACAAATAGTAGATGGAATTTCTAAATTTGAATTATCTAAAAAAAGGATGGATATTATAAAATTGGATAATGGAGCTATTATGATAAATGATAGTTATAATGCAAGTTATGAGTCTATGAAAGCAAGTTTAGAATTTTTAAAAACTCATACAGGGAAAAGGAAAATTGCTGTATTAGGAGATATGCTAGAACTAGGAGAATATTCGAAAGAGCTACATGCGAAAGTGGGAGAAGAAGTTTCTAAAAGAGATATTGATATATTAATTTGCACAGGTGAGAATTCAAAATATATTATAAAAGAAGCGGAAAAAAATGAAAAAATAAAAATATTTTTTATGAACAGTAATGAACAAATTGTGGAAAAACTATCTCAAGAATTAAAAGATGGAGATATTGTTTTAGTAAAAGCATCAAATGGAATGAAATTTTACGAAATTTGTAAAAAAACTATAGATTTTTTTGCTAAAAGTTGATATAATGCTAGTACCAATATAAATTGGAGGATGTCAGATGAGAATTAAAGATTATTATAAGATACTAGAATTAGAAGATACTAGAGTAACTACAGAACAAATAAAATCAGCATATAGGAAACAAGCAAAAAAATATCACCCAGATGTAAATGTAGGAAATAAATTAGCAGAAGAAAGAATAAAAGATGTTAATGAAGCATATAGAATATTGTCAAATCCAGCATCAAAGAGAAGATATGATAGAACTTGGAATTATAATATAGGAAATAAACAAAAAAAAGCAAAACAAAAAACAACAGGAGAAATTGCAGGAGAAATATTTGGAATGTTTTTTGGGAATAGTGAATTAAAAGAAGAAATTGCACAAAGTAAAATTCCTCCTGTAAAACGGTGAAGATATAGAAACAGAAATTAATATAACAATAGAAGATGGATTTTATGGTGCTGAGAAAAAGCTAGTATTAAATAATTTGGAAGGAAAAGCAAAAACTTTAGATATAAAAATACCAGAAGGAATAAAAAATGGAGAAAAAATTCGTATAATAGGTCAAGGAAAAATGGGCAAACATGGAGGAAAAAATGGTGATTTATATATAAAGATAAATATTCAAGATGGCAAAAAATACAGATTAAATGGAAATGATTTATATACTACAATATTAATCACACCTTGGGAAGCTGCTTTAGGTGCTAAAGCAAAAGTAAATTCTATAGATGATACTAAAACACAAATATATATACCAAGTGGAATACAATCAGGAGAAATAATTGAAATACCACAAAAAGGATACAAATCTAAAAATGGTGAAAGAGGTAATTTAATTGCTCAAATAAAAATTGTAGTTCCAGAAAAATTAACAAAAGAAGAAACAGAAATTTTTAAAAGATTAAAAGAAATATCAAAATTTAATCCAAGAAGAGTTTAAATGTTTAAAAAATCATATTAGTGTTGACAAAACTTGTAAAATAAGGTATAATAAATAATGTGAGTTCGTAAACATAAGATAAACTATGGATTAAATCATAGGAATGAGGTGCAAAATAAAATGGATATGTTACAAGGAAAACATTTTAGTATAACAGATCCAAAAGGAGTTAACACAGTAATTTATCAAATAAATAAAACAAAAAAGGAATTTCAAAAAGAATATCCTAAATATACTGTTGAAAGATTAGATTTTACTGAAGAGATAAGAGGAGAATCTAGAAGAAAGACCTTTTATGTTGATGAGCCACAACCAAATGGAAATCAATTAGTAATACTATCATTTGGTAAAGAGAGTGTAGTAATCAATTCAGGAATACTAATTGATGATGAAGTAAGGATATCAAAAACGCCGACACCTTTTAAGTTTAATACATTATATTCAGAAGAAGAACAGGAATTTAAAGAATTTAACTATACACCTAATATGAAAAGAGATATATGTGTTATAGATCCTGAAACTACAGAAGAATTAAGACCTAGACTTTATTTTGATGAAAAAGAAAATAAAGTAAAGGGTAGATGTAAATTAAAACCATATAAATCTTATTTCGCTTTTGAAGTGAGAGAAGATAAGGGAAATAGTTAAGGAGGCAAATTTACTATGGGGAGTCACACAGTAAATGAAGAGGAGAAGAAATATACTCCATCAGGAGAAGAAAATCGAGTAATAATAGCAGGAATGCAAATAATTCAAAAGCAAATTAATAAAGAATGGGAGTTAGAATCAAAAGGAAAATTACTAAGAGAAGTAAATCCAAAAGACTATATCAAAATAAAAGCTTATGATAATAAAGATATAACAAAACCTAAAGAGCCAATCAAAGCAAATAAAAGTGAAACAAGAGGAGAATAAACTAAAGAGAAGGTGATTTATATATGAATTACAAGGTTGAAGGTGCAATAAGAAGAAATAAGAAATATTTTATAATTTTTGGGATACTATGGTTATTTGTAGCCATAGTCTTAATTGTTCCTATAACAACAGGTATTAATGTAACTTCAGTAGAAAAAGATATGGGAGCTGGAATCGCTGAATTTGTAAATACAATGAAAAATCCGTTTGCAGGTATAGGAGAAATAATTTCTAATAATTTGGGAGGATTATATTTTAAAAATTTGGGGATCTTCTCAATAATTTTTGCAATATTTTTCATAGTAGGAGTTGCAAGATCAGCACCTAAAAATGAATATACAGATTTTGAACATGGTTCAAGTGATTGGAGTAAAAATGGAGAACAATATACTATCTTAAGTAATAAAAAAGGAATTATATTAGCAGAAGATAATTATTTGCCAGTAGATAAAAGAGGAAATGTCAATGTATTGGTAGTCGGAGGTTCTGGTTCTGGTAAATCAGCATCATATTCAATACCAAATGCATTTCAATTATTAGGTTCATATGTATTTACAGATCCAAAAGGTGAATTATATGATAGAACAGCTGGTTATTTAAAACAAAATGGATATGAAATAAAAGTATTAAATCTTGTAAAACCACAAAATAGTGATGGATATAATCCTTTAATGCATATTTCATCAGAAATAGATGTAGATGTAATTGCAAATACAATAGTAAAAGGGCAAAAAACAGGAGATGGAGGTTCAGACCCATTCTGGGATGATTCTGCAGAAATGTTGTTAAAAGCATTAATATATTATCTAATGGCAACAAGACCAGAAGAAGAACAAAATTTAGCAAGTTGTGCAGAATTAGTAAGAGCAGCGAATTCTAATGGAGGAAGCAATTTACTTACAGAATTAATTAGTAAATTACCATATGATCATCCAGCAAGAATGAATTATAAATCAATCGAAATTGCTCCAGAAAAAACATATAGTTCAATATTAAGTACATTACAATCAAAATTAGGAAAATTCGACTCAAAAGAAATTGCAGAATTAACATCAACAGATACAATAAATTTTGAAGAAATCGGAAATAAAAAAACAGCAGTATATGTAATATCATCAGATACACATACAGCATATGACTTTTTACTTACTATATTTTTCTCTCAAATGATACAACAATTATATAATTATGCAGATGATAATGGAGGAGCCCTAAAAGTCCCTACATATTTTATACTGGATGAGTTTGCTAATATAGGAAGAATCCCAGATTTTGATAAAAAGATTTCAACATCAAGAAGTAGAAAAATTTCATTTAGTGTAATTTTACAAAACTTAGACCAATTAGAAGCAATATATGAAAAATCTTATGAGACTATAATAGGTAACTGTGATACACATTTATTTTTAGGAAGTAACTCATATAAAACTGTTGAGTATTTTTCAAAAGCTTTAGGTGAGAAAACAATAGAAAGAGATAGTATTTCTGTAAATAAAGATAGACAATATTTTAGAACAGGTCAAAGTATATCTGATCAAGTAATGGCAAGAGCTTTAATGACTCCAGATGAACTTAGAAGATTAGATAATGATTTATGTATAATTTTTGAAAAAGGTATAAAACCTGTAAAAGCAAATAAATTCTATTATTTTAAACATAAAAATATGGCTGGAACTTTAAAAAGAGCTGAAATAAGTCATAATGACATTGGTGAAATAGAAAGAGGAAATTGGAGAAAATTCAATCCATATAATCCATGGACAGAAGACAAATCAGAAAAAGAAGCTAAAAATTTAAAAGTAGAATCTTTAGATGATTTATTTGAGGATGAACCTAAAAAAGAAGATATAAATAGCAAGTCTTCTAATAAAGAACCCGCAAATGTTATAGCCACTTCATCTAAAACTTCAAATGCAGGACAATCAATAGATGATTTCTTTGGAGATACATCAAAAAATAATGATATTTCTAAAAAAGAAAATGATATATCAGCTATTTCGCAAGATTCAGAAGATTCATATGATTTGCAAAAAGAGCTTGAAGCTAAATTTGATGAATTATTTGGACCTTTAGATGATAACTAAAATATAAAAAAATATCACAATTAATTTTGTGGTATTTTTTTGCGTAAAAAATTCAAAAACACGAAAAAACTTTCGCTAAATGCTTGAAAAAAATAATAAAATATTATAAAATGGCAAAAAGAGAACCGGCACCAAATTGACAAAATGGCGCAAACCAGCTAGACAGGCTGGCCAGGAGGAAAAAGACAAAAAGAGAACCGGCACCAAATTAACAGAAAGGAATGTTAATAGAAATGAAATTTGTACATATAGCAGATATGCATTTTGATTCTCCTTTGACGAATTTATCAGACAAAGGAAATTTGGGAGAACAAAGAAGAATAGAACAGAGAAGAGTATTCAAAAAAGTAATAGAATATATAAAAGAAAATAAAACAGAATTATTGTTTATATCAGGAGATTTATATGAACATAAATATATAAGAAAATCAACAATAGAATATATAAATAATTTATTTAAAGAAATAAAAGATACAAAAATATTTATATCTCCAGGAAATCATGATCCATTTTTAAAGAAATCATATTATAATGATTTCAATTGGAGTGAAAATGTACATATATTTGGACCACAAATAGAAAGAGTTGAATTAGAAGATATAGATATATATGGATTTGGATTTGATGATTTTTATTGTACACAGTCAAATATAGAAAATGTTGAAATTAAAAATCCTGAGAAAATTAATGTTTTAATAATACATGGAACATTAGATGGAGCAAATTTAGAAGAAAGGCAATATAATTCAATGAATTCGAAAATGCTTAAAGATAAAGGATTTGATTATATTGCATTAGGTCATATTCATAAAAATAATTTTGAAAAAAATGCAAATATTATTTATCCAGGTTCAACAATATCATTAGGTTTTGATGAATTAGGAAATCATGGAATGATAGTTGGGGAAATTAATAAAAATTCTAATAAAATAGAATTTATAAAATTAGATGAAACTGAGTTTGTTGAATTTGAAATAGATTGTACAGAAATAAATTCAGTTGAAGATTTAATAGAAAAAATAAATGAAATAAATATGGAAGAAAATAAATTATATAAAATAATATTATTAGGTAAAAGAAATTTTGAAATAAATATATATGATTTATATAAATATGAATTAAATGATAGAATAATTAAAATAAAAAATAAAACAAAACCAAATTATGATATTGAAAAAATTGCAAAAGAAAATACATTAAGAGGATTATTTACAAAAGAAATTTTAGATGAAATTAAAAAGAAAAATTATGATGAAGAGATAATTGAAAAAGCTTTAGAAATAGGAATGGAAGTATTAGAATAAGTTTTAAAAATTTGGAGGGATTTATTTGAAAATAAATAAAATAAAAATAAATTCATATGGAAAATTAAAAAATAAAGAAATAAATTTAGAAAATAATATGAATATCATTTATGGAAAAAATGAAAGTGGAAAATCAACATTATTAAAATTTATTGTAAATATTTTTTTCGGTGCATCAAGAAATAAAAAAGGTAGAGATATTTCAGATTTTGAAAAATATAAACCATGGGATGCAGAAGAATATTCTGGAAAATTAACATATGAATTAGATGATAAAAATAAGTATGAGATTTTTAGAGAATTTAATAAAAAAAATCCAAAAATATTTAATGAAAAGGGAGAAGAGATTTCAAAAGAATTTAATATTGATAAAAATAAAGGTAATGAATTCTTTTTTGAGCAGACTCAGATTAGCGAAGATATGTTTTTAGCAACATCTGTTTCTATGCAACAAGAAGTGAAAATTGCTAAAGATGCTCAAAATATTTTAATCCAAAAAATCTCTAATCTCTTAGGGACAGGAGAAGATAGTGTTTCATACAAAAAGGCATTAGAAAAATTATATAAAATACAATTGGAAAAAGTAGGAACTGATAGAAGTAGAGAAAAGCCAATAAATATTATAAGAAAAAATATAGAAATAAATGAGCAAAAAATTAATGAATTAAAAAAATATGAAAATATTCAATATGATATTGAAGAACAAAAAAAAGAAATAAAAAATGAATTAGAAAAAAATAAAATAAAAAATGAATTATTAAAAGAAATAAAAATAATTAAAGAAAAAAATAATTTAGAAAATGAGAAAATAAAAATAAAAGAAAAAATTGTAGAAGAAAATAAAAATAAAATAAATGAATTAAAAAATAAAATAGAAAAAATAAATAATAAATATTTGGAAGAAAAAAATAATGAAAAATATTCAGAAAATAATTATGAAAAAAATAAATTAAATAAAAAATTAAATTTATTTTTTATTATTTTAATTTTATTAAATATTTTATGGATTATTTTTATTCCAAAAATAAATAATAATTTTATTTTTAAATATATTTTTCTCCTTACGGTACCAACGTTTTTAATTTTTTCTATATTTTTGAAAAATAAATTAAAAAATAAAATAAAAATATTAGAAGAAAATAAAAATAATTATTTAGAAAAAATAAATATAGAAAAAAATAATTTAGAAAAAGAGAATAAAATAATAGAAAAAAATTCAGAGGAAATATTAGAAGAAATAAATAAAATAAAAATAGAAAATAATTTAAAAAATAATTTAGAAAAAGAAAAAATAATAAATAAATATTTAAATAAAATAAAAATAGAAGAAATAAATTATTTATTTAATTTAGAGAAAATAAATGAAGAAATAAATTATTATGAAAATAAAATTTATAATTTAAATTTAGAAATAAATAAATTAGAAATAAAAAAAGAAAATATTGAACCAGAATTAGAAAATTTGTCAAATTTAGAAGAAGAATTATATGCTGCAAAAGAAGAATATGAGGTTTTGAAAAAAACAAAAGAAAGTATAGAATTAGCAAAAAATTTATTAGCTAAATCTTATGAAAAAATGAAAAATAGTGTAAGTCCAATTTTTACAGAAAAATTATCAAAAAATATAGAAAAAATTACAAAAGGAAAATATAGTAATATATTTTTCAGTGATGAACAAGGATTAACTGTGGAATTAGAAAACGGAAATTATATACCTGCTGAAAGATTAAGTATAGGAACTATTGATCAATTATATTTGTCTTTAAGATTAGCTATGTTAGATGAGGTTTCTAAAGAAAAAATTCCAATCATTTTAGATGAATCTTTTGCTTATTATGATGATGAAAGATTGAAAAATATTTTGAGTTTTTTGGTGAATGAGTTTTCAGATAGACAGATTATTTTATTAACTTGTACAGAAAGGGAAAAGGAAATTCTTGATAGTGAGAGTGTAAATTATAATTACATAGAACTTTAAGTTTTGATTATAGAAAGCATCTATTTGAATGCTACATGCTATTACATAGGGAAAATTAATTTATTTATATAAGAACAAATTGAAAAAATTAAATATTTTTTCTTATTTGTTCGAAAATACCTAAAACTTAGATATGGAAGTACTTGAAAATACTGCCATTATGTAGTATAATAGAAAAAGTTTAAAAGAAAAAGGAGAATATTTTATGTTTGATAAATTAGAGGCAGTAGAAATTAGATATGATGAATTAACAAAAATGATTAGTGATCCAGAAGTGATAGCAAATCAAGCAGAATGGCAAAAATTAATTAAAGAACATAGCTCAATAGAAGAAGTTGTGCAAAAATATCGAGAATACAAAAAAGAAAAACAAAGAATGGAAGATGCAAAAGAAATGATGGAAGACAAAGAACTAAAAGAGCTTGCGGAAATAGACTTTTATGAAGCAAAAGAAAAGCTTCCACAAATTGAAGAAGAATTGAAAACATTATTAATACCAAAAGATCCAAATGATGATAAAAATATAATTTGTGAGATTCGTGCTGGTGCTGGAGGAGAAGAAGCAGCTTTATTTGCTGGTACATTATTTAGAATGTATTCAATGTATGCAGAAAGAAAACATTGGAAAATAGAAATTTTAAATGAAAATGAAAAAAAAAAAAAAAAATATAAAGAAATTTCTTTTATGGTTACAGGAAAAGGTGCTTATAGTAGATTAAAATTTGAAAGTGGAGTTCATAGAGTACAAAGAGTACCAGACACAGAAAGTAGTGGAAGAATACACACATCAACAGCTACAGTAGCAGTACTTCCAGTTGTAGAAGATGTAGAAATTGAAATAAATCCAGCAGATATAAAAATGGAAGTATTTAGAGCTTCTGGTGCTGGAGGACAGCATGTTAATAAAACATCATCTGCTGTAAGACTTATACATGAACCAACCGGAATTGTTGTTGAATGCCAAACAGAGCGTTCACAATTACAAAATAGGGAATATGCTATGAAAATGTTAAGATCAAGATTATATAATATGGAAAAGGAAAAACAAGATTCTGAAATAGCAAATGCAAGAAAAACTCAAGTAGGTTCAGGTGATAGAAGTGAAAAAATCCGTACATATAATTATCCTCAAGGACGTATAACAGATCATAGAATTGGTATGAGTGTATTCCAAATGGAGAACTTTTTAAATGGAGATATTGATGAAATGGTAGATAATTTAATTGCTGCAGATAGAGCAGAAAGATTAAAAGGTGAAGAAGAATAATAAATTAGGGGGCTAAAATAAGAGGCCTCTTATTTGTTATAAATAAATGAAATTTTTGTTGCAAAGTGAAAAAAAATATGGTAAAATACAAACAGATTTTTGAAAGTAGAAAGGAATAAAATATGAGCAAAATTTTAGAAGGACTAAATGATAAACAATATGAAGCAGTAATAAATACAGAAGGACCATGTTTAGTAATAGCAGGAGCCGGAAGTGGAAAAACAAAAGTATTAACACATAAAATTGCATATATAATGGAAGAAAAAAAGGCGCTTCCATGGAATATATTAGCAATTACATTTACAAATAAAGCAGCAAATGAGATGAAAGAAAGAATAGAGAGCTTAGTAGGGGATGCAGGAAAAGATATGTGGATAGGTACATTCCACTCAATTTGTGTTAGAATACTAAGAAAATTTATTGATAGAATAGGATTTGAATCTTCATTTATAATTTTTGATTCAACAGATCAAAAAACATTAATAAAACAATGTATGAAAGAATTAGAAATAGATGATAAGTTATTAAATGATAGGTCAATTGCATCAGAAATAAGTAATGCTAAAAATGATATGATAGAAGCAGAAGAATATATTGTAAAAGTTCATGGAGATTTTAGAAAAGAGAAAATAGCACAAGTATATAGTTTATATCAAAAAAAATTAAAAGAAAATAATGCTATAGATTTTGATGATATAATAAATTTTACTATTAAAATCTTAATGGAAAATCCAGATGTATTGGAATATTATTCAAATAAATTTGAATATATACTTGTTGATGAATATCAAGATACAAATAAATCACAATTTACTTTAGTAACAATGTTAGCATCAAAACATGGAAATATTACGGCTGTAGGGGATAATGACCAGGGAATTTATAGTTTTAGAGGAGCAGATATATCTAATATCTTAAATTTTGAAAAAGATTTTCCAGGAACTAAAATTATCAAATTAGAACAAAATTATAGATGTACAGGAAATATTTTGAAAATTGCAAATGCAGTAATCAAAAATAATGAAGTAAAATATGATAAAAAATTATGGACAGAAAATGATATTGGAAGTTTGCCAAAAGTATTTTCAGCAGATAATGAATATGATGAAGGTAGATATATTGTAGAACAAATAGAACATTTAAAAAGGACTGAAAAATATAAGTATTCAGATTTTGCTGTACTTTACAGAATGAATACTCAATCAAGAGCTATAGAAGAAATTTTAAGAAGAGAAGCAATTCCATATAAAATTATAGGTGGATTAAAATTTTATGAGAGAAAAGAAATTAAAGATATAATATCATATTTAAGATTAGTGCAAAATACATCAGATAATTTAAGTTTAAATAGAATCATAAATGAACCTAAAAGAGGGATTGGAAAAACAAGTTTAGATAATGTAACACAAATTGCAGAGCAAAATGGAATATCAATGTATGAAGTTATAAAAAATGCAGAACAATATGGATTAAACAGAGTATATTTAAATTCTTGTGAATTTATAAATTCAATGGAGGAAATAATTGCACAAAAAGATGAACTTTCATTATCAGAACTTATTAAAAAACTTTTAAAAGATACAGGATATATAAAAGCATTAGAAAATGAAAATACAGTTGAAGCTGAAAATAGAATTGCGAACTTAGATGAATTTTTGACTGTTGCGATGGAATTTGAAGAAGAAAATGCAGAAAATGGTTTAAGTGATTTCTTAGAGGGAATTACTTTAGCTAGTGATTTAGATAATATGGAAGAAACAGATGAAACTGTTACATTGATGACATTACATAGTGCAAAAGGACTAGAATTTCCTGTAGTATTTTTAGTAGGAATGGAAGAAGGAATATTTCCAGGCTATAAATCAATTGGCGAACAAAAAGAATTAGAAGAAGAAAGACGTTTATGTTATGTTGGAATAACTAGAGCAAAAGAAAATTTATATTTAACTAATAGTAAGCAGCGTACAACCTTTGGGTCAACAACATATAATCCTCCATCAAGATTTTTACAAGAAATTCCAAAAGAATTATTAGATGGTTATGAAGATGCGAATATTGGAACATCAAAAAGAGCAGAAAGATTTGAGGATAGTGATTATACTTGGAGTTATGGCAAAAAAGGTAATGAAAATATTAAAACATATAAAGTTACAGAACCTCAGTTTGCAGCTGCGGCAGCAGGAGCTTCGAACAAAACTGGATTTGCTTTTAGAACTGCTGAGAGCTTTTTAAATAATTTGAATAAAAAAGTTGACTCAGGTGTTGTTGATTTTTCTGCATATCAATCTGGAACAAGAGTTTATCATAAGAAATTTGGAGAAGGTACTATAAATTATGTTGAACCAGAAGGCAATGATTTAAAAGTTGATATCAATTTTGATAAAGCTGGGCATAAACGCTTGATGGCAAAATTTGCAAATTTAGAAATTATATAATAAATATTAAAACATCTTATATTTTTGTATAAGATGTTTTTTGTGTTATAGGGAATGTTGAAAACTCAAATTAGGTAAATAAATACTGGTAAAGTTATTTTTTTGTATAAATTTTTTGAAATTGTCCAAAATAGATATATAATTTAAAGAAAGGGTGATTTTAATGGCAGATTTAACTCAAGCAGAGTTACAACATTTGAGACATTTAATTGGAGCACATGAAACTGCATATCAAAAATTAAACACATATGCATCACAAGTTCAAGATGCTCAAATTAAGCAAATGTTTACAAAGTCAGCACAAGATGCTTTGAATACAAAACAAAAATTAATGGGTTTTTTAAATAATTAGTAAAGGAGAGATTTTAATGGATGAAAAAACAATGGTAAATGACATTTTAGGAAACGTAAAAGCAGATTTAACTGCATATCAAACTGCTATAACAGAATCAGAAAATATGCAATTAAGACAAACATTTCAACAAATTAGAAATAATGATGAATGTTTTCAATATGAATTATTTAAAGTAGCAAACGCTAAAGGATATTATAAGCCAGCACAAAAGGCTACGACTACGGAAATTGAAACTTTGAAAACAGAATTACAACAAGGATAGAATTTAGATAGACTTTTTAGTTAATTAAGAAGTCTATCTTTTAGTTAAGATAAAGGTTTTATTAATTAAAAATTACTTTCAATTTATACTATCCCTAAGGGATTTACAAAAGTTAGAGATAAAATGAATTAAGAAAAGAAAAAAAGAGAAAATATAAGAAAAACAATAATAATCTTCCCCTGTTAAAAATTGCGAAAAATAATAAAAATATATACAATACTAGAAAAATGTACAAGGGAGAAATGTAATATAATGATTAAACAAATATTAGTATTTGCAAGAAAGTCAATAAAACTTACAATACTTGTAGCTGTTTCAATATTTTTGATAATATGTGCTGTAGCATTATTTTTTAAGCCAATTTATAGTGTTTCAATTAATGGTGTGGCAGTTGGCTATAGTAAAGATAAAAGTAAATTACAATCAAGAATTAATAAATACATAGAAACTGGAGAGGGCGGAGAAGATAGTAATATAGCTTTTGTTCAAGTAGATAATTTACCAGAATATAAGTTGTGTTTACTTAAAAGAAATATTGTTACAAATGATGATGAAATATTTGATATTATAAAACAGTCAGGAGTAGTTTATTATAAATATTATGCAATTTTAGAGGGTGAAGAGCAAAAGGCTTTTGTATCAGAATTTTCACAAGCAGAAGAGATTGTAACAAAATTAAAGGAAAAAAATAGTGATAATATAAGCAATATATCAATACAAGAGATGTATGATACAGAATTAAAAGAATTTGCAGAAGTAGATGCAACAGTAGCTTCACTATATAAAGAAAAACCTAAAGAGGTAAAAAAGAAGGTTGTAACAACAGGAAAGGTAAATACATCAACTAATATTTCATATCAAAAAGTACCATTAAATGTTAATTTAATAAGACCTGTATCTGGAATAATAACATCAAGATTTGGTTCAGCAAGTAGTAGAAGAGTTAGTAGACATACAGGCTTAGATATTGGGGCATCAACAGGAACTCCTATAAAAGCAGCAGCTTCTGGTAGAGTTACTTTTTCTGGAGATAAAGGTTCATATGGACTTATGGTAGTTTTGCAACATGAAAATGGTGTAGAAACATATTATGGTCATTGTAGTAAATTATATGTAAATGTTGGTGAATATGTGAATCAAGGAGATGTAATTGCTGCAGTTGGAAATACAGGTAATAGTACAGGTCCACATTTGCATTTGGAAATTAGAGTAAATGGTGTAGCATATAATCCTCAAAATTATTTATATTAATATAAAACTTTATTTATGCAAAAAATTCTAGGGAAATTACCCTAGAATTTTTTTAAACATTTAATAATTGCATCTTTTGCAAAAATTTCTTTACCATATTCATTTAGAATCCCATCAATTTCAATTGAATTTGAAAGATCTTGACCGAATTCTGCAAAAAATGGTTTCATATAATCTAGTATTATAGAAAATATTTTTACATCTAATGCTTTTAAATAATATGTATTTTTATAAATAATTAGAGAAAAAATTTTGGAAAAATCTTTTAAGTCTAAATGTGGAAAGTTTTTTAAAAATGCACATAAATATACGAAATTATCAAAACTATCAAATTTAAAAATAAAAGAATTATAATTATTATTTATATCTGTTTTTTGTGTGTAGACTTTTGTTATTGTAAATTCACATTCTGCTGGTGTTGGCATAATTGCTTCTACAAGTAAATTTGAATCTCCAGGTTTAAATCCTAATTCAGATTCTGCTTTTTCTATAATTGACTCAATTAATTCTTGAGCTTCTTCAGAATTTGATATTATGCTTTCTGCTGATATATGGTTTGATTCCATATCTTTTAATGTAAGTATAACTTTTATTTTTACATCATTTAATTTTTCAAATTTCATTTGTAAACCTCCACGACTTTTATAAATATATTATACTATGATTATTGATATATTTAAAGACACAATTTTTGGTAAAAAAGATTTGTTTAATTAATAATATTATATTTATCCTTACCCATGTCCCATTTGATTTCCATCAATCATTACATATTTTGAACAAGTTACGAGTGTGACCGGAGTAGTGTTACAAATTCTTAAACAAAAGGCATAAAGGGTCCTGTCTTCGGGTATAGTTGTGCCTTTTGTGTTAGAATTTGTTAACGTGACATAGGGTAGCCGAGAAATTTGTGAAAAATATGTAATGATTGATGGAAATCAAATGAGGCATGGGTAAGGATAAATATAACATTATTAATTAAATAAAAAAGTTTGGATAATACTTGAAAAAAACACAAAATCAATATATAATAATGACACGGTATAGGGGGCATTCAAAATTAGAAAGGAATGAATCGAATGCCTATAAAAATGAAAGAATTACCAGAATCTGAAAGACCATATGAAAAATTAGAGCAATATGGTGAAAAAGTATTAACAAATGCAGAATTACTTGCAATAATAATAAAAACAGGTACTAAAGAAGAAACCGCTGTTGGGTTAGCACATCAGATACTAAAATTGAATAATAAAAAAGAAGATAACTTAAGTTTTTTAAGAGAATTGACAGTAGAAGAATTTATGAAAATAAAGGGAATAGGAAAAGTAAAAGCAATTCAATTAAAAGCAGTATGTGAGCTAGCAACGAGGATGAATGTAATAACAAATTATAAAGATAAACAAATATTAAAACCAAAAGATATAGCAGAAATACTAATTGAAAAAATGAGATTTGAAAAACAAGAGATATTAAAAGTTGCTATGTTAAACAATAATAATAAATTGCTAAAAATAAAAGATATTGCTAGAGGAGGCTCTAATTTTGTAAAGGCAACAGTTAAGTCAGTATTAAATGAGGCTGTAAAAATAGAAGCTTCAAAAATAATATTAATACATAATCATCCAGGAGGAGATCCAACTCCGAGTAGGCAAGATATAGAATTTACTCGAAATATTGAACAAGCTGCAAAAATATTAGAGATACAGTTATTAGATCACATAGTAATTGGAAATACAAATTATGTAAGTATTTTTTCAGAAAGAGAAAAAATATTAAAATAGTTTTTTAATTGAAAGGGAGAAATAAAATGAGTTTTTTGTCATTCAAATCTAAAGACATAGGGATAGATTTAGGAACAGCAAATATATTAGTAACAATAAAAGGAAAGGGAATAATATTAAGAGAACCATCAGCGATATCAATTGATGTAAAAACAGAGAGAGTACTTGCAACAGGATTTGAAGCAAAAGAGATGGTAGGGAGAACTCCAAAAGAAATAAAAGCAATTAAACCATTAAAAGATGGAGTAATAGCAGATTTTACTGCTACAAAATTAATGCTTAAAAATTTATTAGAAAGACTATGTAAAAGATATAATGCAATAAGACCAAGAGTTTTAGTAGGAGTGCCATCTGGTATAACAGAAGTAGAAGAAAGAGCTGTAGAAGAATCAATTATGCGTGCTGGAGCAAGAGAAGTATATTTAATAGAAGAACCAATGGCTGCAGCAATTGGAGCAGGAATTGAAATTGAAGAACCAAGTGGAAATATTGTTGTAGATATTGGAGGAGGAACTACAGAAGTTGCTGTAATTTCTCTTGGAGGTATTGTAATTAGCAATTCTATTAGAGTTGCAGGTGATGAATTAGATGAAGATATAATTAATTATGTAAAAAGAGAATTAAATTTAGCAATAGGTGTAACAACTGCAGAACAGATAAAAAAAGAGATTGGTTGTGCAATGCCTTTAATGACACAAATGTCGATGGAGATAAAAGGAAGAGATTTGAATGATGGATTACCAAGAACAGAAATAATTACATCAGATCAAATTGAAAATGCAATGAAAGAATCAATAGATAAAATAGTAGAAGCTGTAAAAGTTACATTAGAAAAAACACCACCAGAGCTTGCATCAGATATTATGGAAAAAGGTATAGTTTTAGTTGGTGGAGGAGCATTAATTAGAAATTTAGATAAATTAATAAGTGCAGAAACAGGAATGCCTGTATATATTGCAGAAGATCCATTAGATTGTGTAGTAAAGGGAACAGAAAAAACTTTACAAGATCTAGAAAAATTAAAAACTATTTTATTAAATTCAAGAAAGAGAAGATAGTGTATGGAAAAAGATAAAAAAGGTGGAATTGTAGGTGTTGTAGTCACAATAATATTATTAATAATATTAGTTGTGTTTACAAATACTGGTTCAGAAAATGTTTCTATAATTGAAAATATTGCGAGCAATATAGTAATGCCAATAGAAAATGGTCTAACATATTTGAAAAATAAATTAAATAATAATGATAAATTTTTTGAAAATATAGATGAATTAAAAAATGAAAATGAAACTTTAAAACAAAAGAATAGTGAATTAGAACAACAATTGAGAGAATTTGAAATAATCAAAAATGAAAATGACCAATTAAAACAAGAACTTAATTTAGCTGAAAAATATGGGGAATTTACTACAGTTCCTGGAATGGTTATTTCAAGAGATATAAGTAATTATTCAAAAACTATTGTAATAAATATTGGAAGTGATAATGGAGTAAAAGAGAAAATGAATGTAATTGCTGAAGAGGGGCTTGTAGGATATGTTGTTTCAACTACTCCAACTACTGCAAAAGTTCAAACAATAGTAGATAGTGCTAGTAATACAAGTTGTTTAGCAAGTAGTACAAGAGATACAATGATTTGTAAAGGTACAATAGAAAATAAATCAATATTAAGTGCTTCAAATATTGCTACAGATGCAAGAATTATCCAAGGTGATAGTGTTGAAACATCTGGGCTTGGAGGAATTTATATAAAAGGAATTCATGTTGGAAAAATAAAGAAAGTTAATGAAGGCGCTAATAAAACTGATTCTTATGCTACTATTGAAACTGCTGTAGATTTTGAAAAATTAGAAACAGTACTTGTAATAACAAATCAATAGCAAAATAGTAGTTTTGAGTTATGAAAGGAAAACATAAATGAAAAAAATATTAATACATGTAATATTAATACTTACATTTATATTTATATATTTACTTCAAACTATATTTTTTAGTAATTTTACAATAGCAGGAATAATGCCAAATTTATTTGTAATTTTAATGCTATATATAGGTTTATATATGGGGACAAGAATAGGAATAATTTATGGAATAATATTTGGGATATTTATAGATATATGGATAGGAAAAACATTAGGATTAACATCAATTGCATTAGCAATTATAGGAATTTTAGGAGGGCTTTTTGATAAAACTTTTTCAAAAGATAGTAGAATAACAGTATTATTAATGGGTGTAGTAAGCACAATAGTTTATGAAGTTATATTGTGTTTCATGCAATATATTGTAATAGGGGTAAATATAGATGTATTGCAATTTATACAAGTATTATCAATAGAAGTAATATATAATATATTATTAATAATAATATTATATCCTTTGATGAAATTAACAGGATATGAGATAGAAAGTGAAATAAAAGGAGATAGAATATTAACAAGATACTTTTAAAGAAGGTTGGTGCTAAATTGAATAATAGAATAAGTTTAAATAAAGAAACACCATGGGAAAAAGAAATTGGAGATGACAAAACAAATTTTAGATTTAATATAATAACAATTTTTACATATATTATTGGAATTGTATTGATTGCTCAATTATTCAATTTGCAAGTTGTAAATGGAGAAAGCTATAGGGAACAGTCAAATACAAGACTATCAAGAGTATCTACAATAAAAGCTGCTAGAGGATCTATTGTTGATAGATCAGGTAATGAACTTGCTGGGGTAAAAACTGAAAATAATATAGAAATTTATAAAACAAATATATCAAATGATGAGTTAAATAAATCTCTTTTAAATTTAGTTAATTTATTAGATAAATATCAAATACCATATGAGGACAAATTTCCAATAAAAATAAATCCATTTGAATTCACAATAGAAGGAGAAGAATTATCTGATTGGAAAGAAAAATATAAAATTGATGAAAACGCAACTCCTGAAGAAGCTTTTTATGAGTTTAAAGATAAATATAAAATATCAAGTGAAAATGTTGAAGATATGAGAAAAATAATGGTACTTAGATATTTAATTGCAACAACTGGTTATAGTGCGACAAAATCAATAACAATAGCACAAAATGTTAATGAAGAAGTAGTTGCACAAATAAGTGAAAGAAATAGTGACTTCCCTGGAATAAGTATATCAACAAAAGCAGGGAGAACTTATTTGCAAGGCAGTTTAGCTGCACATGTATTAGGATATACAGGAAAAATAACTGATGAAGAATATAAAGAGAAAAAAGATGAATATGATATAGATGATATAATTGGAAAAACAGGAATAGAATATTTATTTGAAAAATATTTAAAAGGACAAGATGGAGAAAAACAAGTAGAGATGTCAGTTGATGGAACTATAACAGGAGAATATGTTTCAGAAAATGCTATTGCAGGAAGTGATGTTGTACTTACAATAGATTCAAATTTACAAAAAGTAACAGAAACAGCATTAGAAAATTGTATAAACAAAATTAAAAGTGGAGGTTTTGCAGAAACTTATGATGCTAAAGGTGGTGCAGCTGTTGTTATGGATGTAAATACAGGAGAGGTTATGGCAACTGCAAGTTATCCAACATATGAACCACAATGGTTTGTTGGTGGAATATCACAAGAACATTGGGCATATCTAAGAGATAATGAGGCACATCCACAAATAAATAAAGCTATTCAAGCAACATATGAGCCTGGATCAATATTTAAAATGATAACAGCAATTGCTGGCTTAGAAACAGGCACAATTACTACAAAAGAAAAAATAAATGATACAGGTGTATATAGAAAATATAAAGATTATCAACCAAAATGTTGGTATTATACAAGTTATCATAGAGGTCATGGATATTTAAATGTAACACAAGCATTACAACATTCATGTAATTACTTCTTTTATGAAACAAGTGATAGAATGGGAATAGAACCAATAACAAAATATGCTTTACATTTTGGATTAGGTAAAAAAACAGGTATAGAATTACCTAGCGAATCAGCTGGAATAGTAGCTTCAAAAGAAGGACAACAATTATGGACACCTGGTAGAACTCTTCAATCTGCAATAGGACAAGGTGATAATAATTTTACACCTATGCAAATTGCAAAATATATTTCATCAATTGCAAATGGAGGAACTGTTGTAAATCCAACTATTATAAAATCAGTATTAAAATCAGATGGTACAGAAATACCAAAAGATGAAATAAGAGCATATACTAATGAAAAACTAGGAGTAGATACATCAGATGATGGATTAGTTATAAGTCCAGAAAGTATAGCAGTTGCTAAAGAAGGAATGAGAATGGCAGCAAGTGAAGCAGGAGGAACAGCATATAGAGTTTTTAAGAACTTTAATATTGAAGTTGCTGGTAAAACAGGTTCTGCAGAAGCGGGAACTGATAAAAATGGAAAAGATATTGTAAATGCTTGGTTCGTATGTTTTGCACCATTTGAAAAACCAGAAGTTGCTGTTGTTGTAATGATAGAAAATGGAGGACATGGTAATTATGCTGCTGAAGTTGCAAGAGATGTACTTGCTCAATATTTTGGAATGAATGAATCAACTGAAGTTAATGAAAGTATAACAGCAATACCTTTTGTTGAACAAATGAGGTAGATAAAAGAAAGGATGTTTAATAATGAATGGTGTTAGTGTGAACTTAAGAACTGATGAAGTAGTAATAAAAATTGAAGATAATGTAACACAAGAAAAAATATTATTGGAATTAGTAAAAAAAGTAAGAGCTTTAAAAAAGATGTATCAAGAAGAAAAAACACCTATAAGAGTTACTGGTAAAATATTAAAAAATAAAGAAATAGAAGAAATAAGGCAGATTATAAAAAAAGAGATAGATGTAGAAGTAAGATTTGATAGCCCTACAACGTTAGGGCTACATAGTATAACACGAAGTTATAAAAGAAATGTTTGCACATCTGAGACAACTTTTCATAAAGGTTCTTTGCGTTCTGGGCAAAAAATTGAAGTTGATGGAAGTATTGTTGTAATTGGAGATGTAAATTCTGGTGCTGAAGTTATTGCAACAGATAATATTATTGTTGTTGGTAATCTTAGAGGTCTTGCACATGCAGGAGCTAAGGGAAATAAAGAAGCCATTATTAGTGCTAGTACATTAGATGTCGTCCAATTACGTATTTCTAATATTGTTAGAGAAATCAATAAAGATGAAGAAGATATGATTAAACATGCTTATGTGTTTGTTGTTGGAGAAGAAATTGTAATTGATACTTTTTAATTTAACTTATAAGCAACATAATTAGAGCTAAAAATAATCCTTCATCTTTAACTTCTTCATTATATAAAAAATATAAAAGACCAAGAATAAGAACATCATCAAAATATAATTTAATACCAAATAAATCAAGCCAAACAACATCATTAGGTTTCTTATGTTTTTGATTATTAGTTTGTTGAACTTGATTATATTGAACAGGCTCAGTTACTTGATGTGGTTGACAAATATTTGATTGTGGCTGAGAATGTGAATTTTGATAATTTTGAGTATTATAATATTGATTCATTTTAGCTTTAGAATAATAGTAAGGATGGTAATATTGAAAAGGGAAGCCATATCCACTAGGGAATCTAGTCATTTATAATTCCTCCATTATTTATTCTTATCATTATTATTGTTATTATGATTCATAATATCAGTAATTTTTGATATATTAAGTAAATTTACATATTGATCAACTTTATCTTTTTTACTATCTCTTAAATATGGTTTTAAAGAATAAAGAAGATTAGATCTAGGGTCATTTTTATTATTCATTTGATCCATTATTGATTTCATTTTCATAATAGTATTCATATCAAGATTGAAATTATTTCCATTACTTGAATTAGAAGAATTTTGATTGCTGGAATTAAGCATATTACTTAAATTACTAATCATTTCAGGAGATACTTGATTTAATAAATTACTTAAATCTTGGCTAGAATTTGAGTTGTTTGTGTTTTTATTATAATTATTATTTGAACCATTAGAAGAATTTTGTAAATTATTCATCATTTGTTGGATGTCATTTGGTATAGTGCCATTATCAACCATTTTTTTAACATTTGCAAGTAAGTCATCCATATTATTTGACATATTATCACCTCTAAACAATTTATGCTTTTTATTTTATTATATGTTTAAAATGAGATATGGTGAATAAATATTTTTAGAAATCTATAAAAAAACTTGTAATTTTCGACAATCTATAATAAAATAGAAAACACAAAACATAGAAAAATAAGAGGATAAAAAAACAAATATCACATAATGTAAAAAACTTTTTTGAGACAGAATACCAAAAAAGACAAAAAATACGGAAGAAAAGGATTAAAATATTACATGAGGTGGTAAGGATGTCAAAAAATAACAAAGGAACAGAAATACTTAAAAATTTGGTAAATTTTAAAAATATAATTATATATATAATATCATTTATGATATCAACAATTGATATGGGACAAGAAGTTTCACCTTTTAGTATTGCAATAGTTGGAGCTTCTTTATCAGGTGGTGTTCCTGCAGTAGTTGTTGTATTAACAGGACTTTTAGGTAATATTATAGGTGTAGGAACAGTAGGAGGATTAAATTATATATTAATAATATTAATGTTATTAATATTAATATGTATAAAACCTCCAAAAGAGAATGACCAATATAAAAATGAACAAATACAAATAGCTGGACATATATTTGTAAGTGTATTATTAGTAATGATAGCAAAATTATTATTAACTAAATTTACAATTGGAGATATGTTATTACATATAACATTAGCAATATTTTCAGTAGTATTTTATAAAATATTTGTAAATTCTTTAGTAGTTATACAAGAAATTGCAGAAAAAAGAGTATTTTCTATAGAAGAAGTAATTGGAGCAAGTTTATTAATATCTGTCGCTATATCTGCTTTAGGAGATTTTACAATATTAGGCTTATCAGTAAGAAATATTTTAAGTATATTAATTGTATTAATATTGGGCTGGAAAAATGGAATATTAGTTGGTGCAACAACAGGTGTAACAATAGGTGCTACACTTGGGATAATTGCTCAAAATAATCCTATTATAGTTGCAGTATATGCTATTTCAGGAATGATAGCAGGTGTTTTAAATAAATTTGGAAGACCTGGTGTAATAATAGGTTTTTTAATTGGAAATCTGTTATTAATTTATGCAGCAAATGGAGATACATCAAATGTAATCATATTTAAAGAAATTTTAATTGCTTCACTAGGGCTACTTGCAATTCCAAAAAGTGCTGGAATAAATGTTGAAGAATTAGTTAAAAGTGATAATATGCTTCCTGAATATAGTAAAAAAGGATTGGAACAGAGTAAAGAAGCAATAAATCAATTAAATGTGGTTTCAGAAACAATTAAAGATATGGCAGAAACATATCAAGAAAAAAATGAGACAAACTTATATTTTAAAAATAGAGATTCTTTTATAACAGAATTATTAAATAATTTAGACGGATTAGAAGAAAATATTCTTTATGAAGATATGTCAAAACCAGATAATAAAATTGTATATGACTTATTTGACATTTTATTAGATAAACAAGAAATTGATAAAAATGATTTATTAAAAACATTTGCTAAATTTAATAATTATATTGTTCAATATGATAATAAAAATATTAGTAAAAAAATGAATGAAAATATAGAGCAAATTGTTAAAGCTGTAAATTATGCATATAAAACAAGTAAATCGAATTTCATTTGGGAAGAAAAGGTTAAATCAAGCAAGAAAAATGTACAAGCACAATTAGATGGTGTTTCAAAAGCTATTTCAAGTATTGCTGTTAAAATAAAAGAAGATATTGAACAAGATGAAAATTTTACTGAAGAAAAAAAGAAAATTATTTCAGCACTTGAAATAAAAGAAATTTTAGTTGAAGGAATTGAAATTAATAAAAAAGATAATAGATATTTTATAGATGTATATTTAAGAGAAGATAGTAAAATAAGTGAAAATACAGATGCTGATAAAATACAAAAAGTATTAGAAAAAAGTTTGAATGAAAAATTAATGAAAAATGATGCAAAAACTAAAAAACTTAATAAAACAGGAAAAAGGATATTTAGTTATTTATCAGAAGATAAGTATATAATTCAAATAGGACAAGCTTCAAAAATTAAAAATGATAGCCCTGTTTCTGGTGATAGTATGTTGCAAATAAGATTAAATGATGGAAAATATCTACTAGCTTTAAGTGATGGAATGGGCTCAGGACCTGAAGCGAGAAAAAGTAGTCAAATTGCTATTAAAATGCTTGAAAGATTACTCATGTCTGGTTTTGATAAAGATACTTCAATTGATTTGATAAATACTACTATTATGAATGCAAATGAGGAAATTTTTGCAACTTTAGATATTGCAATTATAGATTTATATAATGGAAAAATAGAGTTTATAAAAAATGGAGCATGCCCAACATATATTAAAAATAATAAAAAAGTTCAAATAGTTAAATCTTTGAGCCTTCCGGCAGGAATCTTAAATAATATTAATTTAACTACATATGATAAAGATATTCAAGATCAAGATATTTTGGCTATGTGTAGTGATGGAATAATAGATTCTAATGTGGAATATAAAAATAAAGAACTTTGGGTTAAATATATGTTAGAAGATATAGAAACTGAAAATTGTCAAAAAATTGCAGATATTATTTTAAATGAATCAATTGATAATAATTACGGAATTGCTAAAGATGATATGAGTATAATTATATGTAAGTTAACAAGAAAATAAGAATATTATAGATAAAGTCCATTTGTAGAGGCTATAGTTATTCAAACTTATATAGAACGTTACAAATAGATGAAAATTTTGAAAATTTAAAACAGAAAAAGCTTTAGATTTAGAAATAAGTCTAAGGCTTATTTTAATGGGAATTTTTTATCTACATTATCAATTGTACTTTTTTCTTTAAAATTAACAAAAAAAGAATATTTGAATTAAAAATTGCTTGTAAGTTATAATAATTTGTGATATAGTGTATATGTGAAAAAATATAATTTGGAGGTACATATGGCAAGGGGAAAAAGATATGAAACAGAAGGAAAGCTGAACTATAAAAAAGTATTTGCAGTAATAATTGCAATAGCAGTTTTTGTAATGATCATATTTATGGTAAGAAATGTATTAAATGAAAGAGAAAAAATAAATAGAGATAATAAATATTTTGCATTATATGCAAATAAAAAATGGGGAGTAATAAATCAAGAAGGAGAAGAAATAATAGAGCCAGCATATCAAGAAATGATAGTTATTCCCAATAATACAAGAGATGTATTTATATGTACATATGATATAAATGAAGAAACAGGTGAATATAAAACAAAAGCAATAAATAGTAAAAATGAAGAAATATTAACAGGATATGAACAAATAGAAGTATTACAAAATATAGATAAAAATGGTAATACATGGTATGAAGAAAATATATTAAGAATAAAAAAAGACGGAAAATATGGATTAATAGATCTAAATGGAAAAGAATTAATACCTACAGAATATGATGAAATTACTGTTTTAAGTGAAATGGAAAATAGTATATTAATCAAAAAAGAAGAAAAAGTTGGTTTAGTTAATGATAATGGAAGTATAATAATTGAGCCAAATTATAAAGATATAAAAAGCTTAGGAACAACATATAAAGATGGGTATATCACAATAGATGAAAATGATAAATATGGAGTAATAAGTGCAACTAAAAAACAAATATTAGAAAATGAATATGAAGAAATTTCTCAAAAATATTTAGGAGAATATTATTTGGTAAAAGAAGAGGGAAAACTAAAACTAATTAATTCTTCTGGAGAAACAATATTAGAAGAAGGATTTGATGATATAAAATCTGTTACATCAAAAGGTGTTATATTTGTAAAAGATAATATATGTGGAGAAATGGATAAAGAAGGAAATATATTAATAGATGCTGAATATCAAGATTTAAGAGAAGTAAGAGATGGAATTTATGTTGCAAAACAAAATGATTCATATGGAATAATAGATTCAGACCAAAATATTAAATTAAATTTTGATTATACAGGAATAACTTATAATGAAGACTCAAATTTATTTTTAGCAGAAGATCTTGAATATAAAACATCAATAATTGATGAAAACTTTGATGTAAAAGTAATGGGAATACTTACAGAAATGAATACTGATAAATCATATATAAGAATGAGAATAGGTGATGAATATAAATATTATGATTTAAAAGGTGAAGAAAAGCAAAATACAGAGATATTAAAAGATAATAAAATATTTTTAAGTAAAAAAGACGGAAAATATGGATATGTAGACTCAAAGGGTAATGAAATAACAGAATTCATATATGATGATGCAACAGAACAAAATGAATATGGATTTGTAGCAGTTAAAAAAGATGGATTATGGGGCTCATTAGATGAAAATGGAAAAGAAGTAATTTCACCTAAATATAATTTGGAAGAAAATTTGCAAATTGACTTTATAGGTAAATGGCATTTAGGTGAAGATTTAAATATGAATTATTATTGTGATAAATAATATAACAAATAATAAAAAATAAAATTTAATATACCTTGAGAAAGGATGAACTAAAAATGGAGCTAAAGACAAAATATCAATATACATACTTTATATATCCTTATGTTATAAAGGAAAGTAAATATATAAAATATTTATTAAGATTATTAAAAGATAAAAATTGTAAATTAAGAATATTTAGAAAAGATAAAGATTTAGGAATATATTCATATTTTACACATAGAGCAAGAGATTATATGTTTAATAGTTTTAATTATAATAAAACTAAATTAACTAGATTAGATGAATTACCATTAGATACAAAAGCAGCTATATTAGCTAAAAATCCTTGCACAATTTTTGAATATGAAATAAAAAAAGATATTCAAGGGAAAACAGAAGATAGAAATGGTATATTTTTTAAAATTCCTAAAGTAGAGATAATTTGTTTTAATACAGGAATCTGTTTTTTGTGTATAAAAACAAATATAGAAGAAAGTGACAAATTCGCAGATGTATTAAATTTTAATTATAAATTCAGAGATATAAATCAAGAATTTGCAAGTTTGAATAATTATGACAATATAAGAGTACAAACAGATCTTTTTGATGATGTAAAATATTTTAGAGAATTTATAGAAGGTCTAACAGGTCCAACAACTGAATCAATGAAACTTGAAATTGATACAGAAAGATTTTTAACATATTCATATGTATGTATAGATCAAGAAGCTTGGAATAATACAAATGAATTTGATAAAATATATGGAAATTATATGAAATTTTTAAATATTTTGCCAAGTGATAATAGTGTAAATTATTCAAAAGATGATATGAAAATAATTTCGAAATGGAAATATGCAAAACTTGGAGTAACTAAACAAGGTGTTACATTATTTGCCTCAAGTTGTGATATAAATAATTATACAGTATTTCCACAAGAATTCCAAGAACAATATTTATATTCATATATATTGGCAATTTATACAAAACTATATTTAAAAAAGATAAATTTAGATTTTAAACAAGGGACAAAAATAAATAAAACTAGAAAAGAATTTATAGAATTTACCCAAAATTTATGGATAAATGAAATAACAATAGAAGATACAGGTTCTATGTTTTATCAATATTTAAAAGATGTATTAGAACTTAATACAATCTATTTTGATACAAAAAATAAATATGATATTTTATATAAAGAAATGAATATTGAAAAAAGTGCTAAAAATAATACTATAATAACATTAATTCTTATAATTACACTTATAATTAATGCAATAAATATTTTGTTTTTAGCCAAATAACAACAAAATTATAAAATAAAAATAATTGCAGTCTGAAAGGTTAAAAAAACATGAAAATATGCACAGGAGTAGATATAATTGAAATAAGTAGAATAAAAGAAAGTATAGAAAGTACAGAAGGAAAATTTTGCGAAAAAGTATATACTGAAAATGAAATAAAATATTGTGAAAGCAAAAAGGCTCAAAAATATCAGCATTATGCAGCAAGATTTGCTGCGAAAGAAGCTACATTTAAAGCAATATCATCAAATTTACAAAATAAATATAATATTGGTTGGAAAGATATAGAAATTTTAAATGATGAAAATGGAAGACCATTTGTGAAAATATTGAATGAAAAATTTAATAAATTATCCAATTTAATAGATATTAGTATTTCACATTGCAAAGAATATGCAGTTGCAAGTGTTATTATGGTTCAAATGTAAAATGTAAGAGGGTTGAACAGATTTGTGTTTTGAGGAAGGAATGAATATTAATTATGGAATTTTTTGATTCACATTCACATTATAATGATGAAAAATTTGATGAAGATAGAGATAAAATTATAGAAGAAACATATAAATCTGGAATAACCAAAATTGTATGTGCAGGTTATAATATAAAATCATCTTTAATGTCATTAGAATTATCTAAAAAAAATGAATTTATTTATTCAATTTGTGGAATATCACCAAATGATATTCCACAATCTGAGCAAGAATTGTGGAAAGATATAGCTGAAATCACCAAAATAGTGACTCAAAATAAAAATAAAAAATTGGTTGCAATAGGAGAAATAGGATTAGATTATTATTGGAATAAAGAAAACAAGGAATTACAAAAACAAGCATTTATAAAACAAATAGGATTAGCAAATAAATTAAATTTGCCAATAGTAATACATTCTAGAGATGCATCTATAGATACAATTGATATAATAAAAAATTATAAAGTTAATAAAACTGGAATTTTTCATTGCTGTCAACCAAACCAAGAAATGGTAAGACAAGCATTAGAATTAGGATATTATATTTCTTTTGCAGGACCAATTACTTTTAAAAATGCAAAAAATTCAATAGATGTAGTAAAAATGGTTCCAATTGAAAAAATATTGATAGAAACAGATAGCCCTTATTTAAGCCCAGAGCCTAACAGAGGAAAAAGAAATGATTGTAGAAATGTAAAATTTGTTGCTCAGAAAATAGCAGATTTAAAAGAAATTTCTATAGAAGAAGTTGCTAAAATTACATATGAAAATACAATGAAGATATTTGGAATATAGTATAAACATATAAGGAGAGCAGCTATGTATGATAATTGGGAAGAATTAGAAAAAGAAAGTAGTCAATGTAGAAAATGTAAATTATGCAAAACAAGAAATAATGTAGTATTTGGAACAGGAAATAAAAATGCAGATTTAATGTTTATAGGAGAAGGACCTGGGGCTGATGAAGATATACAAGGAATTCCTTTTGTTGGAAAAGCAGGTAAATTAATGAATATGGCATTTGAGGCAATAGGATTAAATAGAGAAAATGTGTATATTGCAAATGTTGTAAAATGTAGGCCACCATCTAATAGAAATCCAGAAGAAGATGAAGCTATGGCTTGTTTAGATTATTTAAGAAATCAAGTTATTTTAGTAAAACCAAAAGTTATTGTTTTACTTGGTAGTATAGCTTTAAAAAATATATTAGGTAAAGAATATGGAATTACAACAAGTAGAGGAAAATGGGTAGAAAAAAGAGGAATTTTATATATGCCAACTTGGCACCCTGCTGCACTTTTAAGAGATGAGACTAAGAAAATTGATTTTATAAAAGATTTAAAATTAGTAATGGAAAAAATGAAAAATATCTAATAATTTTATATAAATGATTTAATGGTCTAACTGGTCGGAATAATTGACTAAATAGAGAAAAACATATAAAATGAAGAAAAATATTATTGGAGAGGAAAATGGAAAACATAAAAGAAATAGAAGAAAAATCAAAATATTGTTTAAATTGCCCAGTAAAACCATGTTCGAATAAAGGATGTCCATTAGGAAATAATATACCAGCATTTATAAAAGCTGTAAAAGAAAAAGATTATAAAAAAGCATATGAAATATTATCAGAAACTACAGTATTAGAAGCAGTTTGTGGAAGAATATGTCCACATACAAAACAATGCGAAGGTTCATGTGTAAGAGGAATAAAATCAAGTCCAGTAAGTATAGGTGAACTTGAAGCATTTATAGGAGATATAGCTATAAAAGAAAATTATAAAATAGCAGAAAAAAATACTAAAAATCAAGACAAAAAAATAGCTATAATTGGTGGAGGACCTGCAGGTCTTACTGCAAGTGCTTTTTTATTGAAAAAAGGATATTCAGTTACAATATATGAAAAATATGATTATTTAGGTGGATTATTAATACATGGAATACCAGAATTCAGATTACCAAAGGAAATTGTAAAACAAACAATACAAAAAATCATAGATTTAGGTTTAAATGTAAATTATAATAAAGAACTTGGCAAAAATTTATTTTTAGATGAATTAGAGAAAGAATATGATGCAATTTTTCTAGCATTTGGAGCTAATATTACTACTAAAATGGGAATTGATGGAGAAGATTTAGAAGGTGTATATGGAGGAAACCAATTATTAGAACATCAAAATCATCCAGACTATACAAATAAAAAAGTTGCAATAATAGGTGGAGGAAATGTTGCAATGGATTGTGCTAGAACTATTAAAAGATTAGGGGCACAAGAGGTAAGAGTAATTTATAGAAGAGCAGAAGAACAAATGCCAGCAGAAGTGAAAGAAATCCAGGAAGCTAAAACAGAAGGGATTCAATTTTTATTTCAAAATAATATTGTAAAAATAATTGGAAATAAAAAAGTTGAAAAACTAGAACTAATAAAAACAGAACTTATGCAAAAAGAAGGAGAAACCAGAAAAGTTCCTGTAAATATACCAGATAGTAATTATATATTAGATATGGATTATGTTATTATGGCTTTAGGTTCAATGCCAGAAGAATTTGTTAAATCATTAGGTATAGATTTAAATAGATGGGGTTATATACAAATAGATGATAAAAATAGAACTTCAAATCCTAAAATTTTTGCAGGAGGAGATATTGCAGGCTCAAAAGGAACTGTTGCATGGGCAGCTCGTTCTGGAAGAGATGCAGCAAATTCGATAGATGATTATTTAAATAAAAAATAAAAACTAAAATAGGAAGAAAATTTTCAAGTTTTCTTCCTATTAATATATTATAATTTCTTTAGTATGATATCTTTAGTATGTTATCTTAAGTATGATATCATTAGTATAATATCTTTTGTATAAATAAATTTTTAAAATTCTTTTGTAAAACCATCATTTGTAAAATCTTTTGTATATATAACTTGCAAAATATCATATGTAAAATTGTCATTTGTATTTTACAAATCATTTGTTAATTATGTATTTTATCTCCGGTAACGAAGTTTTTGATTGCTCTTAGCCAAGAAACAAATTTATTAGTTTTCTTGCGTTCAAGAGCAGTTTCGATGCCTCCATTTTCAAGCACGTTAGATTTATGTTCTAATTCAGACATCTTTTCTGTATAGTAATTATCAAAGAAAGTGTAATTTTCAGTATATCCAATTAACTTTCTATAATAATCTAGATTTCTTCTATAATTATCAAGTTCTTCAAGATTAGTAATTTTTCTAAAAGCTTTATCAAAATAGTTTTTGAAAATAGAGTTTTGAGCTTTTTCGAAATATTCAGCAATTTTAGATTTGTAGTTATCAGTTTTTGAAACTATTTTATCAACTTTTTTATTTCTTTCATCATAAGCTGAAGATTTATTTCCTAATCTAATAATATTTTCTTCTAGTTCAAGAATTTGATCAATATAATATTCTACATCATCATATGTTTTTTCAGAAGTAAGTTCAATAAACTTATTTTTGAATTTATCATTACTTGTAAAAGTACTGTCATATAAAACAGAGTCACCTGTTATAAATGCCATTTGTTCAATTAAATTACATTCTAATGGATAATATGATGGACTAATTGTACTAAAAGAAACACCAAAATATTTAACATAGTCTTTTTTTATTCCTATTAATTTAGATGTAATATATTGAACTGCAGCTTCATTTAAACCCATACCTACAATTTTGAAATTGTCAAAATTACATAAGCCCATTCTAATAAGATTATTTTTTTTATCTTTGACCTCTTGAATATAATGTATACATTCATGGATTGCAAATTCTTCTAGATCCTCAAGAGCAATTTTTTCATTAAAATATATTGATGTATTTTTATAAAAGTAGTTTGCTTCCGCCATACCTTCAGGCATTACAGCTCTATACATATTTAGCCTAGAAAGTTTTGTAAATAAATCAGTTTCATTAAAACAAAGCTCAGGGAATGTATCACATAACTTTTTGGCAATATTATGAGCAATTCGGTTTATAGTCATTGTGTCAAGGATATCAACTACTCTAATTCCATCTTTTCGTAAATCAGATTCGATGCTCATTTGTTCCTCCATTTTTCTGCATATTGTATAAAAATTCGTCAAATATATTATACAATATTTTGTTATAAAAGTGTATTACAATAATATTACATTTATGTTACAAAAATATTACAGAAAATAAAATGTTTGTATAGTTTAAAAATGAAATAAAATATGATATAATTTTGTAAGAAAATTAAGTGATATTGAGGTTGAAAGGGATTAAATATGGATAAGGTTAGAGAAGAATTATTTAAGAAACAAGATTTGGAGTACAAAAAATTTCATAGTAGTTTATGTCCAAATGTAGATAATATAATAGGAGTAAGGATACCTGAATTAAGGAAAATGGCACAAAAGATTGCAAAGGAAAATTATGAACAATTTTTTAAAGATGTAAATAGTGAATATTATGAAGAGATATTATTACAAGGTTTAGTTATAGGTTATGCAAAAATTTCGATTGAAGAAACTTTTAAATATTTAAAAAGTTTTATACCTAAAATTGATAATTGGGCAGTTTGTGATACAACATGTAGTAATTTAAAAATAACTAAAAAATACATGAAAGAAATGTGGGAATTTTTAGAACAATATATTAATTCAGATAAAGAATATGAAATAAGATTTGCATTAGTAATGTATTTAGATTATTTTTTAAATGAAGAATATATTGATGACATATTGAAAAATATTGATAAAATAAAAAATAAAGAATATTATGTGCAAATGGCAATTGCTTGGCTAATTTCTGTAGCATATGTTAAGCAAAAGGAAAAAACAGAAAAATATTTATTAAAAAATAATTTAGACAGGTTTAGTCAAAATAAATCTATTCAAAAAATATGCGAATCTTCTAGAGTAAGTGAAGATGATAAAAATAAGTTGAGAAAATATAAAAAATAGTTCCAATATAGTACCGGAACTATTTTTTCATATAATAGGAAAATTATATTTTCCTATTATATGAAAGGCTACAACCACTAGCTCTTTGAGATTTTCTCCTTATAGTCAAAAACTCAAATCGGGCTAGAACAAATTAAAGAAAAATTGAAAATTTTTCTTATTTGTTCTTATAAATTAATCTTGTTCGACTTCTTTAAATACATCTTCTTGGAAAAAGTCTGTTAGAGTAATACCAAAACCTTCACAAATATGAAGTAATGTATCTAATTTGATTAATTCAGTTCTTTTGCTCATAAATGCTGCAAGTGTTGACATAGGTACACCAGAGGCTTTAAACAAGGCCCAAAGACTCATATTTTTTTGATTCTGATAATATCTAATTCTATCTCTAACTGCATCAGATAAATACATAAAATCACCTCGTTTTACTTGATATAAGAGAAGTATAGCAAGAATTTTTTTAAATATAGTATATCCAAATAGACTATACATATTCAAAAAGGAAAATTATGTAACTAATAGAAAATTGTAAATTAATTAATCATACAAAATAAAAATAAGCATATAGTTAAAAAGGTGATGTAAATGTTTTTAGTGTTTAATAAAGAAAAAATACAAACTTATATTGTGTCAATATTAACTGTGGCAATATTGGTTGGAATAGCAAGTATAAATTCTATAAATGTATTGCAAACTTCTGCAACTCAGAAATTACTACCAATTTATAGTGTAGAAACAGATCAAAAGAAAATTGCTTTTACAATGAATTGTGCATGGTAACAATTACTTTTATGATAGAAATTTAAAACAAGTTATTTTAGGATTTTTTTAATATTTAAAACAATGATATTGTTAAGATTTATATGAATTTTAAATATCATTGTTTTATTTTATATAATAGGAAAGTTAAACTTTCCTATTATATAAAAAGCTACAATCGCAGCCCTTTGAGATTTTCTCCTTATAGTCGAAAACTCAAATCGGGCAAGAACAAATCTTGAAATTTTATGATTGGCATTTTTTATGATGCATTTGAAAAAATATAAAAACTTAGAATTTAACGAGTTTGACAATTATTTTTTTATAAGTTATAATGCAAATTGAAAATAAATTATGTAAAAGGTTGAAAAATAATTACAATTTTGGTTGTGCGCAGTGGCGA
>CALXQP010000010.1 GCA_944390695.1 uncultured Clostridia bacterium
ATAATACCTTACATATTATTAACACGTCGGACATTTCAAATTATTATTTTGATAATAATTTTCAATATTTTGATTATAAAAATTTTAAAAATATCGTTATAAATCTAAAAGGAAAAGTTCAAATTCATAATGCTTGTTTATGTATAGAAGTGTTTAAAATATTAAATACATTAGGATATCATGTTAGACTAGAAAACATTAAAAATGGTTTTAAAACAGTTATACACAAAGGGAGAATGGAACAATTAAATGATAAACCATTAATTATTTATGATGGTGCACATAACGAACCAGCAATAAAAAACTTGCAAGATATGGTAAAAATGTATTATACAAAATTTAAAAGGGTTTATATTATTTCAATATTAAAAAGAAAAGATTATAATAAAATGTTGAAATTAATTGCTGAGGACAAAGATGCTTTATTTATATTAACCTCGGGAAATAATCCAGATACCTATGCATCAAATGATGAATTATATGAATGTATGAAAAATTATGCAAATACTGACAAGATATATAAAAAAAGTTTAGAAGATGCTATAGTTAGTGCTATGAGTGGTGATTTAGATACAGCAAATTTTGTTATTGGCAGTTTTTATACATATAGAACAGTTACTGATATAATAAAAAATAAGTAGTCTCATGAGTACATAAAGTGCTCTTCATATAGAGTAATAAATTAAGTTATTCATTAGTGTCAAGAAATTTCTTTGCACTAATTTTATATAATAGGAAAGTTATACTTTCCTATTATATAAAAAGCTACAATCGCTAGCCCTTTGAGATTTTCTCCTTATAGTCGAAAACTCAAATCGGGCAAGAACAAATTAAAGAAAAATTTTCAATTTTTCTTATTTGTTCTTTTTTTAGTTTTGCTATTTTTTCAAGTTCACTTATTTAGCCTCTTAAATTAAAGTTCTAATTCTAAAATATTTGTTAACAAAAATAATAATAAAAATATCTCTATAATTAATTGAAAAATTTTAAAAATATGGTATAATAGACATGTGAAATTATTAAATTAACAAAATAAAAGAATAGAGGAAAATTATGTTTGGATTTAATTTTGATAGAAGAACTTTATATATACTAATAGGAATATTAGTCATATTGTCACTATTAAGTTATGGTACAGGGGGGATAATAGATTTACTACTATCAATACCTGCTGTTTTATTAGCAATAACTGTACATGAATTTGGTCATGCACTTGCTGCATATAAATTAGGAGATGATACTGCATATAGGCAAGGAAGATTGTCATTAAACCCATTTGAGCATGTTGATCCATTAGGACTTGCAATGTTGTTATTTGCTCATATAGGTTGGGGAAAGCCAGTACAAGTAGACCCAAGAAATTATAATAGAAATATATCTGTAGAAAAGGCAGATGCAATAGTATCATTTGCAGGACCATTGATGAATTTTATAACTGCAATAATATTTGCATTAATTTATTGTGCAATAATAAGATTTGCAGGAGCGGCATTTTTTATTAGTAATATAGGTCAAATAATAATAGCAATAATTGTTTATATTATAACAATGAATATAGGTTTAGGAGTATTTAATTTAATACCTTTGCCACCATTAGATGGATCAAAAATATTTCTACCTATATTACCATATAATGCAAAATCATGGTTTATTGAGCATGAGCAAATGTTTTATTTCTTGTTTTTAATTATTTGGATAACAGGAATTGCAGGAAGATTAATTTCACCAATAATAGGTGAAATGACAAGCTGGATACTAAATTTAGCAATGACAATATTTGGATTAAGATAGAAGAAAAGTTGAAAAAGAATTATAATTTTAAACCAGAATTGTGCCTTGTGGAAGGAATGAAACTAAAAATGAAGGATATAATTGTTTTAGGAATAGAATCAAGCTGTGATGAAACCTCTGTAGCCGTTGTAAAAAACGGTAGAGAGGTTTTATCAAATGTAATAGATACACAAATAAAAATTCATGAGCAATTTGGAGGAGTAGTGCCAGAAATTGCCTCAAGGAATCATATAGAAGCCATATCTAGAGTTGCAAAAAAAGCATTAGAAGATGCAAATTTAACATTTAAAGATTTAGATGTAATAGCACCAGCATATGGACCAGGATTAGTAGGTGCATTATTAGTAGGAGTATCTTATGGTAGAGGACTAGCATATGCATTAAATAAACCATTAGTTGGAGTAAATCACTTAGAAGGACATATTGCAGCAAATTACATTACACATAAAGATTTAGAGCCACCTTTTATTTGTATGCTTACTTCAGGAGGAAATACTCAAATTGTACATATAAAAGATTATTGTAATCTAGAAGTACTAGGAAAAACTAGAGATGATGCAATAGGAGAAGCTTTTGATAAAGTTGCAAGAGTGATTGGATTAACATATCCCGGAGGACCAAAAGTAGATAAACTTGCTCAACAAGGACAACCTACAATTGATTTTCCAAAAACACATTTCGAAAATTTAGATTTTAGTTTTAGTGGTATAAAAACAGCAGTAATAAATTTGCATCATAAAAATCCAGAAATAAATAAAGCTGATTTATGTATGAGTTTTGAAAAAGCAGTTACAGATGTACTTATAGAAAATATTGAAAAAGCTATTGAAATGACAAATGTAAGGAAAGTTGTTTTAGCAGGTGGAGTTTCTGCAAATACACATATAAGAAGCGAATTTTTAAAATTAGAGAATAAAGATATTAAAATATATATGCCAGATTTAAAATTATGTACAGACAATGCTGCAATGATAGGAGCAGCAGGTTATTACAGATATTTAAATGGGAATATTTCAGAAAATACTTTAAATGCTGTACCAAATTTAAAATTATAAAATAAAAATATGAAAAGATATTTCTCAAGGCTTTCATTGCTATATGTGCCTTTGAGCAAGCAAGAAAGGGATGAAATTTAATGTCAGTATTTGTAATAGGAGATTTGCATTTATCTTTTAAAAATTCTAAGCCAATGGATATATTTGGAGATAATTGGGCAGGTCATGAGGAAAAAATAAGAAAAGATTGGAAAGAAAAAGTAACTAATAATGACTTGGTAATTTTACCAGGTGATTTTTCATGGGAAACTTATTTAGAAGATACAAAATTAGATTTTGAATATATAAATAATTTGCCAGGCAAAAAGATTTTATTAAAAGGAAATCATGATTATTGGTGGACAACTGTTACAAATATGAAGAAATTTTTACAAGAAAATAATTTTACTAATATTGATTTTTTGTATAATAATAGTTATGAATTTGAAAATAAAATTTTTTGTGGTACTAGAGGTTGGAATATTACTGATGAAGAAATTGATAAAAAATTAATTAATAGAGAACTTATAAGATTAGAATTATCTTTAAAAGATGGTATTTCTAAATATGGAGAAGATAAGGAAAAAATTGTTTTTATGCATTATCCTCCAATTACAAAATCAAAGATTAATACAGAGCAAGAAATGCAATTTGTAGAATTAATGAAAAAATATAATGTTACGAGATGTTATTATGGACATCTTCATGGTCCTTCTATACAAGATGCTATTAATGAAAAATTTGAAGGAATTGATTTTAAATTAATTAGTGCAGATGGGCTAGATTTTAAATTATTGCAAATTTAGATTCAAGTTTCTATATAGTAAAATATGGGGGAAAATGGTATGGTAGATTTAAATAAAGAAGTACAATATGTAAAAACTGTAGGACCAAATAGAGTGAAATTATTAAATAAATTAAATATATATACATTAAAAGATCTAATAACATATTTTCCAAGAGATTATGAAGATAGAAGTAAACCTAAAAACTTATATGAATGTGTAGATGGTGAAGATGTACTCATAGAGGCAATGCCGACAGGAAGAATAAATGAATTACGCAAAGGAAAAATGATAATAAGTAGATTAATAGTAAAAGATCAAACAGGGACTTGTTATATAACATGGTTTAATCAAGGATATTTAAAAGATAAATTTCAAACTGGAAGAATGTACAGATTTTTTGGGAAAATTACTAAAAAAGGTTCAAGATTTGAAATGAATTCACCTGTATATGATGAAATAGATCAAAGTAAAAATACGGGAAAAATTATACCAATATATCCATTAACATATGAATTAAAACAATCAATATTAAGAAAGATTATAGAAAATGGATTAGCTGAAGTTAAAGGTAAATTACCAGAAACCTTGCCAGAATATATATTAAAAGAAAACAATTTATGGGATATAAATAGTACAATAGAAAGAATTCATTTTCCTCATGAATTTGAGGATTTCAATAAAGCTCGTGAAAGACTAGTATTTGAGGAATTATTGACAATGCAATTAGCTTTATTAAAATTAAAAAATAATTATCAACATGATAATAATGGAATTCAATTTAGTAAAGATGTAAAAATGTCTGATGTAATAAATATATTGCCATTTAAACTTACGAAAGCTCAATTAAGAGTATTAGAAGAAATAGATAATGATATGGAAAGTACTAAGCCAATGAATAGATTATTGCAAGGTGATGTTGGCTCAGGAAAAACTGTTATAGCAATGATTGCAGCTTATAAAGCTGTTAAATCTGGATATCAAGCTGCAATAATGGCTCCTACTGCAATACTTGCAGCTCAACATTTAGAGAGTTTTCAAGGAATTTTAGAAAGTTTAGGAATAAAAACTGAATTATTAATATCAAGTATAACTAGAAAAAAGAAAAATGAAATATTAGAAAAACTTAAAAATGGTGAAATAGATATTTTAATAGGAACACATGCGTTATTAGAAGAAAATGTAGTATTTAAAAATCTTGGGTTAGTTGTAACAGACGAGCAACACAGATTCGGAGTAAAACAACGTGGTACACTATCTGCAAAAGGAGAAAATCCTGATATTATTGCAATGTCTGCAACTCCTATTCCTAGAACATTAGCACTTATATTATATGGGGATTTAGATATATCTATAATAGATGAATTACCACCAAATAGAAAAAAAATAGAAACATTTGCAGTTCGTAAAAATATGGAAGAACGTGTTAATTCATTTATAAAAAAACAAATTGATGAAGGAAGGCAAGCATATATTGTATGTCCATTAGTAGAAGAAAATGAAGAAATGGGCTTAAAATCTGTTATAGAACTAGCAGAAAAATATAAAAGTGAAATATTTAGTGGATATAGTGTAGATTATTTACATGGAAAAATGAAAGCAAAAGAAAAAGATGAAATTATGCAAAAATTTAAAGATGGAGAAATTAAAATTTTAATTGCAACAACAGTTATAGAAGTTGGAGTTAATGTTCCAAATGCAAGTATAATGGTAGTTGAAAATGCTGAAAGATTTGGACTAGCACAATTACATCAATTGCGAGGAAGAGTTGGTAGAGGAGAATATCAATCATATTGTATACTAAAATTTGATGGAAATGGACAAACAACGAAAGAAAGAATGAAAGTAATGTGTGAAACAAATGATGGATTTATTATTTCTGAAAAAGATTTAGAATTAAGAGGTTCTGGTGACTTTTTCGGTACAGAACAACATGGTCTTCCTGAATTTAAAATAGCTAATCTTTTTGAAGATATAGCAATTCTAAAAAAAGTGCAAAAATTAGCTATTAAGATAATGGAAGATGACCCATTATTGCAAAAAGAAAAAAATCAAAAATTATATGAACTAGTTAAAGATAAATTTGGCTCAAGAATAGAAATTTGAATTGTGCTGTTTTTAGGCTATTACAATAATAAAAAGGATGTTGATATTATGTTACAAATTATTTTAAAATTAATAGGAACTTTAATTATTCTTGTCGGAGTAATTTTTGTTTATGATGCTAGAATTATTACAAAAAAAGTTTTTAAAAATTTTGGAGATCAAAATGAAGCTACAAGTGGATTTAAAATTTTGGGAGCTATATTAAGCATAGCAGGGGCATTTATTGTGATTTTAAATATATGATTATTTTGGACCAAAGCCAAAAAGGCAAAAGAAGAACCGGCACCAAATTGCCTGCTGAAAGAAAATTTTCAAAACTAATAAAAAATTATTGACAATATATATTAATTGTGTTATTATATACATTGTCAATTAAATATGCGGATGTGGCGGAACTGGCAGACGCGCTGGTCTTAGGAACCAGTGCCAACGGCGTGGGGGTTCGAGTCCCTTCATCCGCACCAATGACGTTTCTGCTCGAACTAATAGAACAGATAGATACAACAAACAATCAATCAGAAAAGTAAAATCTGGTTGATTTTTTGTTTGCAAAAATATAAAAATAGAATTTAGAAAAAGAATATTCATTAAATGCTGATACTCAAGGTATACTTTTGACTTTTTTATGTAAATATGATATAATTATAAGTGATGTAACATTTTGTAGCTCCGTTGCATCAGTAGGCATATAAACAATTCGATTGAGGGTAATTACCCAAGGAGGAAAATTCTATGGCAAAGAAAGTACGTTACAATGGTGGCAAAGACAGTTACTATCCCTGTTCCGAACCTACCAACTTGATCATTGGCAAGGTATACGAGGTTGTCTATGAGAGGGATCGCGGATGGCAAACCGATTACACCCTTAAAGGTGTGGAAGGGGAATTCAACTCAGTCTGGTTTGACGATGTGGTTTCCAACGATAAGGTCTATATGGCCATTTCTCGTGCACTGCCCGTAATTGGAGAGCGATACGAATGCTGCAAGATTGAGTTCCTGAATGGCAAGCCGACTCTCCTCGGAGTGACTACAAGCGTAGTCCGGGAGATATCAGACATGGGGAATCATATTTACAAGGTGGGCACCCTCAACAGTGTCTACATTGTAAAGATCGGATGATTTCCTGCTTTCTTGCTAAAAAAGATATATCTTTCTCTTACCTATTGGTAAGAGTTTTCTTTTTTTAATGTCAATGATATCAGTTTTAGATAGTAATAATAATTAAAGAAGAATAATAATTTCCAGAAAAGGCTTGTTTTTTTAAAAATTTAATGATATTATTTATGCGTAAAATGGACTTTTAAATAATACTTTATTTTTAGAAAGGAATGATAAATAATATGAAGATTTTAATAACAGGTGCAAATGGAATGCTAGCAAAAGAAGTAAGAGAAAAATTCGAAAAAGAAAATGAAGTAATAGCAACAGATGTAGCAGAACTAGATATAACAAATGAAAAAGCAGTATACAATTATGTAAAAGAATGTAAGCCAGAATATATAATAAATTGTGCAGCATATACAGCAGTAGATAAAGCTGAAGAGAATTATGAATTAGCAGATAAAATAAATGGAGATGGACCTGCTAATTTAGCAAAAGCTTCAAAAGCATTAGGTGTAAAATTAGTACATGTTTCAACAGATTATGTATTTGGAGGAGATTTAGATATATCAAAAGATTACAAAGAAGATGACCCTAAAGCTCCAGTAACAGCATATGGAAAAACTAAACTACATGGAGAACAAGAAATTGAGAAAAATATGGAGGAATATTATATATTTAGAACAGCATGGTTATATGGAATAGGTGGAAATAATTTTGTTAAAACAATGACTAAATTAGGTTCTACAAAAGAAGAGTTAAATGTAGTATCAGATCAACATGGAAGTCCAACATATGCAAAAGATTTAGCAGAAATCATTTATCAAGCAATTCAAAAGAAAATTCCATATGGTATATATCACGCAACAAATGAAGGATATACAACATGGTATGATTTTACAAAAGAAATATTGGAGAAACAAGGAATTAAGTGTAAAGTAAATCCTGTTACAACAGAACAATATATAGAAATGATGAAAATTACGCAAGCTAAAAGACCATTTAATTCTCAAATGTCTAAAGAAAAACTTAAGGCATGTGGAATAGTAGTTCCAGATTGGAAAGATGGACTTAATAGATATTTATTAGAAAGCAAATAATGGCAAAAAAAGAACCGGCACCAAATTAACAAAACGGCCCAAAGTAGCCAGGCAAAAAGAGAACCGGCACCAAATTGTCAGAAAGGAAAGTGAGTTTTATGAAAAAAAGAAAAGGAATAATACTAGCAGGAGGTAGTGGAACACGTTTATATCCACTAACATTAGCAATATCAAAACAAATAATGCCTGTATATGATAAACCAATGATATATTATCCATTATCAGTATTAATGCAAGCAGATATTAGAGAAGTATTAATTATAACAACCCCAAGAGATTCTGCAACATTTAAAGAGCTTTTAGGTGATGGAAGTCAATGGGGAATGAAATTTGAATATAAAACACAAGAAAAACCTAATGGATTAGCTGAAGCTTTTATTATAGGAGAAGATTTTATAGGAAAAGATAATGTTGCTATGATTTTAGGAGATAATATGTTTTATGGAGAACATTTTGCTGAAAAATTAAAACAAGCAAATGAAAGAGAAGATGAAGCAACAATATTTGGATATTATGTAAAAGATCCAAGAGCTTATGGTGTAGTAGAAATAGATAATGAAGGAAAAGCTGTTTCAATCGAAGAAAAACCTGCTTCTCCAAAATCAAATTATGCAGTACCAGGATTGTATTTCTATACAAATGAAGTTATAGATATTGCAAAAAATGTAAAACCTTCTGCAAGAGGAGAATTAGAAATAACAACAGTTAATGAGGAATATATGAAAAGAGGACAACTAAAAGTTGAAAAATTAGGAAGAGGAATGACATGGTTTGATACAGGAACACATGATGCATTAATTGAGACAGCAAGTTTTGTTCAAACTATTCAAAAAAGACAAGGTTTGCAAATATGTTGTCCAGAAGAAATTGCATTTGATAAAGGATGGATAAATGCTAAACAATTATCAAATTTAGCAGAAAAATTCATGAAAACAGATTATGGTGTTTACTTAAAAGATGTTGCAGAAGATAGATTTAGTGAAGAATAATAATTTGATATTAGAAAGGAAGAATTCAAATGGGAAAATTTAAGAGAATTGATACATCAATAGAAGGTGTTTGTATTATTGAACCAACAGTTTTTGGAGATAATAGAGGATATTTTATGGAAACATATAGTAAGCCTGATTTTGAAGAAATTGGTTTAAACTATAATTTTGTACAAGACAATCAATCAAAATCCAAAAAAGGAGTTTTAAGAGGTTTACATTTCCAAAAAGAGAATACTCAAGCAAAACTTGTAAGATGCATAAAAGGTGAGGTGTTTGATGTTGCAGTTGATTTAAGACCAGGTAGCAAAACTTATGGAAAATGGGAAGGTGTTATATTAACAGAAGAAAATAAAAAAATGTTTATGATACCAAGAGGTTTTGCACATGGATTTCTAGTTCTTTCAGATGAAGCAGAATTTTCATATAAATGTGATGATATTTATAATCATGCAGCTGAAGGTGGATTAAAATATAATGACCCAGATGTTGCAATAGAATGGCCTCTTGGAGATTTAAAAATTGAAGAATTAATTACTTCTGAAAAAGATGCAAAATGGCCATCATTAAAAGAATTGAAAGAAACAGATTTATTTAAAAATTTATAAAATGACCAAAAGGCAAAAAAGAAAAAAGAGAACCGGCACCAAATTGACCAAATAGCGAAAACCAGCCGGCCAAGCGAGCCGGGAGCAAAAAAGAAAAAAGAGAACCGGCACTAAATTACCAAAGGAAGGAAGAGAAAAATGAAAAATATATTAGTAACAGGAGCAGCAGGATTTATAGGGGCAAATTTTGCAGAATATTTTGTAAATAAGCACCCAGATTATAATGTAATAGTTGTAGATAAATTAACATATGCTGGCAATTTAGCAAATTTAGATAAAGTAAAAGATAAGATAACATTTATACAAGCAGATATTTGTGATTTTGAAAAAATGCAAGAAGTTTTCAAGAAATATGACATAAATGGTGTTATACATTTTGCAGCAGAATCACATGTAGATAATAGTATTAAAACACCATTTGTATTTACACAAACAAATGTAATGGGAACACATACATTGTTGGAAACAGCTAAAAGAGCATGGGGAGAAGGCTCAGAGAACAAATTCGTACATATTTCAACAGATGAAGTATATGGATCTTTGGGAGAAAGTGGATATTTTACAGAAACTTCGCCAATTAAGCCAAGTAGCCCATATTCATCATCAAAAGCAAGTTCAGATTTAATTGCTTTTGCATATAAAGAAACATATAAAATGAATGTAAATGTAACAAATTGTTCAAACAATTATGGTCCATACCAACATAATGAAAAATTAATTCCTCATATGATTAAACTTGCTTTAAATAATGAAAAATTACCTGTTTATGGTACAGGAGCTAATATTAGAGATTGGTTATATGTTGAAGATCATTGTGAAGCAATAGATCTTGTATTCCATAAAGGAAGAGCTGGAGAAAGATACAATATAGGTGGACATAATGAAAGAAAAAATATTGATATTGTTAAACTTATTTTAAAACGTCTTGGAAAATCAGAAGATCTAATTCAATTTGTAGAAGATAGAAAAGGTCATGATTTTAGATATGCAATTGATCCTACAAAAATTAATAAAGAATTAGGATGGTTACCTAAGACTAAATTTGAGGAAGGAATTGTTAAAACAATTGATTGGTATTTGGCAAATCCAGATTGGTTAAAGTAAAAAAAAGAAAATAGTATAATGGCAAAATCCAACCTATTTATTAATTAAAGGGTTGGATTTTTTATATAGTAAGAAATATGTCTTTCTATTATATAAAAATTTATAATAACTAGACCTGGATTAAAATCAAAAAACACTTGATATTTACGAGAAAATATAATATAATATATGCATTAAAGGAGAATTTGACATGCCAAGATTTTTCGTAAAAACAGATCAAATAGAAGATGAAGAAATAAAAATAATAGGCGAAGATGTAAATCATATAGAAAATGTATTGAGAAAACAAATTGGAGATATTTTAGAAATATGTAATCAAGAAACAGGAATATCATATAAATGCAAAATATGTGAAATTAATGATAATAATATATTAACACATATAATAGAAAATTTAGAAAATATAGAAGATAATATCAAAATAGATATATACCAAGGTTTACCAAAATCAGATAAAATGGAGTTAATAATTCAAAAATCAGTTGAGCTTGGAGCAAATGCAATAATACCTGTTAATATGAAAAGATGTGTAGTAAAAATAGATAATAAAACTGAAAATAAGAAAATTGAAAGATGGCAAAAAATAGCTGAAAGTGCAGCAAAACAATGTGGAAGAAATATGATTCCTGAAATTAGACATATTATAGATATAAAAGAAATAATCAAATTAAAACAAAAATATGATGCAATTATAGTATGTTATGAAAATGAAAAAGATAATTTTATAAAAAATGAATTATTAGATTTAAAAAATAAATTAAAAGAAAAAGGTAATGTAACAATAGCAGTTATAATTGGGCCAGAAGGCGGCTTAGATGAAGACGATGTTGAGAAGTTAAAGCAAAATGGAGCTCGAACAGTTACATTAGGTGATAGGATTTTAAGAACAGAAACAGTTTCATTAAATATATTAAGTATAATGAGATATGAATTAGAATCTTAATAAGGAGATACAAATGAATAATAAAAAAATGATTAGAAATGCAATTATTAATTTTGCTTATGCAATAATTTTAACAATTTATATATTATGTTTTAACATATTATATAATCAACTTGAATTAAATGTTTTAGAAAGATATATACAAATATCAAGCATATCATTTTTAGGTATAGCAATAGTTATGTTTGAGATTGCTTATAGAAAAAAAATAAAATCTATAGGTTTAAATGGAATAGAATTTTTTGCATTTTCTGTATTTATATTATTAATACAACATATGCCTAAAATATTAGAAAGTGATATTACAACATATATGCAAATGGGAATATATATAGTTGTTTCATATTATATAATAAAAATTGCTTTTATATATACAAATCAGAAAAGAGAAGAATTAAAAAGTTTGAGTGATATAAAAGAAATTGTAAAAGATGAACCAATAAAAAAGGAAACAAAAAGGAAAAATAAAAAGGTAGAAGAGGAAAAATAATTATGCTAAATAGTATGACAGGATATGGCAAAAGCAGCCTATCTATAAATTCAAGAGAATATCAAGTAGAAATTAAAACTGTAAATCATAAATATGTAGACATAAATATAAAATTGCCTAGAGAAATAAGTTATTTAGAAGATGAAATACGAAAATTAATTTTATCTAAAATAAAAAGAGGAAAAGTAGATATTTTTATTTCTTTCTCTAATTTTAGTAAAGATGGAAATGATATAAGAATAAATACTGAACTTGCAAAAATGTATATAGAAAATTTAAAAAAATTAGCAGAAGAGGAAAATATTTCTGCAAATATACAAGTAACAGAAATAACAAAATTTCCTGATGTATTAACAATAAAAAGTAATTTAGATGATAATCAAATAAAAATAGAATTACTTCAAGTTGCAGAAGATGCAATAAATCAATTATTAGTTATGAGGCAAAATGAGGGAAATAAAATTTCAGAATATATTTTATCAAAAATTGAACAAATAGAAGTCAAAACAGAGGAAATAATTACTTTATCTACTGGACTTATTGAAGAATATGTAGTAAAATTAGAGTCAAGGATAAAAGAAATATTAAAAACAGAAGAATTAGATAAATTAAGATTAATGCAAGAAGTTGTAATTTATGCTGATAAATGTTCTATAGAAGAAGAAACAACAAGATTAAAAAGCCACATATCTCAATTAAGAAATTTGATAAATCAAAATGGACCGACAGGCAAAAAAATGGATTTTTTAATTCAAGAAATGAATAGAGAAACAAATACAATTGGTTCAAAGTCAAATAGTATTGAGATAACAAATAGAGTCGTAGATATTAAAACAATATTAGAAGATGTTAGAGAACAAATTCAAAATGTAGAATAGAAAGGGTTGAAAGATATGCAATTAGTGAATATAGGTTTTGGTAATATTATAGCATCTAATAAAATTGTAGCTATTGTAAGTCCAGAGTCAGCACCTATAAAAAGAATGATTCAAGAGGCTAAAGATGCAAAAACTGCAATTGATGCTACATGTGGTAGACGTACAAGAGCTGTTCTTATAATGGATTCAGGACATATAATTTTATCTGCAGTACAACCAGAAACTGTAGCTGGTAGGGTTGATAAAGATATTGCTCCTACACAAACAGTTCAAGAAGATTAAATGTTTAAAATATTTATAATATAATGGAGGTAATTTAAAATGATAGTTAAACCAACTGTACAAGAACTTTTAAAAAAAGCTAGAAATAGATATGAATTAGTAATTGCAACTTCAAAAAGAGCTAGACAAATCTCTAGTGGAGCTGACGTAAAAACAGATGTTGATGAGGAATCTGCAGTTACACTTGCAGCAAATGAAATTGCTGAAGGTAAAGTTAAAATAATTGAACCAGAAGAACTAAAAGAAGATGATGAAAAATAGATTTTTAGAAAGGAATATAATAAATTGTTAGTAATATTATCAGGAGTATCTGGAGCAGGAAAAGATACAATAAAAAAAGAACTAATTAAAAGAATTGCTGAAGCAGAATCTTTACCATCTTTTACATCAAGAACAATAAGAAATGGGGAAGAGGAAGGAGTTCAATATCACTTTATTTCTAAAGAAGAGTTTGAGGAAAAAATAAAAAAAGGTGATTTTTATGAATATGATTTACATCATGGCAATTATTATGGCACTTCTCGAGAATTAATGAATAATAAGATTAATAGTGGTAAAATCATTATAAAAGATATTGAAGTTAATGGAACAGAAAATTTGATACAATTATTGAGACATGATACAAAAGTTGTAACTATTTTCTTAAAAGTTGAAAAAGAAGAATTAAAAAGAAGATTGATTGAAAGAGGAGATAGCTTAGAAGATATAGAATTACGTTTAAGTAGGCTTGAATATGAAGAATCTAAATTGAAATTATATGATTATATCTTGAAAAATGATGATTTTGAAAAAACTGTTCAAATAATCATGACTATAATTGAAAATGAAAAAAGACTAGAGAAATAGTAATTAACTATTTCTTTTTTGTTGATATTCTATACAGCAATAAGCTATAACCTTTTTAAAATTTTAAGTTTCGATATTTTCCCAAGTTTTTCCCTCCCAACC
>CALXQP010000011.1 GCA_944390695.1 uncultured Clostridia bacterium
AATGTTTACAATGATATCTACGTTTATTATAAATCAAATAAGTAGGTTTAAAATAGATAGGAATATCCTTAATAGTTTGTTTATAATAATCATGAATATTAGAAGTTTTAGAGCCACAAAACGGACAGGTTTGTTCAGATTTAGGAACTTCAATATAAATTTCAACTTTATCATTTAAATTTTTAATATTTTTTACTAAAACATCTTTTAAATTTAATAAATTTTTGATACAATTAGTATGCACTTATCAATACCTCCTTTAAATGTTGGGTTGCAATTACATTTTATCAGGTATTTAAGATAAGTGCTATATTTTTATTAAAAATAATAAAAATGTTGAAGTAGTTTTATTAACCACCCCAACATTTATTATACAACCCCTAAATTAAAGGAGCAGTTCTTTTCGTATTAATATAAAAAGAAAATAAAAAAATACTAAAACTTAAATTCAAAAAGTATTGCATAAATATTAGAAAATATATTATACTATATAATAGCAAAAAATGGAAAGGATGATAAAAATGCAATATAAAGCAAAAGAAATAAAAAAAGGAATAAAAATACATGAAATAAAAACAGAAAAATTCAAAACAAATTTAATAGCAGTATTTTTAAGTATGAAGTTAACAAGAGAAAATGTTACAAAAAATTCTTTAATATCAGCAATATTAAGGAGAGGAAGTAAAAACATGCCTACACAAGTGCAAATAAGCCAAGAATTAGAAGAAATGTATGGTGCAGGTTTTGATTGTGGATTAGATAAAACAGGTGATAATCATATACTAAAATTTTATTTAGAAAGTATAAATGATAATTTTCTTCCACAAAAAGGGGAAAATATGTTGAAAACATCAATAGAAAAATTGCTTGAAATAATATTTAATCCATTTTTAGAAAATGGTGTATTTAAAGAAGAATATTTACAACAAGAAAAAGAAAATATAAAAAGAATAATAGATGGAAAAGCAGATAATAAAGCAAGATATGCATTTGAGAGATGTATAGAAGAAATGTACAAAGACAAACCATATGGATTATATAAATTTGGATATATAGAAGATTTAGAAAAAATCACATCACAAGATTTATATAATTATTATCAAAAAATGATTTTAGAATGCAAAATAGATATATTTGTATCAGGAAATATAGATAGAGCAACAGAAATTGTTGAACAAAATGAAAATATTCAAAAATTAGTAGAAAGAGAACCAAAATATGTAATAAATAAATTAGAACAAAAGCAAAAAACACAAGAAAATGAAATAATAGATAAAATGGATGTAACACAAGGAAAACTAGTTTTAGGATTAGATTTGCTTTTAAATAATGAAGAGCAAAAATATGATGCTATTGTTTATAATGCTATTTTAGGTGGATCAGCAAATTCAAAGATGTTCCAAGAAGTAAGAGAAAAAGCAAGTTTAGCATATACAGCAAGTTCAAGTTATATAAAATATAAAAGCAATATTTTTATAAAATGTGGTATTGAAATAAATAATTATGAAAAAGCAATGCAAATAATACGTAAACAATTAGAAGATATGAAAAATGGAATATTTACAGATGAAGATATAGAAAATGCTAAAAAAGGTATAATATCAGGAATAAAAAGTGTAGATGATGAGCAAGACACAGAAATTAGTTATTTCTTTGGTCAGGAACTAACAAATGAAAAAATATCATTAGATGATTATATGAAAAAAATCCAAAAAGTAAAAAGAGAAGATATTCTAAAAGTAGCAAATTCAGTAAATATAAATACAGTATATTTTTTAAGAGATAATCAAACTGCAAAGGAGGACAAGTAATGCAAATTATTGAAAATTCAAAAGTAAAAGAAAAACTATATATAGAAAAACTTGAAAATGGTTTAACAGTTATGATAATTCCTAAAAAGGGAATTCAAAAAAAATATGTAATATGGGGAACAAATTATGGATCTAATGATAGCAAATTTATAGTTCCAGGAGAAAAAGAGGAAACAGAAGTGCCAAAAGGAGTTGCACATTTTTTTTTTTATAAAATGTTTGAACAAGAAAGTGGAGTAAATAGTTTAGATACTCTTACAGCTCTAGGCGTAGAAGCAAATGCTTATACAACTAATGACCATACAGCATATTTATTTGAATGTACAGAAAATTTTTATCCTGCATTAGATGAATTAATGGATTATGTACAACATCCTTATTTTACAGATGAAAATGTAGAAAAAGAAAAAGGCATAATTGGACAAGAAATAATGATGTATGATGATTATCCAGAATGGAGAGTATATCTAAACACATTAGAAGCAATGTATTATGAACATCCTGTAAAATTAGACATAACAGGAACGATTGAGACAATAAGTAAAATAGATAAAGAAATTTTATACAAATGTTATAATACATTTTATAATCCATCAAATATGGCAATTGTGATTTGCGGGGATTTTGAACCTGAAAAATTACTTGAAGAAATTAAAAAAAGATTAATACCTAAAAAAGCTAATGGAGAAATAAAAAGAATTTTTCCAGAGGAAAAACATGAAATTGTAAAAGAAAAAATAACACAATCTATGGATGTTAGTCAACCTTTATTTACAATAGGAATTAAAGATCAAATTACAGATACAAAAGAAAGAGTAAAAAAACATATTGCTATAGAAATTTTATTAAATATGATTATAGGAAAAAGTTCGAAATTATATAAAGAATTATATGATGAAGGAATTTTATTTGTAACACCAAGTTTAGATTATGAATTTGCAAAAGGATATGCACATATTCTTATTTCTGGCCAATCTACAGATCCTGAAAGAGTATATGAAAAATTTAAACAAACAGTTTCTGAAATGAAACAAAATCCTATAGATGAGGCTATATTTAGTAGAATTAAAAAAAGAATTTATGGAGAATATGTAAAAGAATATAATAATACTGCAGATATTGCGAGAATGTTTTTAGCAGATTTCTTTAAAGAAATAAACAGTTTCGATTATTTAGAAGAAATTTCAACAGTTAATGAGCAATATATTGAACAAATTTTAAAAGAGGTTTTTGATGATAATAAAATGGTTATTTCTGTAATAAAAAAGAGCTAATTGTAATATATTTGAATTAATGTAATAAGAAAGTAATATAAGTAATGTTATATTTAATATAATAATATTGAAAATTGCAAGAATATGTAGAAATATTGTAGAATTTCAGTAAAAAGGTCATACGAAAATCGAAAAAAATGAAATATTTTATTGACTCAGATGTAAAAATATGTTAATTTATAAATGTACAGACAAATAATTGTAAAAAAGGAGAGAACCTGTATGTTAAATGAAGAAATTTGTAAATTAAGGAATAAATTAAATGAAAGTATTGTTACTGGACAAGATTACAGTATTATTTATCAATTAAGTATTGAACTTGATGAATTGATTGCTAAATATTATAGAATGAAAAGAGAATCCGGCTCATAGCAATTTGGTGCCGGTTCTCTTTTTGACATTTTCTAAAATTAAAATAGAAAATCTTTTATTTTTTTATCTATTGTGATAAAATAATTATATATAGAAGTAATAAAAGGAGAAGTTTATATGGCAAATATATTTGATATAGAAAATTTTAATATAATAGAAGATGAAGAAAACTATTATTTTTTTTTTTTTTTTTATATGGCAGATAATCAAGATATAGAAACAGGGACTGTAGTAGATGATGCAGGTGAAATTGCAAGAATAAGGACAGATAGAGAAAGATATGAAGAAAATGCTGAGAATAAAGCACCTAAATATAGTGAAGATGCTGAAATAAGTTTAGAGCAAGTTTATGACCATATAAAAATGCATTATAGAAAAGACACAAATTGTATTTCACTTTCAAGTAATGGTAATGTCTCTATTTCATATGGAAGAGGTTTTTACAAAGATAGATATGTAATGGTAAAAGTTCCTAAAAGAGAGCTTGGAGAAAAAGTAATAAATGCAGGGCAATATATGTTAGAAGAAATAGCAAAAAGAGTAGATGAGTATGTTTCTTCTATTAGAGGAGATAGTAAGCTTTTAGAAACTATTACAGAAATAGATAATAGTACAACAGAAGAAGAGCTAAAAAGAGCTATAGAAAGAAAATATACTACAGGAGAAGCATTAGACCCAAGTAAAGCAAAGCCAAGAAGAGGCATTACATATAAAGCTCCAGTTGCAAGAATTAGTAATTACAAATCATTAAATGAAGAACAATCATTAGAGAAAAATAAAATAATTGCTAAATTAACTTTACTTGAAAGAGTTGGAGGAATGGAGCCATTAATACCTTATACTGCAAATAATAATTTTTTAGTACAAACAATAGGAAGTGCATTTTCATCACTAGAATTAATACATTATGGAGATATTGAAAAAGATGCTATAATAGATGTGCCAAAAGAAATTGTAGACATTTTTGCTTTATTACAACAAGTAGAAGGACAAGACCAGCAAATAGTTAGAGATTTAAAAAGAGAAGTAGTTAGTTTTGTGAATTCTGGTAAGAGTCTTGAAATGTCAGAACAAACTACACAACCAAAAGATTATAGAGTAAGAGATAATATATCAATAGAAGAAATGTATAATTTGGCAGGTGGAAAAGTAGAATATGGGCAAGCAAATTCTATTGTAAAAAATATGTTTTATTTAGCAAAATCTCAATCAAATGCAAAAGAATTTGCAAGATTGTTATCTCAAATAACAGAAAATAATCCAAGATATAGAGAAGTTATCCAATATATAGAGAATAATGGTTTTGAAATAGAGCCAGAAATAATAACAAGACAAAGTAATAGAGGAGTTAAAATTAGTGAATCAACTTCATTAGATTTAAATGGTCAAGAGATTGAGTTAATAGATAAAATAAAAGGATTATCTGAAGAAGAACAAATAGAAGTACTAGAAAATGGTGGGTTATCAGATGTAAGAAATATAATGAGTGGCACATTTTCGAAATCACAAAGAAGTGAAACAATAAGTAAAGAAGAATATTATGCAGAAGCTATATTTTCATTATATGATTGGCAAAAAATTGGTATAGAAGAATTTAGGGTATCTGAAAGAAAGAGCTTGATTCAAAGAATACAAAATGAATATTGTGTAGAATTGTATCAGAAGTTAGAAGAACAAGGTATAGATAGAGCTGAAATACCAACAGTTTTATTGAACTTGGTAATGAGAAAAAATGATTTTGAGATTGAAGAAAATGATACACCTGAAACAATAAAAACAAGAAGATTAGAGCAGTATGACAGGATATTGGCAGAAAGTAGTGAAAGCTTAGAAAACACATCAAGCTTAAATCAGGATTTATCAATTGAAAAAATAGAAAGATTTTTAGGGTATTATGATGTACAAAATACAGGAATACAATTAAGAACATATCAACAAAGAGCTGTAGAAAGAACAAATGAAATATTAGAGAATAATAGGTTTGCTTCAGTAATATTACCAACAGGAGGAGGTAAAAGTTTTGTTGCTTTAGAGCAATTAATGGAACATCAAAATGAGGAAATGCTTTATTTAGCACCTCAAAATGAAATATTAGAGCAAATGAAAGATAATATTATAAGATACATTCATGGACCAGTAAATACTGCACGGAAGAAGTAAGGATGCAATAATAGCAGATGTATTTCCAAACCTAAAATTTGCTAAATATCCAACATTACTTGCACGAGAAGGTAAGCAAATTATAAATAAACAATATGACTTTATTGTGCTAGATGAGTTACATAGAACAGGTGGAGAAAAATGGGGAGAAAGATTAAATAAATTAATAGATAATCAGCCACAAACAACAAAAGTATTGGGAATAACGGCAACTCCAAGAAGAGATGCAGATGGATTAGACATGGCAAATGAAATGGCAGAAAGATTAGGCTATACAAATGCAGAAGCAGTAAGAGGAGATCATATAGCAATAAATATGAGTTTAACTAATGCAATAAGAATGGGCTTACTTGTAAATCCTAAGCTTGTTAGTTGTGCATATAGTTTAAATACAGATGGAAGTTTTGAAGAGCTAGAAAGTGAAATAAATTCAATAGAAGATATAGAAGATAGAAATGAAAAATTAGAAAAATATAAGCTCTTAAGAAGAAGCGTATTAGAAGCAGAAGGAATACCAGAAATATTAAAAGCAAATGTAAAAAAAGGTGGAAAATATATAGTATTTTTACCAATTATTGAAGGGTTAGAAGATGAAGATGGAAATGTAATAGGGAGAAAAAATGGAAGAGATAAAATAACAGATTATGAAAAACAAATAGCAGAATATTTTAATGGTTCAGATATAACTCCTAGTTTCCACTCAATGCTTGGAGAATATGGAGATAAAGAAAATAGCAGACAATTAGAAGAATTTCAAAACAGCGATACAGAAGAAACAAAATTTATGCTAGTTATGAATAAAGCAAATGAGGGATTACACTTAGAGAGACTAGATGGAATAATATGGTTAAGACCAATGAACGAAAATTCTAGAATACTATATTTGCAACAATTAGGAAGGGTAATTTATTCAGAAGATCCAGACAATCCTACTAAAGATGATAATAGACCAATTGTAATAGATTTAGTAAATAATACATTAAAAGTAAAATGGGATAATGAAATTATTGAAAAAGATGATATACAAATGCTAAGTTTTATAGTAGATTGGGTAGAAATACATGATGGAACTTTGCCTAATATAAATAGTAGTGATAGAGAAGAGGCAGAATATGCAAAAATGTTAAAAGAAATTCAGGGAAAATATGAAGTATATTTAGAAAGTGAATTTGAAGAATTAAATGAAAATCAAATAGAAGAAGTACAAGAAATAATAAGAATAGGAAGTAAAATAGATTTGTGGCAGATAGAGTTACCAGATAGAATTGCTACAAGTAGAAATACTCAAGAAAGAGGCTTTTCAAATAAAACTACAGAGCTATTTGAACTTACTGGTTTATTAAAAGATTTTGTAGAATTACAAGAAGAAATTGAAATAATAAATGATAGAAATGCTGTTGAAAAATTTATAGGGCAATTAGAAAAATTGGCAGGAATAGGAGTAGATGTGTCAAAAATATTGCAAACAGATACAATAGTAAGTCTTGCAAAGAAATCAGGAATAAGTGAAGAAGAGATAGAAACAATAGGATTAGAACCTGAAGGTAAGATTGGACAAAGAAAAGGCGATATAGGAAGAAGATACAGAAAAAACAGAGAATATGTAACTGATGAGCGAATAAACAGATTACAAGAACTACACATTAGCTTAGAACTACAAGAAGAAAGACATATACCACAAGAATTTATAGAGCAATTAGAAAAATTGGCAGGAATAGGAGTAGACGTGTCAAAGATAGTGCAAATAGATACAATAGTAAGTCTTGCAAAGAAATCAGGAATAAGTGAAGAAGAGATATTAGGGATAGAATTAAAACCTGAAGATAAGATTGGACAAAGAAAAAGTCATATTGGAAGAAAATACAGAAGAAACAGAGAATATGTAACTGAGGAACAAATAAAGAGATTAGAAGAATTGGGGATTAGTTTAGAACTTCAAGAAGAAAGAAATATACCACAAGAATTTATAGAGCAATTAGAAAAATTGGCAGGAATAGAAATAGGAGGAGCAAAGAGGAGGGAAAGAGAGTAGATAGGGAGTCTTGCAGCGTAATCAGGAAAAAACGAAGAAGAAAAATCATGCATAAAACGAAAATCTGAAGATAAGATTGCAAAAAGAAAAAACAAAATTACAACAAGCTACAGAAAAAACAGAGAATATGTAACTGAGGAGCAAATAAAGAGATTAGAAGAATTGGGGATTAGTTTAGAACTTCAAGGAGGAAAAAAATCAAGAACAGGAAAAGAAATTGCAGAAGCATCAATTAGTTCATTAAAAGATATAGAAATGTCTGACAGAGAAGATGCAGCATTAGGAGAATTAGTAGAAAAAACAAAAGAGGGAGGAATGAATTTAGATGAATAATCGAAAAAATGCTTATACAGAAGTATATACAATTTTGCAAGATTTAAATGAAGAAGAATACAATAAAATTCCTTTTGAAGTTGTTGAAACAATAGAGAAAAATAGAAATGAAGAATATGATTATGAACTAGATGAGGAGTTAAAATTAAAGGACCAACAAATGCTACCAGAAACAAAAACAATATTATTTAATCTTTTTAGAGATTATCTTGCAACACCAGAGCAGAAATCTAAAATTATAAGAATGCAAAATGAAGAAAGGCAAAAAAATGAGTTGAAAAAGCAGCAAATGTATAAATCTGATATATTTGTAAATAAGCCAAAAGAAAACTTTACTGAAGAAAATAATGAAGAAATGCGAATAGTAAGATATAAAGAAAATATTTTTAAGAAAATATTAAATAAAATAAAAAATTTTTTACATATATAGGTACTACAATAGTTTCACAAGTATATATAAATTCAAGGAATCCAAATGGATTCCTTGAATTTATATATTTCTTTCTTTTAATTTTTGATTAATTTGTCTAATTAAATTACTTTCAATAGCAGATTTAATAAATACAAATACCCCAAATAATACAAAAATTATTACAAAAGATATAATATTCATCATTGCAATATTTTGGCTAAATATTTCAAAATTCAATAATGCAAGAATTATAGTAACTGAAATACCAAATATAAGCATAATTACTATTGTTTTATAAGGATGTTCAGTTACAAATTTGTCTGAAGTGGCTCTAGTTTCACTTAAATAAGCAATTACATTGCAGAAAATGAAAGATATATAATAAGCCAAACCAATTATAATAAGTTGCAAAATTAGAGTTGAAATATCTTGTAATTGGAGAATCTCATTTTTAAAGACATTTTCTCCTGAAATGAAATATATACATATATAATTTATCATTAGTAAAGTTATTCCTATTGGAAAGCCAATCAAAGAATTGATTATAGTTTTTCTAAAAATATTTTCTTTTTTCACTTCAATCACCTCCTATTTATATTTCTAAAAATTCTTTAATCTTTGGTATATATCTTCTAGAAACATATGATTTGTTTCCACTTTTGAAATTTATAATTAAAGTTCTTAGAACTTTAAAATCAATATTTTCAACTTTGTTAAAATTTACTATTTCAGAATTTGAAATTCTAACAAAAGTTTTTTTGTCTAAAAGAGATTCAAGTTCATATAATCTGCTCTTTACTATGTATAGCTCATTATTACATCTTACAAATATTTTTCCATTTTCAGAATAAATTGTTTCTATATCTTTTTGATTTAAAATATACATTTTTTCATCTTTGTATACTTTCAATGATTTTTGATTAATAGCAGATATACTATCTATAATATTTGTAATCTCTTCATTTACTTCATTTGTGCAAATAACAATTTTTGGTTCATTACATTTTTCATCTACTTTAATTTCAATATCCATATTAAATCTCCATTCAAATTATTTTATTGATAATTGTATTATAACATATAAAAACATTTTTTTCAGTATTTTAAAATATGTGGTTAATTTTTTACTATAACTGGACAATTTGGTGCCGGTTTGCTAATTTGGTGCCGGTTCTCTTTTTTGCATTTTTTAATTTGGTGTCGGTTCTTTTTTTGTAATAATAATTGGATTATTGTATATAGTATAAATTATGTTAGAAAATTCTTAATAAAAAATTAAATGATAGAGGTGGTTAATTTGTTTATTCCTGAAAATATATATTATGAGGATGGAGTGCAAGATTATGAATTAGGAAAAGAGTTATTAGAGAAATACAAAAATGTTCCTAAAAAGGTTATTGATAATCATAACAATATTGAAGAAATGAGAAAAAAAGAAAATTCAGAATTTGCAAAAATGAAAAGAAATTTGATAATTGGAACTAGAAAAACACATAAATATATACCAAATTATAAAGTATCAGACTTTTTGGTACCATATACATCTTCTGGATGTACGGCATCATGTATGTATTGCTATTTGGTGTGTAATTATAATAAATGTTCTTATTTAAGGTTATTTGTAAATAGAGAGAAAATGTTAGAGAAAATAATAAAAACAGCAAGTGAGGCGGAAAAAGATTATGTGTTTGAAATAGGGAGTAATAGTGATTTGATTTTGGAAAATACAATAACAAATAATTTGGTGTGGACAATAGAAAATTTTAAAAATTCTAAAAAGGGAAAACTTACATTTCCTACAAAGTTTGATATGGTTGATTCTATATTAAATTTAGATCATCAGGGGAAAATAATAATTAGAATGAGTGTGAATCCAAAAGATATTATTAATAAAGTTGAATTTGGGACATCAAGATTAAATGGGAGAATAGAAGCTATTAATAAATTGACAGAAGCGGGATATAAAGTAGGAATATTAGTTGCTCCAATAATCTTATTAGATAATTGGAAAACTTTATATGCTGACTTATTTAAGAGTTTAAGTGATAGTTTGACAGAAAAAGCAAAAAAACAAGTATTTTTTGAATTTATATTTATGACATATAGCTATATTCATAAAATGATAAATCAAGAGGCTTTTCCAAATGCGATAGAATTATATAATAAAGAAATTATGACAGTTAGAGGAAAAGGCAAATATACTTATAACCAGTTAGTAAGAGAAGAAGGTGAAAAATATTTTAGAGGATTGATGAATAAATATTTTAAGAATAATCAGATTATCTATTTTTCATAATTTTTACTCCAATCAAACGCAAGGATATTGGAGTTAGAATATAACTTGAGAGGGCTAAGATGGTAAAATCTAAAAAATACCGAAATTTAAAAGGGACATTTTATTGAAAATTTCGGTATTTTATTATATAATTAGAGCAACAATAGTGATTTTAGGATTTGTAAGAAGTTAGGAGGATAGAAGATTTCTCAACACTATGAGTGTCCTTAGAACAAAGAGAGAGGGATGGAATTTAATATGATAGTAGATATAAAAAAATGTGATATAAATAATGATTATTTTCATTTTACTAATAGAAAAAATATAGATAGTATCTTAAATAATGGATTAATTCCAACAGTAGGAGCTGCAAGTAAATTAGTTGAAGATAGACCCAATGTATCTGTATCAAAAGGTGGAAAAGGTATAATGGGAATTATTAATTCTTTTATTTATAAATTTTCTAATGAGTTAAAAATTTCGGAAATTCCAGAGGAATATAAAAAATATTTTCAAGAAATATCTGATTTTACATCTGATAGCATGATTGGTAAAGAACTTGCCAGTAAAGCGATGATTAGAAAATTAAAAGATGAAGTGTATTTTAGAGTAAGGCTTAATAAAGGACAGATTGAAAAAGCGAATATTGGAGGCTTAACTGGATATGATGTAAATTTGCCAATGATGATAGATAAAGCAAATTTGGATGTTATAACAGATTCAGATGATAAAGTTTTAACTGCATATGATGTTGCAAAATATGTGTATGAAAGAGCGAAAAATATAGATGTTTTTAGAAATATGCATGCAGATTTTTTTTATATGTTTGAGATGAAAGAACAAAGTAAAGATAGATAATGTCAAAAAGAGAACCGGCACCAAATTAACAAAATCGCCCAAACCAGCCAGCCAAGCAGGCCAGAAGGAAAAAGAAAAAAAGAACCGGCACCAAATTAACTATTTTGAAAGGGGGTGAGAACATGGAAGAAGAGAAATCAGAAAAAATAAGTTTGTCAACATTGTTCTTAATAGTATTATTAATTATAATAATAGTAATGGGAATATTTATATATAAACTTTACAATGATAAAATAACAGAAATTGAAAAGTCTGCTGAACTTGAATCTCAAGTAAATAATCTAAATGAAACTATAAGTGACTTACAAGAAAAATTAGATGGTGAATCAAATACAGTTAATAATAATCATGAAGAAAATCAAGCTGAAGAAAAATCAATAGATATTAATGATAATATTGTAAAAAATGCATATGCAAAAGTTGATGGAGCAGCAGAGACACTTTATGAGTATTTAAATGTAGAAAAAAGCAATTTGCCTAATAAAGTTAAGTTAGTTTTAGGATATCATAATCTAAAAGAAGGAGACTTAAAATCATATAGTCATGAGGAATTTTTACAGACAGGAAATTCATACTATTTGCCAACAGAAACTTTGAAGAATTCAATTGAAGATGTTTTAGGAAGTGATGTTAATTTTTCAAATGAAGATTTTAATGCAAATAGAATAATGCGTGCTGAAGTATTATTATATGATGAACAACAAAATAGATATAATACTAACTTTGAATTTGGAGGAGGTACTAATTTTTTTGCGGAGAAAATTGTATCTGCATCTGTTCAAGGAGACTTTTTAAATATTTATGTTAAACCTGCATTTTTTAAGTTAGAGCCAAAAAATAATATGGAGTCACATGATGCTTATTCAAATTATAACTATAGTAATGAGGAATTTTTAAATAAAGTACAGGAAGAGGTTTCTAATATTGATGACATAGATATTTCAAAATTAGATACATATAAATATGTTTTTCAAAAACAAGGAGATAATTACTATTTTAATAGTTTACAAAAAGTAAATTAAAGCATAAGCACCCTAATGGGTGCTTAATTATTAGACAAGAAAAGACTAACCTTTTTGCCCTGTTAGTCTTTTTCAAGTGCTACATTTTCACATAGTTTCAGACTTACATAGCTTAAATTTATTGCAATTTTACTGCAACCAGGTAATTTAATTTTATTTATACTATAAATTAATTATAAATTTTTACTATGTTCGCTTGTTTTTTATCGTAAAATATTGTAATATATTACCAACCTTTTCATTGACAGAAGGCAATCCTTACTTAAGGATGGAAAGGAGGTTACATACTATGTCATCATACGACTTAATCTTACGATTAATTGAAATGTTACTTGCTGAAAAAGACAAGAATTATCAATTAAGAGATGAAAAGATGAATGACAAAGACTAAGTTGCATACATAGTCGAAAGTAGAAACAAATTGCAGTTTGTTTCTGCTTTTTATTGGCTATTGAAAACCCCGTGTTTTACGCGGGGTTCTAAAAGCTTCTAGCTATGAGTAGAAAAAATCCTCCTTTTTGATATAATAAATGTGGTCGCCAACCGCAAATAAAATCAAAAAGGAGGATTTTGTCATGAAAGACAATAATAGTTTAGCACACAGTACATGGAATTGCAAATATCATTTGGTATTTGCACCAAAGTA
>CALXQP010000012.1 GCA_944390695.1 uncultured Clostridia bacterium
CAAAATGTAAAAAAGAGAACCGGCACCAAATTACCACCCCAAACGCGAAAAAGAGAACCGGCACCAATTTGCCACCCCAGACGCGAAAAAGAGAACCGGCACCAATTTGCCCGCCAGGGAAAAAAGAGAACTGGCACCAATTTGTCATTTAGGCGAATTAGTAAGTACCTCACATCCATCTTTAGTAATACGTATAGTATCTTCAATTCTAACACCAAATTGACCAGCAATATAAATTCCAGGTTCATCTGTAACAATCATATTTTCCTTTAAAATATGTTCTGAATTAAAGCTTAATACTGGATCTTCATGAATATCTAATCCAACTCCATGTCCCAAAGCATGGATTAAATCATAATTATTTAATCTAAAATCATTGTCAACCATTTTAGCAATCAATTTAGTATTTGAATTTTCTTTCACTTCTTTTAACACTTGTTCCTGATTTTTTAACACTAAATCATATATTTGTTTCACATATTGAGGAACTTGACCAAATAAAATTGTTCTAGACATATCTGAGCAATAGCCATTTACTCTACAACCCATATCTATTAATATTACATCATCTTTTTGTATTTGTCTATCTGTAGGAATTGCATGAGGTTTAGATGAATTTTCTCCTGATGCAACTATTGTTTCAAAAGCAAGTCCATCAGAATTTTTATAGAAATATTCATTTATCTCTTTTGCGATTTGTTTTTCTGTCATCCCAGGTTTTATATAATTTGATATATATTCAAAACATTCATCTGTAATTTGACATGCTTTTCTTATATATCCAATTTCTTCCTCATCTTTTATCATTCTTTGTTTTTCTATCATATTTTCTGTTTCTACTAAATTATTAATCTTATATTTACGTATATATTCTTTATATTTTGAATATGTCACATAATCTTCTTCAAATCCAACGTTTTCACAAAACATAAAGAAATTCTCATAATCATCTTTTGTTAACCCTCTTACATCATATACAACAATTTCATCAAAAAGAGTTAATGTATTATGAACATCTTCAATATATCTACCATCTGTTATAAATATGTTTTCTTTTCTTGTTACTAATAAAATTCCTTCTGCCTGAATATTGGTTAAATATCTTATATTTACAGGATTTGTTACTATCATCCCCTGTAAATTTAAACTTAATAATTGATTTCTAAGCCATTGCATTTTTTGGTTCATTTCATTCTCCCCTTTTACTTTTTATACATTCCAAGTGTGAATATAGTTCTTAGTACATCTACTAATAATTCAAATGGTACAAATATGCTTATAAATGCAGCTATTACAATAAATGGACCAAATGGTATATATTCATTTACTTTTTTAAATCTACCTATTATAAATATTATAGCAAAAATTGCACCTATAAAAAATGCCATAAGTGATATTAACATGATATTTGTAAATCCAAAATATAGACCTAAAGCTCCCATAAGTTTTATATCGCCAAAACCCATTGCCTGTTTTCCATATATTAAACTACCTATTAATGTAATTATTAAAAATACTCCTGCACCTGCAATCATGCCAAATAACATATCAATTGTTATTGCTACATTTGACATTCCATATAAAAATGCTATTACAGCTCCTGTTTCAAAAATTGTTAAATTTAATCTATCTGGTATTATTCGTAATTTATAATCTATTACAAATATAGATAAAAGTATTGGAGTTAATATTATATATTTAATTAAATTTAAGTTTTCTATAAAACTATCTTGCATGCCAAAAATATATATTAATCCACAATAAATAATTGATGTTATTGTCATTAATATATAATTTGGCCTAAAATCAATTTTATATCTTGTGATAATCTCTCTTGAAAAAATCTTTCTTTTTTCTATTAATCTTTGGTTCACCCAATCTGTAAATTGTCCTATTATTAAGCCTAATATAATAGCAATTACATAAAATAATATATGAGTATCATTTATATACATTTCTTTTATTTAATATATAGCCTTTGGAGCTATATTCCTTCCTTTGTTATTTTTTTACTATGTTTTTATATTTGTTTTTAATTAAGTTTTCTATTGGTCTTTTTACCATTGTTATCCAAATATCTTTTTCAGCTATAGGGTCTACTAGTATTGTAAACATTTTACATCTGTTTCCACCAATTATATCAGTAAAAATCTGATCACCAACTACTCCTATTTGTTCTGGATTTTCTTGTAATTGTTTTTGAATCTTTTTAAAACCTGTTTTAAATGGTTTTTTCGCAAAATACTTATATTCTATGTTTAACTTTTCTGCAACAGATTTTACTTTTTCTTTTTTATTTGAATTTGATAATATATATAATTTTATTCCTTGTTTTTTTAGATTATTGGCCCACTCTATTGTTTCTTGTGGCAAGTTCTTATTATAATCTATTAATGTATTATCTACATCTAATATTAATGCATTTATATTGTTTCTCTTAAGAAATTCTTCTTTTATTTCTCTTACATTATTAAAATATGCATTTGGGTATAATATCATCTAATCCTCCCTTTATTTTTCATATTTCATTTACATTTTACTATATTATAAATTAAAAATCAATTATTTTTTAATTTTAAGTTCAGGGAAATTTTTCGAAAAAATGCTGAAGTTTAAACTCTTTAATTGATTCCAGTTTGATATTTTTTTATATTAGACTGCAATATTGGAATCTAAACTCTCATAAATTCTATAATCTCTCATAATTTTTCTAACATATGTATTGGTTTCTTTAAATGGTATATTTTCAATGTCAGATCCATCAGGTTGTATAATTCCATTTTTTATCCATTTATCCACATTACCACTCCCTGCATTATATGCAGCAAGAGCAATTTCAGTACATTCATATTTTTCTAATAAATCTGCAATATATATAGTACCTAAATTTATATTTATATCAGGTTCTAATATATTTTCATCAGTTAATTCTATTCCATTTTTGTTGGCAATTTCCTCAGCAGTAGTAGTCATGAGTTGCATTAACCCTTGTGCATTTTGATGTGAAACTGCATCAGGATCAAAATTACTTTCTGCTTTTATTAAAGCATATATCAAATTTTCTTCAACACCATATTCTTGTGCATATTTACTCACATATTCTGAATAGTCTTTTTTATATAGTATTTTTATTGCTACTCTATTTGTAATTTTAAATGCTGTGAACATTAGTATTAATATTATAAAAAACACAAATATTTTCTTAATTCTTTTTATTATTCTTTCGTTCAAGTAAATCTCTCCTTTGCTAATTTGGTGCCGGTTCTCTTTTTGCCTTTTTCGTTCTGTGTTGCTTGGTTAGCCGGTTTTAGCCATTTTGTTAATTTGGTGTCGGTTCTCTTTTTGCCTTTTTCGTCCTATGTCGCTTGGTTAGCCGGTTTTAGCCAAAAAGGCAAAAAGAGAACCGGCACCAAATTGACAAACGGCACCAATTTGCCCTATTTGCAATCATACCAATTAGTTGCCTCTCCTACTTCAGCAATTAATGGCACATTTAAAGTAATTGCACTTTCCATGCAATCTTTTAAAAGCTCTTTAACCTCTTCTACCTCTTCTAGTGGTGCTTCTAGCATCATTTCATCATGTACTTGAAGCACTATTTTAGTTTTCAAATTTCTTGATTTCAATTCTTTTAAAACATTTATCATCGCAATTTTCATAATATCTGCTGCAGTTCCTTGTATAGGTGTATTCATTGCAGCTCTTTGACCAAATTGACGCACCATATAATTAGATGATTTTAATTCTTGAATATATCTTCTGCGTTTAAATAAAGTTTCCACATAACCAGTTTCTTTTGCTTTTTCCACAACATCAGTCATAAACTGTTTAATTCCACTATATAATTCTAGGTATTGATCTATATATTGTTTTGCTTTCTTTCTTCCTATTCCAAGTTGACCTGCTAATCCGAAATCACTTATTCCATATACTATGCCAAAATTTACTGCTTTTGCAGCACTTCTTTGCTCTTTAGTTACTTCTTCAAGTGGTGTATTAAAAACTTTTGAAGCAGCTTGTTTGTGTATATCTTGACCATTTTTAAATGCTTCTACCATATGCTCATCATTTGAAATATGAGCTAATACCCTTAATTCTATTTGTGAATAGTCTGCATCTATATATAAACTTCCATTTGCTGGTTTGAATACTTTTCTTAATTGTTTACCTAATTCAAATCTTGTTGGTATATTTTGAAGATTTGGCTCTGTTGAACTAATTCTTCCTGTTGCAGTTATTGTTTGGTGAAAAAATGAGTGTATTCTTTTAGTTTGTGGATTTATATATGGCTTTAACCCTTCTACATATGTTGAGTTTAATTTCATTAATTGTCTATATTCTAATAATTTTTCTATTACAGGATGTTCTTCTATCAATTTTTCTAATACATCTACATCTGTTGAATATCCACTCTTTGTTTTCTTTACTGCTGGTAATTTTAGTTTTTCAAATAAAATTTCTCCTAATTGTTTTGTTGAATTTATATTAAACTCTTCTCCACATAAATCATAAATTTCTTGTGTTAAAACTTCTAATCTAGATTTTAATTTTTGTCCATAATCTTCTAATTCCTGTAAATCCAGATACATTCCATTCCATTGCATTTCTGCTAATACTTCTACTGTTGGCATATCAATTTTATTAAATAATTCTAATGCTTCTGTTTCTTTTAATTTTTGAATTGTAACTTGAGCTAATTCATATATTTCTTTTGCGTATAAACAATTAGTTTCTTTTTCTATTGTTTTTTGCTCTATATTTGTATTATCACTGTCAAATAAGCTTGTTTGTTCTTCCTTTGGAGTGTTTCCAAATTTTTGTAGATATTCTTCATTATCTATTTCTAGATAATCTCTTGCTATTACATCAATTGTAAATTTACTTGTTGGATTTAAAACATATGCTGCTACTTTAGCGTCATATGTAATATTTTTCATTGTTATTCCTAATTGTTTTAATAATATATAATCTTCTGCTAAATCATAACCATATTTTTCGATTTTTTCATCTTCAAATATTTGTTTTAATTTATTTTCAAAACCTTCATGTTTTAATATATAATATATTTTATTTTCACTACATATACTTATTCCTGTTATTTCTTTTTTTATAATTAATTCTGTTTTTTCATTTTCACTTAATTGTAAATAATAATATAATTTTCCATTTAATTCTGGTATTTCTGTTGTTTCTATAATTTCTAAATCTTCTCTACTTTTTCCAGTTTTAATTGAACTTATTTCTCTTAGCCCAAATTTATCTATATATCTATTAAAACGTAATTCTTCGAATATTTCTAACACTTTTGGCTTGTCCCATTCTTCTAATTTTAGATTTTCTAATGTGTCTTCTAATGGAACTTTTGTATCAATTTCTCCCAATACTCTTGATAATTCTGCCATTTCTTTGTTATTTACTATATTTTCTTTTTGCTTTCCTTTTAAATCATCTTCACCAGATTCTATTTTTTCATATAATTCTTTTACAGTATGATATTTTTGAATTAATGATATTGCTGTTTTTGGTCCTATTCCTGGAATTCCAGGGATATTATCTGATGTATCACCTTGTAAAGCTTTTACTTCTATTAATTGCTCTGGCTCTAGTCCATATTCTTGTAATACTTTTGCTCTATTATAATCTTCTGTTTCTGTTTTTCCTGCTTTAGTTCTTGGAATTCTTATTGTTATATTATCACTTGCAAGTTGGAATGTATCTCTATCTCCTGATAATATTGTTACTTCTAGATCTTGCTCTTCTCCATATTTTGCAAGTGTACCTAGTATGTCATCACCTTCATATCCCTCTTTTTCTATAATATCAATATTCATTGCTCTTAAAACATCTTTAATTACAGGCATTTGTTCTGCTAACTCTTCTGGCATTCCATGTCTATTTGCTTTATATTCTTCAAAAATTTCTTTTCTTTTTAATTTGCCTTTCATATCAAATGCAACTGCTATATATTGTGGTTTTATGTCTTCTATTATATTAAATAATATTGCTAAAAAGCCATATACAGCATTTGTGTATTTTCCATCTTTTGTTGTTAACATTTTACTACCCATTATTCCGTAAAATGCTCTATTCATTATACTATTTCCATCTATAAGTAACAATTTATCCATATTAATTCCATTCCTCCTCAAGTACAAACATGTTTTATATACCATTTTTTTGTATTTCTTCATTTTCCATTATATTATTTTTATATTTTACCAATTGTAAAATTCCATATATAATTAAAAATGGTAAAGTCATTTGTGCAACAGACATTACAATAGTAAAAAACTGACCAGTTGCATTATATATAATTTCTATAGGCATACCTGGAAAATTTTCTGATATAAACATTAAATTACTACCAAATATACTATTTATAATATATGCACATACACATACAATTCCTACTAGTCCAACATAATATTTCATATCAGACATTTTTAATTCTATATAATGTGTTTTATTTATTAAAATTCCTAAATAAACCATTGTTCCGTGAAATAAAAAGCTATGTAAACTCACGAAATGTAACATTGGATATGCAGGTAAAGAAGTTGTTGGAAAAATCAGAAAAACAATTCCTCCAACAATTCCTCCTGTTGCTAAAAATACATCTCCTACTCTTTTAAGTGTATTTTTTGCAAAAGAACTTAATAGCCCTGCATATAGTAATAAACTACAATAATATAATGGTACATAATTATTTAAATTTCTTACATCTCCTGTAGCGAGTTTGAATGTTATAATTACTACTTCTAAAATCCACATAATAATTGTACATCTTTTTATAATTTGTTTAACTTCATCTTTTGTTTTATTTATGGTGTTTTTAAGTGCAAAACTTATTCCTAATATTGTAATAAATATTAGTTCAAAATGCCCTTTTGAAAACAATCCACAAGCTTCATATTCTCCTGGTTTTGCAAATAACATTCTATACCTCTCTTTTTATTTTATATAATAAACATCACATGCATTTAATCTTTTTAAATAAGTACTTTCTTCTAATTTAGTTGCATTTTTTATAACATCTATAATATCATCATTTTCTTGACCACCATTTATAAAAACTATCATTCCATTTGAAAGGTCTTTTCCTTTCATTATTTTGTTAATGTTTTCTTCATTATAATCTAAATCTTTTGCAACATAAGATTCATCTAAAATTGAAAATAATAATATATCATCTAAAAATCTATTATTACTTGAATTAAACATATATAATGTTGGAACATTTAATTCATTTTTCATTTTTTCTACAATCTCTTTTTTATCTGAATACATTACTTCTGGTTCAGCTTTAAAGCTCATTCCTGGAATTTCATTTAATCTACCTAATAATATTGGCATTAATATTATTACTACACAAATTGCAATAATTGTTTTATATAAATCTTCTTCTTTTAAAACATTACTTAATAATTCTTCAATATAAAATAATACTATTATAAAAATAATTCCACATACTGGCATTATATATCTTAATTCTATCCATGGTGAAGATATTGCAACTAATATAAAATAAAACAATGTTGGTATTGTAATATATTTTATATATTTATTTTTATTTTCTATCAGTTTTTTCTTTTTTATTTTTTTATATATTATAATTCCTATTATTGCAATTAAAATTATACCTAATGTACAATTAAATACATAATCATGTATTTTCCATATATATTGTGCAATACTACTCAAAAATTGAGACACATTAGTTAAATTACTAATTGCTCCTTGTCCTCTATATCCAAAAAACATATGTTGTATTGAATATGGGAATATTATTAGTGATAATGCACCAGCTATACACATTGTTATAATATATCTTACTAATTCTTTATATTGTTTTTCTCTTATATATTTTACTACAAACATTATAAATAACATTACTAAATAGAATAAGTAATAATAATGTGTTAATGAACCTATTAGTGCAGAAAGACCTACACAAAATAGTAATTTGTAATTTTTTGTATTACAATCTAATAACTTCAAATGTAAATATGTTGTTATTACTATATTTAATGCTGATAATGCATACATTCTTATATATATTGCACTTGTTATTGCAGCTAATGTTATACTAGATACAAAAGCTAATATCATAGATTTTTCATTACATTTATTTTTTCCATTTAATAATTTCTTTAATACTAAATACATAAATATTGTTATAAAAATATATATTATTATATTTACTATTATTCCTGGCCAATTTGAATAATTATCTATATTAAATCCCATTGCTATTCTTAAAAATAGATAATATAATGGTGGATGTACATCATTTTTTTGATTTTCATATACTTGACTATATTCCCATTTCTCATCTTCATTTACTGTTAAATAATCTTCATAATATTTACCATCATGCCATTTGTCATAAAAATCATCGTTTGCTTGTATCTCTACTTTATCATAACTAGCAAGTCCCATTGAATATGCTTCATCCATATGTATATATGACTTATTTGCTCCTGATATTATATATATTATAGTTTGAATTATAATTAATAAAATCATTATTAATGTTTCTTTTTTTGGAACTTTTAGTTTCATCACTTTATCTCCTTTTATCTCATTTAATATATTAGATTTTAATTATTATTTATAGTTTGTTCAATAATACTTTTCATATTATCTTTTGTCAATCCTCCACGAATATATCCATACAATTTGCCTTCTTTATTTATCATAAATGTTGTTGGAAATGCTTGTATTTGATAACTACTAAAAATCTCCCCTGTTCTGTCAAAAACTACAGGATATGATAAATTATTTTGTTTTAAAATTTCTTTTATTTCATCTTCATTTTTATTATCTTGTGAATATATCGGATTATCTTCAGATTTTGGACTTGCTATTCCTAAAATAACTACATCTTCTTGATTTCCTTTGTATTCTTCATATATTTGTTGAATATATGGTAATTCTTGTTTACATGGTCCACACCATGTAGTCCAAAAATTTAAAAATACTACTTTTCCTTTATAATCTGATAATTTATGTGTTTTTCCATATTGATCTACTAATGTAAAATCTGGTGCTGTCATCAAATCTTCTGTTTTTTGTTCATCTGTGTTTTCTGGTTCTTCCTTATTTTCTTCTGTATTTTCTGATTCTTTATTTTCTACATTTTCATTTTCTGTTTTAATATTTTCTTCTTGATTAATTTGAGAATTATTATTTGTTCCTAAATTACCAAAAAATGCTCCTATTTTTTCTGTTATACCAGTAATTGTTAAAATTCCCATTATAATTAATATAACTCCAGAAATTTTTATTGTATATTGTACAATTTTTTTCTTTTTATTAATAAAATTTAATATTTGTGTTGTAAAAAATCCTAGTAATAAAAATGGTATTGCAAATCCTATTGTATATCCTAAGACAAGTAAATTACCTAAAAGTATACTATTACTACTAGATGCAAGTACTAAAACAGAAGCAAGTGCTGGACCTATACATGGAGTCCATGCAAAACTAAATGTAAATCCCATTATAAATGCTAAAATTGGTGTCATATTTTTATCTTTTTTCAAAAATGGTATTTTATGTGTTTTTTCTAAAAATGGTATTTTTATAATTTCTAATTGCATTAACCCCATAAGTAGTATTATTATTCCAGCTATAATTGAAAAAGTTTGCTTATATTTTTCTAAAAAACTTCCTAATGCTGAAAAAGACATACCTAATAAGAAAAAAGTAAACGATATTCCTAAAACAAATAAAAGTGTATTTATAAATACTATCTTTCTTTCATAATATATTGTTCCATCTTCTTTTTCTTTTTTGCCATTTCCTGCTAAATAACCTATATAAAGAGGAATTAGAGGTAACACACATGGAGATAAAAAAGATAATATTCCTTCTAAAAAAACTAATATAAAATTTATATTTTGTGTCACTAATAAATTTTGCATATCACTTTACCTTTCATAATTAATTTTCTTATAATATAACATACTTTTTTATTTTTGACTACACATTTTTTTAAGTTTCAATATTTTTTATTATCTTATTAAGTTTAGGAAACAATAGTCTTATCTTTAACTTCTTGCATTGGTAAAAAAATAGATAATCAAATAATTATCTATTTTTACAACTTTTTATTTTCAAAAAGTAACTAAAATATATTAGCACCAATCTTTTATTAAATCAGATGTAATTTTCAAATTTCCTTTTCCTACTGCCATTTCTACATTCTTTTTATTTACACCATGATAATCACTACCACCGCTTCTTAAAAATCCATTTTTATTTGTATAATCTAATAAATAATCTATTTGTTCTTGATTAAATTCGCTATGCATACATTCAATTCCATCTATATCATATTCATTTACTAAATCATCTAATAATTTATTTTTATCTTCTGCCCATTTATAAATATATACATGAGGTAAAAAAACTAATCCTCCTGCTTTTTTTATTAAATCTACAGCGTCTTGAACACTTAGATAATCTTTACTTTTATCAATAAATAGTTCATAATTTGGATTACCACAATACTTTTTTGAAAACACATTAAATTCACTCCAAAAATCTTCTGGCACTTTATCTTTATTTTCTTCATGACTTTTTATTTCATTATAAATTGTTAAACTTGCCCAATTATTTTCTGGATTAAAATCTATATTCTCTTTTTTATTTAATATTAATCCCATTTTTGTACATCTTTCATATAAAATATCAAAATATTTTTGCTGTAGAATTTTCTTTGAATGAGTTTTATGGAATTCATTCATATAATCATTTATAATGTGTGGATCTATTTTATATCCTAATATTTCGATTAATCTAATTCCATATGCACATTTAATTTCTACTCCTGGAATAATTTTTCCTGTAAAATATTTTTTAACATCAATTTTTTCAAGTTCATCATAAGCTGCAGAAGTATCATGATCTGTTATAGAAATATATTCTAATTTTAACTGTTCTGCTTTTTTTAAAACTTCTATTAATGAATCAGCACCATCTGAATAAGTAGTGTGAAGATGTAAATCTATCATATTATCCTCCTTTTATAAAGATTGTTCCTCTTTATCTCTAAGCAATTCTAAAAATTCTTGTTCTAAAATCTCTATTTTTCCAATTTGAATTTGTGCATTTGCATCTTTTCTCGTAATTCTAGATTTTAATCTTTCTATTCTTTCCAAATATTTGTGTGGATCACTTAATAATTTTTTTCTGTCTTTTTCTCTTTCTGCTAATAATGCTTGAATTGGATCTTGATATTCTGGTTCACCCACTTGCCAAACCTTTCTTGGTTGTGTTTCAACTTCTCCTCTTCTAAATATAGTTATATTATCATATAAACTTCTTTCTTGTGTTCTTTTTAAAGTTTCTATAATGTTTCTATATGCTCTATCATGATTTTCGGCTGTAACAGCTCTTGGTGGTAATCCTGCTTGTATAAAATCTTCTTCTCTTTCATATGCAGATAATAAACTTTCAAATCTATCAACTGCTAGAACATTTATATCTATATTATAATGTCCTTCAGCATATTGTTCTTCTTCTTCTCCATTTTCATTAATTCTCGCAAATGGAAGCTTTCCTCCATTTTTTTGAAAATCTAAAACCCTTAAATACCCATCTGTTGATGCAAATGTTCCTTCTTGCATAATATTATTTTTTAATAATACTGCTTTATATCTTAAATAATTATCTAATGCTGGTGAAACAAATTTCTGCAATTTTCTATAAGATTCTTTTGGATATTCTTGCAAAATTTCTTTATAATATTTGTGATATATTGCTATTTCATCTGGATCAAAATCTATAAATTGTGTATTATATTTGCTTTCTACATATGTTCTCAAACCTGTTTTTCCAGCTCCTGGTTGTGAAACAATAAATACTGATGTTGGTCTCTCAGATGGTCTTGAATGCATAAAAACTGCAATTTCAGCCATTTTTAAAGATGCTTGAAACTCTTCCTCTGTTAAATCATATCTTTCATTTTCTTCCATTTCTTTCCTCCATTATTTTACTTCATTCACATATTGTGTTAATATTTTATCAATGATTTCTTGATTTCCTTTATATATTTCGCTTCTTTCGTTTTTTAATTTTGTTATCTTTTCAGTGAAATTTTCAAAATTTTTTTCTTTATTTTCTTTTATTTCTTTCGCAATCTTTAAGTCAATAATATATTTAGCTAAACCGATTTTATCTTGCATATTCTTTATCACCTTCCTTTGAATTTTCTTTATCATAATAACATATATTTATTTAAAATACAAGTATATTAAATTTTAAGTATCTTTTCAAGCACAACATACCTAACCTTACCTAGCAATAATTCTCACTCCAAAAAATCCTTGCTGCTCATTACGTAAAAAAAGAAAATGTAATCTAAAAAATCGAGCCTCTCTCACTCCGGCCAAATCCTGAAATATATTACTTTGACAAAGGCTGAGCCTGGTACGAAGACCCTGGCATGGTTCAGCCATGGAGAAGTAATATATTTCAGGATTTTCCGTGA
>CALXQP010000013.1 GCA_944390695.1 uncultured Clostridia bacterium
TTTGAAACAATACGTGCAAGAGTTCAAAGATTAAAAGACCTAGAAGCAATGGCAGAAGATGGAACATTTGATATATTACCTAAAAAAGAAGTAATATTACTTAAAAAAGAAATGGAAAAACTAGAAAAAAATCTTGGTGGAATTAAAGAAATGGACAAATTACCAGGAGTTATATTCTTAGTAGACCCTAAAAAAGAAAGAATAGCAATATTAGAAGCTAAAAAATTAAATATACCAGTAGTTGGAATAGTAGATACAAATTGTAATCCAGAAGACTTAGACTACCCAATTCCAGGAAATGATGATGCTATAAGAGCTGTAAAATTAATTGCAGATGTTATGGCAAATGCAGTAATTGAAGGAAAACAAGGAGAAAGTTTTGAACCAGCTATGGAACAAGACATTTCAGAAGAAACAGAAACTATGGAACAAGTAGTTGCTGAAGCTGAAGCAGAGTCTAAAGAAGCAGTTGAAGAATAATAAAATGTTTTAGATAAAAGAGTGGGGCTATACTGCTCTACTCTCTATTTTTATAAAAGAGAGAGGACCAAAAACTAAATATTACTTACCTATAAGTGCGGGACATATATTAGCACATGGGAAGCGATTTTTGGTGAAATATGTGTCCACATTAAAAAAGGAGGAATGTAAAAATGGTAACAGCATCATTAGTTAAAGAACTAAGAGAAAAAACAGGTGCAGGAATGATGGACTGCAAAAAAGTTTTAACAGAAACAGATGGAGATTTAGAAAAAGCAGCAGAACTTTTACGTGAAAGAGGAATTGCAAAAGCAGCAAAAAAATCTGGAAGAATTGCAGCAGAAGGAATTGTAGAAGCTTATATTTCAGAAGATGGAAAAACAGGAGCTGTAGTTGAAGTAAATTCAGAAACAGACTTTGTTGCTAAAAATGAAGAATTCAAAAATTTTGTAATGGAAGTTGCAAAACAAGTTGTTGTAAATAATCCTGCGACAGTAGAAGAATTACTTGCAGAACCATCTTTAGCAGTAGCTGGAAAAACAGTAAATGAAGTATTAATAGATAAAATTGCAAAAATCGGAGAGAATATGACAATAAGAAGATTTGCAAGATTTGAAACAGCAAATGGATTAATTGAAAAATATATCCATGGAGATGGAAAAATTGCAGTATTAGTAAATATGGAAAATGGAAATAAAGAACTAGCAAAAGATGTATGTATGCAAATAGCAGCTGCAAAACCAGAATTTATAGCTAGAGAAAATGTTCCAGCAGATAGAGTTGAAAAAGAAAAAGAAATTTTAAAAGCTCAAACTATGAATGAAGGAAAACCAGAAGCAATTGCTGAAAAAATTGTTATGGGTAGAATTAATAAATTCTATGAAGAAATATGTTTAGTAGATCAAGCATTTGTAAAAGATCCAAACATGAAAGTATCACAAATATTAAAAGATGCAAAAGTTGTTGAATTTGCTAGATTTGAAAAAGGTGAAGGAATCGAGAAAAAAGAAGAAAACTTTGCAGAAGAAGTAATGAAACAATTAAAATAATTAAATAAAACCTATAAAAAAGAACTTAAATTATTCATAAAATTAAGTTCTTTTTTCTTAGTTTTCAAATAAAATTTTGAGTATTATATTGCTATATATTAAGAAATAATTAGTTTCCAAGAACTTGAAAATAACTTTAAATTATGGTAATATATAGTTATATTGTACTTAATTGGTAAATAGAAAGGATATATTGATGAGTAAAAAAATAAAATTAATATCATGGAATGTAAATGGAATAAGAGCATGTTTAACAAAGGGATTTTCAGACTTTTTTAAAAATATAGATGCAGACATATTTTGTATGCAAGAAACAAAATGTCAGCCAGGTCAAGTAGAATTAGAATTTGAAGGTTATAAAAGCTATTGGAATAGTGCAGAGAGAAAAGGATATTCAGGAACAGCGATATTTACTAAAAAAGAACCTATAAATGTAACATATGGAATTGGTATAGAAGAACATGATAAAGAGGGAAGAGTAATTACATTAGAATTTGAAAATTTTTATATGGTAACAGTATATACTCCAAATGCAAAAAGAGAATTAGAAAGATTAGATTATAGAATGATTTGGGAAGATGAAATGAGAAAATATTTATCAAACTTAAATAAAACCAAACCAGTAATTATGTGTGGAGATTTAAATGTAGCACATAAAGAAATAGATCTAAAAAATCCGAAGACTAATAGAGGTAATGCAGGGTTTACAGATGAAGAAAGAGGGAAGATGACAGAATTATTAAATGCAGGATTTACTGATAGTTTTAGATATTTATATCCAGATAAAACAGATTCTTATAGTTGGTGGTCATATATGGGAAAAGCAAGAGAAAAAAACATAGGCTGGAGAATAGATTATTTTATAACATCAAAAGATATAGAAAAAAATATTAAAGAAGCAGTAATTTATCCAGAAGTATTTGGTAGTGATCATTGCCCAATTGGTATGGAAATTGAAATTTAGGAGGAAATATAGATGAAAGAAGTAAAGAAAAATCTTTCAAAATGGATGTACTGGTTTTTACTAGGTGTAGCAATTATTTTAGTATATAAATTTTTGGATAATTTTGTTGCTATAAAAGATTTTATAAGTAATTTTATAGATGTAATAAAACCATTTTTATTGGCTATTTTGTTTGCATATTTATTATATATACCATCTTCTAGATTTGAAAAAATATTTTCGAAATCGAAAAATAAGTTTTTGAAAAAAAGATCAAGAGGAATAAGTGTATTATTAACATATATATTAACAATATTATTAATAATTTTATTAGTTAATGTAATTTTACCAATAGTAACTGAAAGTGTAATAGAATTAGTCAATAATTTTCAAAATTACTGGGATACAGCTATAGCTAAATTAAATGCTTTGCCAGAAGATTCAATATTAAAAAATGAAAAAGTAACTGAAACATTAAAAAGTCTAGGAGATTCTTTACAAAATATAGATTTAAAAAAATATATAAGTACAGAAAAAATAACAGGATATGTAAAAGGGGTTTTAGGAGTTGCAAGTGGATTATTTGATGTATTTGTAACAATAGTTGTTTCTGTATATTTATTATTGCAAAGGGGAAAGATTTTTGAATTTTTAAATAAGTTAGGTAGAGCTATATTAAAAAATAGTACATGTGATAAAATATCAAGTTATGTAGAAAAAGCAAATGATATATTTTTCAGGTTTATAAGTAGTCAATTAATAGATGCAGTTGTTGTAGGAGTTTTAGTAACAATAGCTATGAGTATAATTGGAGTTAGATATGCAGTTTTACTAGGATTTATGATAGGATTATTTAATATAATACCATATTTTGGAGCAATTGTTGCAGTTGCAATAAGTGTATTAATTACTGCAATAACAGGAGGATTATCACAAGCTGTAATAATGGCAATAGTTGTTATAATATTACAACAAATAGATTCAAATATTATTAATCCAAAAATTGTAGGAAACTCATTACAAATAAGCCAAATACTTGTAATATTTGCAGTAGCAGTTGGTGGAGCATATTTTGGAGTTTTGGGAATGTTTTTAGGTGTACCTATTATAGCAGTATTAAAACTACTTATTATGGATTACATAGAATTTAAGAATAAAAAGAAGACTATAATTTAATAAATATAAAATGGCATAAATTGTTAAAAAAATATATATAAAAGTATTGAAAAATAAGTCAAAAAATGTTAATATAAACTCATGTTAATTTGTTAGCATGAGTTTTTTCTATATGTTTTATATTTTACATATTTTAGTCATAAAGTTACAATCAAATTGAAATCTAGGCACATATCATGTTGTAATTTTTTACTGTGCCAAAAAGAAAAGAGGTGGAATAAAAAGGGCTCTTATAGGGCAAAATATGGTAAAAGATATGGATTCTTAATTTATTAGGAGAATTTTGAGATTGATTTGTGTCTCAAAGGAAGAAGAGGTAGAAATGGAAGAAAAAATGATTGTAAGGATAGAAAAATGCTTAGATAAAATGATACACAAAAATGTAAAAGTCTATCAAAATGGATTTATTATGAATCAATTTTTGATAGAAAATATGGTATTTAAAATTAGAAATGATATTTTAAATTTAAAAGATGAAACAAAAGATATATATTTAGTAATAAATTTGAATCAAGTATATCAAGTTGAAATTAGTGAAAAAAAACTAATATTATATATAGATAATGATACAAATATAGAGATTAGTTTATAAAATATTTTGGAGCAAAGTGTAGTCAATAAAAAAGTTATATTATAGATTAATTAAGAGTTGATATTTTTGAGATTTAAAACACTTTGCTCAAAAAATTGGATTTTACTTGTCAGGTGAGAACAAATAATAAGAATCGAAAATTTTTATTATTTGTTCTTATTTAAAGCTGTTTTATCTGCATCATCTATATTTTCTAAAGCAAATTCAAGTAAAGAAATAATTGTTCTATTAAAAGAAAGATTCTTTAAGTCAGCTAAATTTTGAGCTTCTTCCACTATATTTTCAGGTAAGCGTAAAGTTTTGCTTATTCCACTATGATTTTTTGGTATTTTTAATTTGTTCATAAAATTCCTCCTTATGCAATTATTTTACAACATAAAGAAAAATAAATATGCACCCGACTGTAGGTGCATAAATGATTAAGATTTATTTTTCTTTTTTGCTATGATGATTGATGCAATTATAATAATTAGAATTATTGCAATAATTGCAAAGACTCCAGCCCATCCTAAAATTGCTACAATTTTACTTCCTAATGACATTATAATACCTGCTAATACAACTCCAAGAGCTACTGCAGAAACACTGGTTTTAAAATCTAAATTTAAAAAGCTAGATGCTAAAGTTCCAGTCCAAGCTCCAGTTCCAGGTAAAGGAATTCCTACAAATATTAGTAATGCCCAGAATATACCACTATTTCCAGCAGTTTCTTTTAATTTGTCTCCACCTTTTTGGCCTTTTTCAATACACCATGTAAAAAACTTACCAATTATCTTTTTATCGCGTCCCCATTCAAGAACTTTTCTGGCAAATAAGTAGATGATTGGAACAGGAAGCATATTACCAATAATTGCTATTGGATAATATAAAAATATATCTAATCCAAGACCTTCTGCAATTGGAATGGCACCTCTTAATTCTACGATAGGAACCATTGAAACAAAAAAGACAATAAGATATTTAATTCCTAATGGTAAATTTGTCATTTTTTCCTCCTTATTTTTAGACTTATCTTATTTTACTATAACATATAAAAAAGTCAAGAATTTAGAACAAATTTATATAATTTTTTCTAAAATTGTGTTATACAATTCAATCAAATTTCTTTCGGCGTTTGCCATAATTATAATTATTATATATTTTTTCATAATATTAAGAAAAATCATTGACAACATAGGAAAAATATGATAAAATATTATGCGTATAATTTTGCGTAACAAAAGTAAAAATTTTTATTCAATAGTTTTAAAATTAGAAAAATAAGAATTAAGTATATATGAAATAATGTGGAGAAAGCTGTAAAAGCAGACAGTTATTAAAGCTTTGTGGATATATATTTTAAGAGGGGATTTTTCTAGTATAAATAAATAATATGCTGCTTAATTTTTTATAAGGAGTGATTTATTTGAAAATCAAAGAAGTTAAATACGGGAAAACAACTCGTAAAGACTTTTCAAAGGTTGGGGATTATATTGAAATGCCAAACCTAATCAAGGTTCAAAAAGATTCATATGACTGGTTCGTAGAAGAAGGGCTTGGAGAAGTATTAAAAGATATTTCACCAATAATTGATTACACAGGAAATTTAGTTCTAGAATTTTTCGATTATTACATGGAAGAAAAAACAAAATATACTGAAGAAGAAGCAAAAGAAAGAGATGCTACATATTCAACAAGATTACACGTAAAAGTAAGATTAATAAATCGTGAATCTGGAGAAATAAAAGAACAAGAAATCTATTTAGGAGATTTTCCATTAATGACAGAAAGTGGAACATTCATAATAAATGGAGCAGAAAGAGTTGTAGTAAGCCAATTAGTACGTTCACCAGGATGTTATTATGATGAAATATTTGATACAAAAACAGGAAAGAAAACATATACATCAACAGTAATGCCATTAAGAGGAGCATGGATAGAATATGAAACAGATGGAAATGACATGTTCTGGGTACGTGTTGATAGAACAAGAAAAATACCTGTAACAACATTATTAAGAGCAATTGGACTAGTATCAGATGATCAAATAAGATCTTTATTTGGAGAAGAAAATTTATTAGAAACAACAATACAAAAAGATCCAATAAAAACAGGTGAAGAAGCTTTAATAGAAATATATAAAAAATTAAGACCAGGAGAACTTCCAACAGTAGAAGCTGCAAGAAGTTTATTTAATGGATTATTTTTTGATAATAGAAGATATGATTTGGCAAAAGTAGGAAGATATAAATTTAACCAAAAATTAAGTATAGCAAATAGAATAAAAAATCAAATTGCATTTGAAGATATAATGGACAAAGAAACAGGAGAAGTTTTTGTTGCTGCAGGAGAAACAATAACACCAGAAGTTGCAGAAAATATTCAAAATGCAGGAATCAATATTGTAGATATAAAATTTGGAGATAAAAAACTAAGAATAATAGGAAATGGAACAGTAAATATCCACAAAGTATTACCAAATGTTGATTTAAGTAGTTTGCATATTAAAGAAGATGTAAATTATGAAGTATTAAAAAATATATTAGAAAATACAAGTGAAGGAGATTTAGTAAAAACATTAAAAGAAAGATATGAAGAATTAGTACCTAAATATATAACAACAGAAGACATCATATCATCAGTAAACTATTTACTAAATATGTATCATGGACTTGGTAAAAAAGATGATATAGACCATTTGGCAAATCGTAGAATAAGATGTGTAGGAGAATTATTACAAAATCAATTTAGAATTGGTTTAACAAGACTTGAAAGAGTAGTACGTGAAAGAATGACAATTCAAGACTTAGATGTTATAACACCACAAA
>CALXQP010000014.1 GCA_944390695.1 uncultured Clostridia bacterium
AATTTGGTGCCGGTTCTCTTTTTTACATTTTGGCCTGTTTGGCTCAAAATGTAAAAAAGAGAACCGGCACCAAATTGCCCGCCAAGGGAAAAAAGAGAACCGGCACCAAATTGCCCGCCAAGGGAAAAAAGAGAACCGGCACCAAATTGCCCGCCAAGGGGAAAAAGAGCAAATTGCCCTCGCCACGCCAAACCAAAAGGAGCACCAAATTTTCATCTTAAGCCTTGCACTATTTCTATAATATCATAAATATATTTACCTATAACTGGAATATTAAGTCTCACAAGTTTTTGCAAAAAATAAATAATTACAGCTGTAATAATAGTAACGCCAATACCTATTCCAAAACCTCTAAAAATACCTGCAATAAAATTACGTTTAGCAATTTCTTTTTTACTCCCCAAAATTTCAACTAATTCTTCTATTCTCTTTTTTTCAAACATTTCCAACAATTTCTCTATATTATTATTCAAAACTTTTCTAATCATAAAAAAACCATCCTAACTTTATAATTAGAATGGTCAAATTTTATCAATTTATTACAATTTAAAATATTATTTTTATATTTATTCTGTTTTTTTATCTTTTTCTTCTTCTAACCTTTTTTCCAAAGAATCAATCAAGCTTTGAAGTTCTTTTAAATCTGAGCCCATCATTTCCCAATCATTTCTATCATTAGATTCTGTCAAATTTTTATTTGCATCTATAATTGCTTGCATTAATCCTTCAATATCTTCTGTATTGTTTACATCAATATTCACAGCAGACTGAGATAATAGATTTTTTATAGCTTGATTTAATGTATTTCCAATAGCCACTTTAGTTCCAGATGCCACAATAATTTTTTCTAGAGTTGTTGGAGCATTTGGCTCATTTGTCATTGTTTTATAAATTGTTTCTACATATAAAATAGTATTATTAATCGGTATTATTTTCATATCTTTTGAAATTTTACTTCCTGTAACTTTAAGAGCCTCTAGTTCTGCAGAAATCGTTTCATCTTGTTCAATTTGATTATCTAATTGTACAGGTCCTAAAATATTGCTATCTGAAGGATATTTGCAGATTTTTAATTTATTTTCAGTTCCTTCACATGTCCCAACAAGATATGAAATAATATTTGATTTTCCATTTTGTGAATACATTTGAATTAATCCTAATTCTGTGTCTTCACTATCTTGTTTTTTTATTATAGCATAATATGGCTCTAATACAGCATTTTTTGCTTTACTTGAACTTGATGTTGCACCATATGTTACAAATGACCAAATATCACTATTTCTATATAACACATCTTCTTTAACATTATGATATACCATAAGCATTTCTGATTGCACTTTATATAAAAATTCCGGATACTTAAATTGTGCTTTTATCCCTTCTGGAATCTCTTTTCCTGTATAATCTGCAAATATTGTTGGATATAATTTTAAATATGCCATAATTATAGGGTCATTTCTATCTGTTATATAAAATGTCATATCTCCATTATATGCATTAATTATTACTTTTACAGAATTTCTAATATAATTGATATCTTTTTTAGTATCATCATATTCAATTTCTGTATATGTTGAATATGGATATTTATCTGATATTGTATAAGCATCAAGCACCCAATAAATTTGTCCATCATCAATTACAGTATATGGATTTGGATCATATAACAAATTTGGCAAAACTGTTTTAGCCCTTTCTATAATATTTCTATTTGTCAATATCTTGCTTTCATTTGTTACATTATTTGACATAGCAAGCTTGATGTCTCTATTTGTTAATGCTAATATTAATCTATCAAAAAATCCTACTTGTATCCCAGAATCACCTGTATAATTATAAGTATGTTCTGTGCCCTCACTATCTGTATAATCATATTCTGTTTTATTTTGTGTATTTGTTACAACTATACTATTTGTCTCAAGCCCATAATATATTCTTGGTTCTTTTATTTCATAAATATTATCACTTCCATCAATTTCCTTTTGAAGATATTGAACATTTCCATTTTCTGTTACAGATGTTGCAGATGCAACAATTTGTCCTATTCCATGTGTATATTCATATGTTTTATTATTATATGAAATACCAGAATTTTCAGTTTCCCTTGGTAAAACATATACTAATTGATCTTTTCCATTTATATTATATTTTGCAGGAGATATATTTCTAAAAGTATAATATCCTGATTCTGTCTGAGTATCATTTACACTCTGAACTACTAAGTCTTTATTAACAAGTGCTATATTACTAATAATATTCAAATTATCTTTAACTTCTTCTTCTTTTATTGTACTTGTATAATTAATATTTGTTTCTTCTATTTCTATATCATATGCCTTCTGAGTTGCTTCAATATTTTTACTTATATATTTTCTTTCTTTATCAAACTCATTTGGTTTCACAAATATTAGGTCATAACCTATCATCACAAAAAATAATAATACTAAATATGTTGGCATTGATAAAAGTGCAAACATTATTTTTTTATTATCTTTTTTTAAATAATACTTCACAGAAACAGCTACCGCTATAACTATAACAACTGCAAATATTGCATATCCCCAAAGTTGAATCGTTGATTCTACAGCTCCCGCACCTGTTAATTCAGTACCATTACTTAAAGTCAAAAATTTTCCTGTTACTATATTTTGTGTATTTAAAATAGTTTGTACACCAAAAATTATTGCAAGAATAACTACATTTCTTAGAAGTTTTTTAATAAACTTACTTTCTTTTAATAATGTTCTATCTACTGCTTTAAAATACAAATTAAATATTATGATATAATATCCTGCCATATACAAACTTATTCCTATTACTAATTTTGATGCATATTCAATAAGTAATGAAATAAATGGTCTTATAAACATGAAATATGATATATCTAAATTAAATATTATATCTGTCTCATTAAAAGATGCTTGGCTTGCAAATAATAATATCTTTTCCAGCAAATTGTCTGAAACTATTACACTTACTATAGCAGCTATTATTAATGTTATAGATTTATTTGGAAATTTAGGAGTTTCTCTTTTCTCTTGCTCAAAAAACGGTTTTAATCCTTTTTGTATCCCTCTATTGGTAAAATATAATATAATACTTAAAAGTACAAAAACTATCCCCACTATTGCATATTTATATTTTATATCTGTTACAAATTTTTCTACATATTGTTCTCCTAACTCTAAATATTCCAAATACTGTCCTCTTAGGCTTATATATGTCACTAATAAATATATTGCAATAAATGCTACTACTAACACTACTCTAATTTTTTTACTTATTCTTATTTTTGTTGGTTCCATTTCTTCTCCTTTTTTGTCAATTTGGTGCCGGTTCTCTTTTTTCTCTTTTGGCTCTGCGCCGCTTGGCTGGCTAGTTTTAGCCATTTTGTTAATTTGGTGCCGGTTCTCTTTTTGCCATTTAGATTATTGCTTTTGCAAAATCTTTGGAATTAAATATTTCCATGTCATCTATTTGTTCTCCGACTCCTATGAATTTTACTGGAATTTTATTTTCTTCTACAATTCCTATAATGGCTCCACCTTTAGCTGTTCCATCTAATTTCGTAAGCACAATTCCTGTAATATCTGCTTGTTCTTTGAAAGCTTTTACTTGTGATATCGCATTTTGCCCAGTTCCTGCATCTATTACTAATAGAACTTCTTTTGATGCTTCTGGCATCTCTTTATTTATAACTTTTTGAATTTTGTTTAACTCGTCCATCAAATATTTCTTATTATGCAATCTCCCTGCAGTATCGCAAATCAAAATATCTGCTCCTAGTTCTCTTGTTTTAGAAATTGCATCATATACTACTGATGCTGGATCTATTCCTTCTTCTCTTTTTACAATTTCAGCTCCAGCTCGTTTTGCCCAGATTTCCAGTTGCTCAACTGCTGCTGCCCTAAATGTATCTGCTGCAGCTACAACTACTTTTTTGCCATCTCTTGCTAACCTTGCTGCCATTTTTCCAATTGATGTTGTTTTGCCAACTCCATTAACTCCTATTACTAATATTACAGATGGTTTAGTTTCTAGTTTTAATGAATTATCCGAAATTTCGAGTATTTTTTCTATCTCTTCTCTTAATGTTTCTTTTACTTGTTCTTCATCTTCTATTTTTTCTTTTTTTATTCTTTCTCTTAAATTAGATATTATTTTTGTTGATGTCTCAACTCCTATATCTGACATTATTAATGCTTCTTCTAATTCATCCAGAAATTCCTCATCCACTTTTCTAAAATTGCTAAAAACATTATTTATTTTTTCATTTATTGAGTCTTTCGTTTTTGTTAATCCTTGTTTTAATTTATCAAAAAATCCCATGATTGATCTCATTCCTCCCTTAATGCACAAATCTGGTTGTAAAAGAATTGAATTTTGACAAGGAGAATTTTATTTAAAAAGGCAAGGACACATTCGAGGTGTATGTAACCGCATTTTAAATGAAATTCGCCACTGTGCACAGTCAAAATTGTAATTATTTTTCAACCATTTTCCTCTTTATCTTTCTAGTATATGTAGCTATTCTAACATCTTTTAATTAAAAAATCAATAGACAATTTAATACTAGTTTTTTTGTTAGTATTACAGTCATTATTGATATACAATTTACTTTCAATTTTCAACTCTTCTAATATTATTTTAATCTTATCACAAAATCTGTTTTTATAAATTTTTTCGTTATCTTAAGTAATTAAAGAACTTTGCCTCTTTATAGTTTTATTGGTAAATATCTAATTGCATTAAAATCGCATTATAAAAACCGTAGATTTGTTGATTTTCTCAACATTTCTACGGTTTAAAAAATGGTGGACAGGGATGGATTCGAACCATCGTACTCAAATGAGAACAGATTTACAGTCTGCCGCCTTTAGCCACTCGGCCACCTGTCCAAGTTTTTATTACATTACTGTAATAAAAAAATGGTGCTCCCACTAGGACTTGAACCTAGGACCCACCGGTTATGAGCCGGTTGCTCTGACCAACTGAGCTATGGGAGCATTTGCAATCAAAACATCAATTGCTTAACGCAAGTTTAAGTATAATCTATTTTAAGACAAATGTCAATAGTTTTTTAAAAATTTTTTCAAATTTTATTTTAGGCCAAAATGTAAAAAAGAGAACCGGCACCAAATTGCCCTGGCCAAAAAATGGCAAAAAGAGAACCGGCACCAAATTAACATATAACATATTCATTTTCAGCACTTAAAATATTGACAGTTTTAAAGGAATTTTCAAGGAATTCATTTGTTTTATATTTAACCAAAATGTAATTTTGAGTATGGCCTTTATAATATGAAACTCCATTTTGAATTTCCTTATCTTCAAACAAAACTTCTACATTAGTCCCAACTAATTTTTGGTTATATAATAATTGATTTTTATTTGATAATTCTATTAATTTTTTACTTCTAGCTTCTTTTACATTTCCATCAATCTGGTCTGGAGCAGCAGCTGCTCTAGTGCCCTTTCTAGGCGAATATTGAAACACATGCATTTTATATAAATTAATACTATTTAAAAACTCATATGTTTCACTAAATTCTTCATCAGTCTCGCCTGGAAACCCAACAATTATATCTGTAGTTAATATTACATCATTATAATATTTTCTAATTCTTTCTATAATTTGCTTTACTTCAGAACAATTGTATTTTCTATTCATTCTTTTTAAAGTTGCATCACATCCACTTTGTAATGACAAATGAAAATGATGGCAAATTTTGTCTAGTTTTACTAGCCTTTCAACAAATTTTTCTGTCATAATTTTTGGTTCTAAAGAACCTAGTCTAATGCGAGATATGCCATCAATTGAATTGATTTTTTCTAATAGTTCTATTAATCCATTTGGATTTCCAAAATCAGTCCCATATGAAGCAATATGTATTCCTGTAATTACAACTTCTTTTATTCCATTTTTTGCATTTTGAGAAATTTCTTCAATTATATTTTCTTGTTTTCTGCTTCTAACTCTGCCTCTTGCATAAGGGATTATGCAATATGAACAAAATTGATTACACCCATCTTGAATTTTTATTGCAGCTCTAGTTTTTTCAGTATATGTTATTAAGCCCATATCTTTAAATTCTTGTTTTTTGTTTATATCTTCAATTTCTACGATTCTTTCTTTTTCAATTTTTTGCTGTATGAATTTTTCCACATAATTTACTATATCTGATTTTTCTTCATTTCCTAGAATGATATCAATTTCAGGCATTTTTTCTAATTCATTTTTTGCAACTTGAGCATAACAACCAACCGCAACTACAATTGTGGCTGGATTTTTTTCTTTTACTTTTCGTAAAATTTGCCTTGATTTTCTGTCTGACATATTTGTTACAGTACATGTATTTATTACACATATATCAGCTAAATTTTCATTTATATCTATAATCTCATATCCTGCTTTTTTAAATTTTTGCATCATACCATTTGTTTCATATTGATTTACTTTACATCCTAATGTGTAAAAACTTACTTTTTTCACTTTTATTGCTCCTCCTTGCTATTTTAAAACTTATAAAAATTTTAAATTAGTGTTGCTCCAATTATTCCTGCATCATTTTTTAATTTTGCATGTTTTATTATTATATCATCTCTTTTGTTAAATAGCAAGTTTCCTTTTAATAACATTGTTTTTAATGGGGCTAGAAGTATATCTTCATATTCAGCAAAACTTCCGCCAAAGCATAAAGCTTCTGGCTCAAATATATTAATAATATTTGAAATACCTATACTTAAATCTTCAATATAATTATTTATAATATATCTAAGTGTTATATTTTCCTGGTTTGCTCTTATAAATTCTCTTATCTTCTCTCCACTTAAGGTATTTAGATTAAATTCATCAGAAATTTTTTCTTTAAATTTCTTCATACTGGCATAAGTTTCGAAACATCCTCTTTTACCACAATTGCATAAATTTCCGTTCTTTTGTATAATTGTATGGCTAAACTCAAATCCTGGGACATTCTTTGGCTCTAGCAATTTTCCATCATAAATTACAGCTCCTCCAACTCCTGTTCCTATACATAGAAAAACACTATTTCGAAAAGGAGCTAATTCACCATATTTATATTCTGCAAGAGCTGCACATTTAGCATCATTTTTTAGTTTTACTTTTAATTTTAATATTTTTTCTAATTTTTCTGCTAAATCATAATTTTCTATTCCTAAATTTACTGCTTTAACAATTTTATTTTCTGCTATTGTGCCTGGAATTGCTATCCCTATACTTTCTATATCATATAATTCTTTCATTTGTAAAACATTTTCTATAATGAATTCTTCTATTAATTTTTCAATATTTGTTTTATCTTTTATAAATTTTTCGTTTTTTAGAATAATAGAGCCGTTGTTATCAACTAGCCCTATTCCTATATGACTTCCGCCTATGTCAATTCCTATTTTCATATATTCCTCTTTTCTACTAATTTACAATATATTAATCAATGATTTTTCTTTAATTTGTTCTTTTATAGACAAATTTACTTTTCTATATAAAAGTATAACTATCCTATCATATTAAAAATTCCTGACACAACTAATATAAGTATATTACTAACACCTATAAAAAAGCCTAGTGGTATTTCTTCAAGTTTCATTTTTTTATTTCCATATCTTTTTTGTGTTAATTTATATATTATGTTTTGCACAATAACCGCTATTGTTACAGCTGTTATTGTAAATACTGTAATTTCTATTTCTGTAAATATAAATACAAAATTTAGTAACATCAAAATTTTTACAATATAACTATCTTTTGCATATTTTCTTAATAAAATTGTATCTAAAACTAATAAAATAATATATATTCCTAAATATAAAATATCATTATATATTAAGCTTGAATCTGCAATATATAAATATATCATATAAAAAATTGACAAAATAATTCCTGCTGATAAAACATTTTTATCTATTTTTCTTTCTTTTCTATCTATTACAGATATTAATATTAAAATTCCTAAATATATGACAGTAAAAAAATATATTATTACTGAAGATAAATTTAAATTATTCATTTTTGGACTCATTCCTTTTCCTATGTTTATTCTGTTTCTTCTGTAACATCTACATATATTGCTTCTTCACCTTCTGATTCTGCTGGATTATCTAGCCCTTCTGGTTCTTCCGGGCTTTCTAGATCTTCTGGTGATTCCTGACCCTCTACCATTTCTTCATTATTTTTATTATTTTCTGTAAGTGTTGTATTATTTTCATTTTTTATATTTTTAAAAAAATCTGCATTTACAAATATCATCGCAACTGCTACCCCTGCTATTATAAGCAAAATTGCAATAGTTAAAATTAGTTGTAATGGCGTCATTCCTGCTTCTTTTTTCATGTTTAGCACATTCCTTTCTCATCAATAATTTGTTAAAAATTTTTTATTATTTAGATTTTTTTCTTTATTTATTATGTTTATATTTTATCATTTTTAGTTAAAAAATCAATAGATTTTTGTCAATTTTTTGTATATTTTTTCATTTAAGTGGAATACTGTTTATAGTAAATTTTTTAGGAGGTTAAATATGAAACCATTAGATTCAAAAAAAGATTATCAAGATTATGTTAATAAAAAATCACCTAATTCTCCTATCTTAAAAAATTGTTTTAATGCTTTTTGGGTTGGTGGACTAATTTGCTCAATTGGCCAAATAATAATGGAAGTTTGCAAAAGCCGTGGTCTTACTCAAGAGATTTCTGGTACAATTGTTTCTATTATTTTGATTGCAATTAGTGCTTTTTTAACTGGTTTAAATATTTTTAATAAAATTGGTAAATTTGCTGGGGCTGGCTCTTTAGTTCCTATAACAGGTTTTGCAAATTCGATTGTTTCACCTGCTATGGAATATAAATCTGAAGGATATGTTATGGGTGTTGGTGGAAAAATGTTTACTGTTGCAGGTCCTGTACTTGTTTTCGGTATATCTACTTCTATAATTGTTGGACTTGTTTATCTAATTTTTAACACTCAAGCCATAACTTTAATTTAAAATAAATAATATTAAAAGAAAGGAAAATTTTTATGCAAAAATTAGGAAAACAAACCGTAAAATTTGAAACACCTCCAACTATTTTAGAAGTTGCCTCAATTGTAGGTCCAAAAGAAGCAAATGGACCACTTGCAAAATATTTTGACCAATGTTTAGAAGACGAGTTCTGGGGTGAAAAAACTTGGGAAAAATCTGAAAGTAAAATAATAAAAGAAACTGTTAATATGGCAATATCTAAATCTGGAGTTGCTAGTACTGATATAGAATATTGTTTTGCAGGAGATTTATTAAATCAATGTATTTCATCTAGTTTTGGTCTTAGAGAATTAAATATACCTTTTCTAGGAATATTTGGTGCATGTTCTACATTTGTTGAAGGCCTTAGTCTTGGTGCAATTATGATAGAAGCTTGTGCTCAAAATGTATTATGTGCTGCTTCAAGTCATTTCTGTAGTGCTGAAAAACAATTTAGATTCCCTCTTGAACTAGGAAATCAACGTCCTCAGACATCTCAGTGGACAGTTACAGGAAGTGGTGCAGCAATTTTGTCAAAATCAGGTGAAGGACCTTATATTACACATATTACATCAGGAAAAATCGTAGATATGGGCATTAAAGATGCAAATAATATGGGTGCAGCTATGGCACCAGCGGCATTAGATACTCTAATTTCTCATTTTAAAGATACAGGTCGAAGCCCAAATTATTATGATGCAATCATCACTGGCGATTTGGGACATGTTGGTAAAGAAATTTTAATTGAACTCGCTCAAGATAAAGGATTTAATATTAAATCTAATTATAATGATTGTGGTGTTTTAATTTTTGATAAAGAAAAACAAGATACTCATTCTGGCGGTAGTGGTTGTGGATGTTGTGCCACTGTATTTTCAGGATACTTTTTCAAACAACTTAAAGATAAAAAAATAAAAAGATTATTATTAATTGCTACTGGTGCATTAACAAATTCTACTTCTACTCAACAAGGTGAATCTATTCCAGGAATTGCACATGCAATTAGTATTGAAATATAATCTAGAAAGGAATACTATATGGATTGGTTACAAAATATTTCATGGATGGCATTATTAAAATGCTTTATTGCAGGTGGATTAATTTGTGTTATTGGTCAAATTTTAATTGATAAAACAAAACTTACTCCTGCTAGAATTTTAGTTGTATTCGTTACAACTGGAGCTATTTTAGGAGGTCTAGGTATTTACAAATATCTAGTTGACTTCGCAGGTGCAGGTGCTACAGTTCCTTTAACTGGATTTGGATATAATCTGGCAAAAGGTGCAATTCAAGCTGTTCAAGAACATGGCATAATCGGTGCTTTTACTGGTGGAGTTACTGCCTCTGCTGGTGGTATTGCAGCTGCTGTATTTTTCGGATATATAGCTTCACTTATTTCTAAACCCAAAATGAAAAAAGAATAAAGTTGAATATGATTTGACAAAATAAAAAAATGATTGTATAATAATGATAGAAAATGAGAGCCACAGAAATGTATGCTACCATATAATTTATACGATAAAACACCACAAAGCTTGGCAGAGCAAATGTGGTGCTTTTATTATTTGCTCAAAATTACTACTATTGCAATAATCAAGGCAAATGCTATAATAGTCATTCCTACAAAACCGTAGAAAAGTAAGTATATTATCATTAACATAGTTTGTTCTACCATATAGCACCACCTCCATTCCCACAGTAAAACCGTGTATGTAAAGTGGTAGCACTCACACTGCTTATTCTCATTTTCTATATTTAGTAGTATAGCATATTAATTTATAAAAATCAATGTTTAAGAACATTTAATAACAAAATCAAGAGCCATCCCAAAATGCAAGCAATTTATTTTATTTTTTCTCTATCTCTTTTAAAATAACATCATGTGCACTACCTTCTTCTATACTTACACTAGAAACAAGAGTTAATCTTGCTTTTTCATGTAATTCTGGAATAGTAATTGCACCACAATTGCACATAGTAGACTTAATTTTAGCAACAGTAATCGCCAAATTATCTTTCAAATGACCAGCATAAGGAATATATGAGTCAACACCCTCTTCAAAAGAAAGTTTTTTATCTCCTCCCATATCATATCTTTGCCAATTTCTAGCTCTATTTGAGCCTTCTCCCCAATATTCTTTTACATAATTATTATTAATTTTTACAACTCTAGTTGGACTCTCATCAAAACGAGCAAAATATCTACCCATCATTACAAAATCAGCGCCTAAAGCTAAAGCAATAGTTATATGATGGTCATGGACAATACCTCCATCTGAACAAATTGGAATATATACACCAGTCTCTTTAAAATAATCATCACGAGCCTGTACAACATCAATTAATGCACTAGCTTGTCCTCTACCTATACCCTTTGTTTCTCTAGTTATGCAAATTGATCCTCCACCAACACCAACTTTAATAAAATCAGCTCCAGCATCTGCTAAATATCTAAATCCATCTTTATCAACAACATTACCTGCACCAATTTTTACAGAATCACCATATTTTTCTCTTACATATTTAATTGTATTTTTTTGCCACACTGAATATCCATCTGATGAATCTATACAAAGCACATCTACTCCTGCGTCAACTAATGCAGGAATTCTTTCTTCATAATCTCTAGTATTAACTCCTGCACCTACTACAAAGCTTTTATTTGAATCTACTAATGAATTTGGATTATGTTTTCTTTCTTCATAATCTTTTCTAAATACTAAAAATTTTAGATTTCCTTTTTTGTCCAATATTGGTAAACATTCTTTTTTATACTCCCAAATAATATCATTAGCTTCTGAAAGAGTTAAACCTTCTTCTGCCCAAATAACTTTCTCTTTAGGAGTCATAAAATCATCTATTGGAGCATTCATGTCATCTCTAGAAATTCTATAATCTTTGTCTGTAACTAATCCTAAGAATTTTCCATTGGCTGTTCCATCTTCTGTTATCATTACTGTTGAATGTCCAGTTTTCTCCACTAATTTAATAACTTCTTGCAAAGTTGTTCCACTTTTTACATTAGAATCGCTTATAACAAAACCTGCCTTATGTTTTTTTACATGATAAACCATCTGTGCTTGTGACTCTATAGATTGAGAGCCATATATAAATGCTATTCCACCTTCTCTTGCAAGTGCAATCCCCATCTCTTCTCCTGATACTGATTGCATAATTGCAGAAACCATAGGCACATTTGCTGTAATTTTAGGTTCTTCTCCTTTTTTAAATTTTACAATTGGAGTTTTTAATGATACATTTGCAGGAATACATCTTTCATCTGTTAAATTTGGTATTAATAAAAATTCATTAAATGTTCTTGAAACATCTTCAAATATTATTGCCATTTTACATTTTCCTTTCTCTTTTTTTATTTATTATTAAATATTTTACTAAATTTTCTGTAGTTTTTTGATTATATCATAAATATGGTACCAACTGTATGCAGTAATAATGTTTTCACCATTTACATGTTTATTATATTGACAATCAAATTTTATAACTTTTATCTTTTTCGAAATATTTTGTATATTTTGTGGACTATCTTCAATCATCACATCAACTTTATTTTTTATACATTGTTCTAATTTTTCTTCACTACTTGCAAAAATTAATTTATCATATTTTATATTATGTTTTTTTAGCCACTCTATTGTAATCTCTTGCTCTTTCCCAAGATATTCTTTTGGAATTCCATATCCATTTCTTGCTGTTATAAAATAAATTCTATTATTTTCTTGAATTAATTTTTCAATAACTTCCCCAGCAAATTCCCTTGGCTCACTATTTTTAAAATAACTGATTATATATCTATTCCAAAATTTTATGACTTGTTCTTCTGACCAATTAAACATTTTCGTTTCATCATATTCATTAACATTAATTTGTATAGGCCAATTTTCTTCTACACTCATTTTAGTTCCATAAACTATCATTTTTTCTTCCATATATGTTAATACACCATCTATATCTATTCCAATATTCATAATTCCACCTACTTAATTAAAAAAATCGTTTCTCATACTTTATAAATCTGTAGAAACAATTTGACACATCTTTATTTTATACTGATTTTAAAAACCGAAAAAGTCCTTATCTTGAACTTATTTGTTCAAAACAAAGACCTCCTCTCTATTTTATATTTTTTACTATGCTTTTTTAGCTATTTCAGCTATTTCTGTAAATGCTTTTGGATCACTTACAGCTACTTCTGCTAACATTTTTCTATTTATTGTTACATTAGCTTTTTTTAATCCAGCCATTAATTTGCTGTATGTAATTCCATTCATTCTTGCAGCTGCATTTATTCTTGTTATCCATAATTTTCTAAAATTACTCTTTTTATCTTTTCTTCCAACATAAGCATATGATAAAGATTTTAATACTGCTTGATTTGCATTTCTAAATCTATAATGTTTTGCACCATAATATCCTTTTGCTTGTTTTAATACTTTTTTATGTCTTGCTCTTGTTGTCATTGCTGATTTTACTCTTGCCATTTAATTTCCCTCCCTAACTTTTTTTATTAGTTACCATATGGTAATAATTTTTTAATTGTATTTTCACATGATTTATCTGCATATGCTCCTGGGCGTCTGCTTGATAATTTTTGTCTTTTTGTTTTATTTGCTAATAAATGTCTTCTATTAGCTGTTGTTCTTTTTACTTTTCCTGTTGCTGTTAAAGAATATCTTTTCTTTGCAGCTTTGTTTGTTTTTAATTTTGGCATAGCGTGTTCGCTCCTTTCAATTGTTTTTATTTATTTTAAGCTGTTATGCTTTTTTAGCTAGTATAATAAACATATTTTTACCTTCTAGTTTTGGCTTTTTCTCAACTACTGATATATCTGCTAATGCTTCTATAAATTGATTTAGAACTTCTTCTCCCATTTTTGTATTATTTAATTCTCTACCTCTAAATCTTACAGTAATTTTTACTTTATTACCATCTTCTAGAAACTTTCTTGCATTTCTTGACTTAAATCCAAAGTCATGTTCTTCAATATTTGGTGTTATCCTTAGTTCTTTAGTTTCTTGCACTTTTTGCTTTTTCTTAGCTTCTTTTTCTTTTTTTGATTGTTCAAATTTGTATTTTCCATAATTCATTATTTTACAAACTGGAACTTGTGAATTTGGTGATACTAATACCAAATCTAATTTTTTCTCTTCAGCTAATTCTAATGCTCTTGCAATTGGAACCATTCCTAATTTTTCACCATTCTCATTGATTAACTGTACTTCCTTAGCTCTAATCTGACCATTTATAGGTAACTCTTGTTTTATATAAAACACCTCCTAGATTTTTTCATCTTTTTATAGATAGTTTCTGATTTTCTATATATAAAAAAATTGACTTTGTTACAAGTCAATTCCACACAAATATAGATATATTATCTAAATTTTTCAACCTTTTTCCTCATATATAAGGTGAGAAGTGGATAACTTCTTCTTGTAACGAATTCTATTATATATTGTTTTACCAAATTTGTCAATACTTTTTCCAAATTTTTTGTTAATTTGGTGCCGGTTCTCTTTTTGCCTTTTTGCTTCTTTCTCGCTCGGCGGGCTGGTTTGTGCCATTTTGCTAATTTGGTGCCGGTTCTCTTTTTTCCCTTTTGGTGCCCTCGCTAAATTTCTTTTATTTTCATATTATATTTATCTTCAAAAACTTTTTTCTTTGCAATATATTCTTTTGTTTTAACACCTTTTACATCTACTACTTCATAAGTATTGTCTGAATTAAAAACAATAAAATCAGCTTTATATTTTAGGCCAGGTGCAAGCATAAATGTAGGTTGTAAGCAAAAACCATTTATTTCTTTAGCTTGTAGTCTAAATTTCAATTGACAATAATAATCAGCCTCTTTTTTGCTATCAAATGTATGACCATCAATAGATGTTTTATTTGCTCTATACTTAGTTTTCTTAATTTTTTTATTTGCAAAATTTTTGTAATCTTCTACGCTCCAATACTCCATCTTTAGTCAAATCCTTTCGTGATTTCATATAAAAAGATTATATACTAAAAAAAATGAATGGTCAAGGAAAAATTTTCAAGTAAACATATTCCTAGGCTATTTAGGCTGCTTCTAATTCTCGCATTTAAAATTTTATACTACAAACAAAATAAATAAAGATCTGTTATATTTTAATAACAGACCTTTTCAATTTATATTATTTTACTGCTGCATTTTCCTCTTGTAAAATCTCTTGTTTTTCCGCTTCTGTAATAAATTCATATTTAACCATTTTGTCCAAAACTTGAATCTGCCTTTGTTGTGCTAAATCCAAATGTTCATCAGGAGCATAAGCAGATGGAGCATTAGGAACACCTGCAAGCATACTACTTTCATTTCTAGTCATATCAATAGGTTCTTTGCCAAGATATCCTCTAGATGCTTCACCTATGCCATCATAACCAGAGCCGAAATAGCTTGTATTCAAATATAATTCTAAAATTAAATCTTTATCACAATTTTTCTCGATTTCACATGCCATAAACATCTCAGAAATTTTTCTTAAAGCCGATTTCTCTTGAGTAAAATATATATTTTTAGCTAATTGTTGTGTTATAGTACTTCCACCTTCTCTTAATTCAAAAGATTTTATATTCACCCAAACCGCTCTTGCTAAAGCAATAGGGTCAATTGCACCATGAGAATAGAATCTCCTATCTTCCACAGCAATAACAGCATCCAAATAAAATTTAGGCATATCTTTTAATTCCACATAATCTTCATCTGCTTTTAATTCAGCAACTTTTTCAGCTACACTTATTTCATCAAGAGCAGATTTATAAATTTTATATCCTTTATAGATAAATATTGAGCATATAAATGCCATAATTAAAAATACAACTAATATTATTCTTATTATTACTTTTTTCATATTACCACCTTAATTTTATTTTACAATTAATTTGTGACTATAAAGTGACTTTTTTCTCTCTTTATTTAATTATATTTTTGTATTCACTTTTTTCTCTTTTATTAAATTTTTTCGCATTCAATTCTTTTTTCCTCTTTATTTTACTATATATTCTTTGCATTTTACTCTCTTTTTTCATAAGCTAATATATCTCCTGGAGTACAATTTAAAACTTCACACAATTTATCTAATGTCGAAAATCTAATAGCTTTCCCTTTATTAGTTTTTAAAATTGATAAATTAGCTGATGTTATTCCAACTTTTTCTGCAAGTTCCTGTGACGAAATTTTTCGCTTAGCCATCATTACATCTAAATTTACTATAATCATCTAAAAGCCCCCTTTATATTGTCAATTCATTTTCTTCCTTATAAGAAGTAGCTTGCTTCATTAATTCTGATAATATGTATAATGCAATTGAAACTCCTATAAATAAAATAGACATAAATAAAATTACTGATAATATTAATGGTTCGATAGATCTAGCCAAAAACATTTGAAATATTAGATCTATTCCCCATAACAGACCTTCTATCAAAGATGCAATACCTGCTAGTCTCAATCTTTTTACATTTTCCATACAAAATGGATTATAATTTTTTAATGAATCAAATAATCCTATAAATTGATAAACTATAGCAAGTAAAGCAATTCCATTTGGATATATAACATATGCTATTGCATTTAAATGTAATCCAAATAATCTTAATTGAAATGGTAAAATCACTAATAATGCAATACCTCCAAAAAAACATGTTTGTAAAAATATTTTTAATATTTTACCTAAACCATTTTCCCCTAATATTTTCATAATCACATTTCCCCCTCATTTATATTTACATCTTTTAACATTATTTTCGCTCTAAATCTTGATAAATTAAATTCTGGCAATGTATTTTTTTCTTCTAATGCATTTTTTTGTTTCAATAAATATTTATCAAGTAAATTTTGATATATCATTTTAGTGTCTGTATCTCTTTCATATAATGTATCATATTTTTCTGAATACTTAAATTCAGTTTCTTTTAATCTTATAAGCTGTTTTGTAATATCTGTAGTATTTAATTCATATATCAAATATGACAAATCGATTTTTCCTGTTTCCACATATCTGTCAATATTTCTTTTTGCAATTATATAATCAATATTTATCAAGTTTACAAAACAATACATTATTGTAATTATTACAAAATATGATTTTGCCAAATTTATTTTTGAGGTTTTAATATAAATTGCTGTTGGCACTAATAAAATTACTTCTGTTAATAATATAAAATCTACTAATATACGTAATCTTGTATCTCCATATTGTTCTTGATATAAAGTCATTCTCCAAAATGATGATATAATAATTATTAATGTAAATAATAACATTATAATACACATAAATTTTTTGTATTTCTTTTGTTTTTCTGTTTCTACAAGTTTTTTATTTGTTGCTTTTAATATTGTAACAAGATTTATTAATGATACTAACATTAATTGGAAAAATCCTTGTCTTGCATATGATGAATATTTTATATTTTCTATAGTAAATAATGACTTTATTTGTACAAAACAAAATGCCAAATACAAAATATTTAATACTGTTAATGTCATATTTATTGTAAGATTTTCTTTTGGCTTCTCTTCTTTTTGTGTAACTTCAATTTTTTTATCAAATTTAGACAACATATTTATGAAAAAGCCTGATATATAGAAAAACATCAATATTATTAAAACTATTCTGATTGCTAATGATGGTATACTTAAGTTTTCTAAAATATCTTCTATTTTAGAAAAAGCTTTAGCAAATTCGCTATCTGCTGATATTAACAATACTAATACAATTAATGCAATTATTCCTGTAGAAAATAAAGCTTTTACTAAATTTCTTCTTTCCTTTTTTTCTTGATTTTCTTTTTCTATATTCATTTTTTTCATTATTTGTCTTTTAAACTCAGAAATTACTTCTCCAAAACAATTAAATGGCTCTATAATCATTGAAAATATTTTTCTTACTATTGATTTTCCCGTATATTCTGGTATAGTTGTAGCAATTATCATTATTATATATAAAACAGGTATAACAAATAAATTTAATAATCGAAAACTAGTATTATCAAATATAAAATATGTACTTGATAATAATATTATTGGTATTGATATAAGTAAAGGCTTTGGATTTTGAGCTTTTTCTTTTAGCAATTTAACAGTTATATATATTAATAAAACTGTAAATATAAGACCTGATATACCTATTGTTTGCCCCCAAAATAAAATAGAATACAATATACTTAACATTAATGCCCATATAAAAATTTCCATAATTTTTCTCCTTCCTTTTTTCTCTGCATAAATCTGGTTGGAAAAGAATTAAATTTTTCAACCTGCTCATTCTTTTCACACAACGCAAATCAAAATTTATATAGGCATTATATTATTGTTTTTATCATTTGTCAATACTTTTTTATCGTTTTTCGATATTTTTTTTATTTTGGCTTTAATTTATTATTAAATAGAAAATTTCATTTTCTTTGCCTGATTTGAATTTTCAACTACAATGGAAAAATCTCAAAGGGCTAGCGATTGTAGCTTTTTATATAATAGGAAAGTATAACTTTCCTATTATATAAAAAAAGCCTTTTCTACTATATTAGAAAAGGGCTATTTCTATTTTTGGAGCAAAAATAATCACTCCTAATATTGCTGCACCAATAGCCATTGCTAATACTGCCGCTGCTGCAATATCTTTTGCAAGTTTAGCTTTAGGATTTTGTTCAGGGCTTATCATATCTACAACAGTTTCAATTGCAGTATTAAATAATTCTGCTGAAATCACTAAAGCAATAGCTATAATGCACAAACACCATTCTATTTTATTTAATTTTAACAAAAACCCTAATATTATTACAACTATCATTGCAATAACATGAATTTTCATATTTCTTTCTGTTCTAAATGAAGATAAAAAACCTTCAAATGCATATCTAAAACTATTAATTATTTTTTTACATTCTTTTTTTGGATTCATTTTTTCTCCTTTTTTGAAAATCTTTTAATAGGAATAAAATTTTCTGCAAATTTATATTTATCTCTATTATGAATATAAAAATATCCTAAAATAGAAAACACAACTGCACCGACAAAATTTACTATTAAATCTTTCATTGTATCTTGTATTCCAATATCTAAATAGCCTCCAGTTATAGTAGTCTCTTCTGGCTGTCCATCTTTATTACTATATATAACAGTTTTATATATATTATCAACAACAACTGGGTCGTTTTCTCCATTAGGTTCTAATGTCACAGTCGAAATAGTTTGAACTATTCTATCTTTTTGCATATCATATTTTAAAATTTGATCTACACCAAACTCGAAAAATTCCCACATTACACCTATAGTCATCGAAAAGCAAAAAGCTACTAATGACACAAATATAGGTGACAGATTAATATGAAATCTTTCTGAATTATTTAATATATCAATTAGCGAAAAACCTATTGCTGCACACAAAAAGCCATTTAATGTGTGTAATATTGTATCCCAATGAGGAATATTACCATAAAAATTATTAATTTCTCCTAATATTTCAGCCGAAAATATAAATAAGAAAATTATTATTTCTAAAACATTAGGAATATCTATATTTAAATTTTTATTTATCCAAAAAGGGATTAAAAATAATATCAATGTCAAAACACATAAAAATACACTATTAAAATCTCCTCTCAGAAAACTTGTAATCATTGTTATAATTACTAACCCTCTTAGTACCAAATACCAAACTAAACTTGACTTTTTATTATTCTTATAAAATTCTTTCATTTTTTCGACATGTTTCGACATATTTTCACAATTCCTTTCTAAGTCACAAATTCAGCTAGTGATTGTAGCTTTTTATATACAAAAACAATAGTGGGCTTTTAGACATTTTATATAATTAAAATATTTTTCAAGCCCACATAATCTTATTTCACTAATCTTTCTGTCTCTTTTGCAATCATAAGTTCTTCATTTGTTGGAATAATATAAACTTTAACTTTAGAATCAGGTGCAGAAATTTCTCTTTCCTCTCCTCTTATATTATTACTCTCTACATCTATTTTAATTCCCATAAATGCAAGTTTTTCACATACATCTTTTCTAACACTAATTTGGTTTTCTCCAATTCCACCTGTAAATATAATGTAATCAACTCCATTCATAGCAACTGCATATTTTGCAATATATGAAGCTATTTCATATTTAAATTTTTCCATAGCAATTGCAGCTTTTTCATCACCATTATTTGAAGCTGTTTCAATTTCTCTAAAATCTGGTGCCAATCCTGAAATTCCTTGAACTCCTGATTTTTTGTTCAACAAATTTTCTACTTCATCTGCTGATAAATTCTCTTTTTTCATCAAAAATGTTACTACAGATGGATCTAAATCACCTGAACGAGTAACCATTGGAATTCCTCCAAGTGGAGTTAATCCCATACTTGTGTCTATTGATTTTCCACCATCTACTGCACATATGCTTGACCCTTGTCCTAAATGACATGTTACAATTTTCATATCTTTTATATCTTTTCCAAGTATTTCAGCCAATCTTTGTGATACATACATATGAGATGTTCCATGTGCTCCATATTTTCTTATTCCATATTTTTCATAATATTCATATGGAATAGGATAAATATATTTATCTTTTGGCATTGTTTGATGAAAAGCTGTATCAAATACAGTTACCATTGGCTTCCCTGGCATCAATTTTTGGCAAGCTTCTATTCCATATATTGCGGCTGGATTATGTAATGGTGCTAATTCTCCTGCTGCACGAACTCCTTCTTTTACCTCTTCATCAACTACTGCTGATTCTTTAAATTTTTCTCCTCCATGAACAATTCTATGTCCTATTGCAGAAATCTCATCTAATGAGTCTATAACTTTATATTCTGTATTTACTAATTGGTCTAATGAAAAATTTACTGCTTCTTCATGTGTTTTTGCTGGATGTTTTATTTCTATTTTCTTTCCATGTGCTTTATGTGTTATAAAAGCTTCATCTTCTCCTATCCTCTCATATTTTCCTGAAGCTAATACTTCTTCATTTTCCATATTTATTAATTGATATTTTAGTGATGAACTACCACAATTTAATACTAATATTTTCATTTCAATTTTCCTTTCTTGTTAATTTGGTGCCGGTTCTCTTTTTTCCCTTTTGTCAATTTGGTGCCGGTTCTCTTTTTTCCATTTTGCTTCTTTTCTGCTTGGCTGGCTAGTTTCGGCCATTTTGTTAATTTGGTGCCGGTTCTCTTTTTTCCTCTTTTTTCTATTTTTGAGCTTGTACAGCAGTTATTGCTATGACTCCTGCAACATCTTTACTACTACAACCTCTTGATAAGTCATTTACAGGTCTAGCAATTCCTTGGCATAATGGACCATAAGCCTCTGCCTTTACCAATCTTTGAACTAATTTATATCCAATGTTTCCTGCACCTAAATCTGGGAATACAAGAACATTTGCATTACCTTTTAATGGACTACCAGGAGCTTTTAATTCAGCAACTTCTGGTATAATTGCTGCATCTAATTGTAATTCTCCGTCTACCAATATTTCTGGAGCTTTTTCTTTCACTAATTTTGTAGCCTCAATCACTTTTTCTGTTGAAGCTGAATGTGCACTTCCTTTTGTTGAATATGATAACATTGCAATTCTTGCATCTTCTCCGACTAGTTGTTTAAAACTTTTGCTTGATGATATTGCAATTTCTGATAATGCCTCAGAATCAGGTTCTTCGTTTAAACCACTATCTGCAAATATAAATGTTCCATTTGAACCATATTCACAATTTGGAACTACCATTACGAAAAATGCTGATACTAATTTAGTTCCAGGTGCTGTTTTTAGTATCTGTAATGCTGGTCTTAGTGTATCTGATGTTGAATGTATAGCTCCAGATACAAGTCCATCTGCATCTTCTGATTTTACCATCATCATTCCATAATAAACTGGATCTAAAACTAATTTTTGTGCTTGCTCTTCTGTCATTCCTTTTGCTTTTCTCAATTCATACAATAAATTTGCATATTCAGCTGTTTTTTCTGACTTTGCTGGATCTACAATTTTCGTATCACCTATGTCAATTTTCTTTTCTTCTGTCAATTTTCTTACTGATTGCTCATTTCCTATTAATATTACTTTTGCATATCCTTCATTTTTTACTATTTCTGCTGCTTCTAGGATTCTCGCATCATTTGCTTCTGGCAATACTATTGTTTTTATTTCTTTTTTTGCTCTTTGTTTAATTTCATCTATAAATGCCATTTTTTTCCTCCTTACAATTTATTTCAAGCATAATATATCATATATTTATTTTTTTTTCAATAAAATATAGCATTATTTAAGTTTCAGTATTTTTTAAAAATTTTTTCGTAGTCCAGTTAGCTGTACTATAGGTGCATTTTTTATTGCTATACTCAATTATATTAGTTATTTAGAGGTGATTTATATGTATTTATCAGATGCTGTAAGAGAAAGAGTAAAATATTTTCTTGATTTAAAAAAGATGAAACCTTGGGATTTACATTTAGCTACAGGTGTTCCTAAATCAACTATATCATCTTTTTTATCAGGAAAAACTGAAATAATTAAACTACCAACTCTACTTCACTTTTGTGAAGGATTTAACATTACTCTAGAAGAATTTTTCAGAGATGGAATATTTGCAGAAGTAGAAGCAGATGATGACAAAAAGGAATAGAACAATAACATGCTTTAATTTGTTCTTGCCAGATTTGAGTTTTCGACTATGAGGAGAAAATCTCAAAGTGCTAGCGATTGTAGCTTTTTATATAATAGGAGAGCATAACTTTCCTATTATATAAAAAACCTCCTATACTTTTACATGTATAGGAGATTTTTAGTATGTTTTAATATCCCATAGGTGGTGGCTGTGGGTAAAATCTATTATTCATCATCGGATTATTCATAGGTCCATAAAATCCATTTGTAGAAATTGTAACAAATTTTATTGCATATATATCGCAATAAACCAAATTATCACTTTCTATTGAACGTAACAATATGTAACTTGCTCCTACATCTTCTAGGATTCCAATTCTATCAGTCAAATTATTAGTCCCAATTAAAAACTCCACTCTCATAAGTTTGCCTATTTGTTCTCTTAAAAATGCTGGAGTATAAATATTATTTGTTAAAATCTCTGGCGAGTTTTGATTAATGTTGACATTTCTATCCTCTCTTTTGTCAGTTTTTTCATTAACATCTGCCATATAAATACCACTTTCCTTTCTTTAGGTTTGTGCATATAAAGAAGTAGGTCTATAAAAGCAATGCTCTCCAAGTCTAGTATGAAGCGTTCCTGAACCATTACTAGGAAAAGTTGAACCACATGAAGGTCTAAAAGGATTCAAATACCACAAACATTCTCCAATTTCATTTAATCTATTCCCAGCTAATGCCCAATCTGCAATTTGATAATGTACATCAGTTGGTGTCATATTATATATATTTTGTGGATTATATTGACCATTTATTGTTTCTCTTGCGCAATCAAACTGACCTGGCTGAAATATTATATTCCTTATATTTCCACCTTGTGAGACCCTTGCATATTCTCCCTCTGTTGCATTTACTCTATTCATTGTAACTGTTGCAACTGCTTTCATTCCATTATCACCTTCTCCTCCAGCCTCACATTGCACTATTCTTGCTAATAACTCTCTTTCTGAATATGCCACTTTTATCACCTCTTGATTTATAATATGCGCTTACTTAAAAAGTGTGCTTACTTTTTACTAAATATTAAAAAACTTTTATTTTCCTATTTTATCCTACTAAAATTCAATAAAATTAAAACTAGATTATATAATTTTTCAAAAAAAATGTTCCTTAATCTTTTTTATTATACTATTTTCGACAATTTATGTTATACTATAAATGCTGAATTAAAAAATTAACTTTTGAAAGGAGAGGGGAAAAACTTGGAAGAATTAATAACAAATTCTTTAAATGGCGATAAAGAAGCTTACACTAAATTAATACAAAATATTCAAATTGAAATGTACAAAATCGCCAAATCTCAATTAAACAATATTGATGATATTAATGATGCAATCCAAGAAACTATAATACGTTCCTATAATGAACTACATTTGTTAGAAAATTATAGCTATTTCAGAACTTGGATTATTAGAATTTTAATTAATGAATGTAACAATATTCATCGCAAGAAGAAAAGACAATTAGGACTTTTTAATAAAATGTCTAACATTGTGGAAACATCCTCTTATACTGAAGCAGAAATTGAAAACAAAGAAAGTGATATTGATTTCGATTTATTAATTAAACATTTAAAATATGATGAAAGGCTTATCCTTACTCTTTATTATAAAAATAAATATACTCCAACAGAAATCTCGAATATTTTAGACATTAGTGTTAATACTGTAAAGAGTAAGTTGCTTAGAGCAAAACAAAAATTACAACAATTATATAAAGAAGGAGGGCTACATAATGAAACGAAAAAATAAATTCGATACATTTGATAAAATTGATGATTTTGATAAAATGTTATTTGAATACTATGACAACAAAAATGACGATATTCCTCTTTCTACACAAAAAGCAATAGATAATTCTATTAATACTGCTTTTAATAATACTTCTAAGTCTAAACATAAATTATCTACATTTACTATGCTTAAAAGAGTTGCTGTTTTTATACTTTCTCTTGGTATTATTACTGCTACTACTGTTTATGCTAAAGATATTGTTAATTTCATAACTAGCTTGTTTAATAATACTAATTCTGGTATCGATACAGCTGTAGATAATGGTCATTTGCAAAATGTTGATATGGATTTTATTGAATGTAATGATATCGGCCTTAAAGTTGACTATCTTCTTATGGATAACCATAATTTGAATATTTCTTTTGTGTATAAGTATTTGGGTGAAGAAGTTAATATAAAAAGTATTAAATATGAGGATTTGATTATAAAAAATGAGAAAGGTGATATTTTGTGCAGTGTATCTGATAATCCAATTCAGACAACAAATATGATTCAATTTGATATAACATCCACAAGCGAACAGGAATTTATTGATAATTTTACTATAAGAGATTCTTTACTAGTAACATCAAAAAATCTTCCAGTTTCTGAAACTTTATACATAGATATCACTAAAATAGAATTGAATCTATATGAAGAAATTAAATATATTGATGGCAATTGGAGTTTTTCAATAAATGTAGATAATAAAACTGTCATAAAAAATTCTTATAACCATTATTTTAGTAATCCTTACGTTAATAGTGTAAAAACAAATCTTGATGCAACAGCTTTATCAATTGAATTAGAATTAAATACTTTGTTTAATGATTCTATACTTTATAGACATGGAACAATTACTTTGAAAGATAGCAATAATAAAACATACAGACCAACTAAAATGTTATCCCAAAAAGATGACTCTTCTGGAACTAGTACAATTACATTGTTTTATCCTATTTCAGTTTATGATAATATTGATAAATTATATCTAAATGTTAAATTAGATACTGATAAACAAATTGATATAGAATTATCAAAATAATCTTAAATCATCAATACATAAAATTTATAAATAATTCTTAAAAGGAGAAAATCAAAAATTATAGATTTTCTCCTTTATTAAAATATTTTATTTAATTATTTAAGATATTTGACATCAGATTCATTCAATATTTTCATTTGAGAAATGGCTATTTTATTTAATTTTTCTAGCCTTTCTGGTTGTTTTATTCCATCATTAATAAATACTGAATTCAAGTTTTCTAAATTTGCTAAACATATCAATTCATTTATAGTAGCATAATCTCTGATATTTCCATTTAACCCAGAATTTTTGTCTCGCCATTCTTTAGCAGTCATTCCAAACAATGCCATATTCAATACATCAGCTTCTTCTGCATAAATATGATTAATTTGCTCTTTAGTCAATTTAGTAGGTACTAAATTTTGTTTTATAGCATCTGTATGTATTCTATAATTAATTTTAGATAATTCTCTTTTTGCATTCCAACTTAGTTCCTTTTGCTCTTCTGATTTTAATCTTTCAAATTCTTTTATTAATAATAATTTGAATTTTGGACTAATCCACATTCCAAACTCAAAAGCAATATCTTTATGAGCATAAGTTCCGCCATATCTCCCTGCTTTTGATATTATACCAATTGCATTTGTTTTTTCTACCCATTCTTTAACACTAATTTTATAACTATTTAAACCTGCTTGACTTTTAATTATGGCGAATTCGCCATAATTAAAACTTGGATTATGAATTTCTTCCCAAATTCCTAAGAATTCAATTGTATTTCTGTTTCGTAACCAATCTGATACAAAGAAATCTCCGTCCTTGGATTTTAGCATATCTGTAATTGATATATAATCTTCATCATTTATTTTAAAATATGAAATTTTTTGTTCTAAAACTGTTAATTCTGCCATTTTACCTCCTTTTATTAGTTAATGTATATACTTTTAAATAAGTCTTTTATTTTAGCTATCGTAAAATCTATAAGTTTATAAATAATTCTACATCCAGAATTTTAACTAGTATTATTATACTATAAAAACAAAGAAATTCTACATACTTCTATTAAAATTTAATGGTAATTTTTATCATACTTTCTATTGGTAAATAAATATAAATAACAACATAAAACGAAAAAATTTAAAAAATTCACTGAAAACTGAATAAAACTTTTACTAATAAAACTATTATATATTATATAAAATTATATATATTTACCTATAAGAAGTACTTGAGTTATAAAAGTACTTCTTATAGGATTTATTTCTGCAGGGAAAGATTAATGGTTATGAACTTTACTTATTGCCGTACTTTATTAGCCCCACCATGCATCGATAATCATGCGGATTCTGAGGTTAGAGGACGTTCCTGTTGCAAGATAGTACTTGAAGTAATAAGTCCTATTAGCAACAATCGGAACTCCAAACTCAGTCGTAGCAGAACCGTCTGCCCTTACGACATCAGTTTGAAGGCTATAGCTGTGGTTATAATCCCACAACTGTATCGAAACCATTTTGTTGCTCTGAGCAGAACCGTCAGCGCCAGTAACGATCATGGTGTAATCCAGATAGTTACCATCGTATTTCCGGTCAGCACCGCGGTAGTAGGTACCTGTCATCGTGAAAGAAGAATCAATGGCAAAAGTTGCAACGCCATTTTCATCTACACTTTCAGGTGTAAGTTCGAACTCGTAAGTAGTGCGAGTTTTTCCATTGTCCATTTTTTCAACAGAGACAATGTTTTCGGGATTTAACATCCCATCGACGGGCTCTTCCGCGTGAACCATTGTGACACTGCCAAGCAGCATCATGAGAGTCGCGACCATCAAAGAGATGAACCGCATCATGCCTTTTTTGATTTTCATCATAGCTTTTGACCTCCTGTTGTCTTAACCAAAAATCATTCCCTGCTTTATCAATAAAGTTTTGGTTGTAAATCCTCCAGCCCAAAACTTATTGATCACTTCCACAAAACACTTTTTTAATTATAGCACATATTTTACAAGAATTTTAAAAAAGATAAAAAAAGATAAAATTTTTTAAAAATTTTTTCATTTTTAGTCTCATTCTTTCCTCAATACATAAATCTAGTTGGAAAAAATTGAATTTGGGCAAGGAAAATTCTTTTTAAAAAGCAAAGGCACATACATAGTATATGTAAACTTATTTCAAATGAAATCTAACATAGGCAAAATTGTAATTATTTTTCAATTTTATTTTCCAATTCTTCCAAAATTTCTATTTAATATATGTAAAAAAATCAAAATTTTAAAATTTTTTAAAATTTTTTAAAAAAAATGCACCTTCTACCCCATGTTCAAAACGTCTAATAGATAGATATGAAATGGAGGTTCTTACATGCTAAATTTACTTATTATAAGTAAAGACATTGATAAAGCAAGAAAAATACTTAATTATATTTCAGAAAATAGCAATCAAATCAGAATTTACTCTATAGTAAATAGTTTAGATGAAGGGCTAGAAATCTTAAATAATGGTATAATAGATGTAACATTAATAAATACAGACGATAAAATAAATACTATTTATACATATTTGAGCAACATTTCAGATTCTTACATAGAAAAATACAAAAAGACTATGATTATACTTTCTAATAATATTTCTCATATTCACTCAAATCATTATATTTGTGAATGCATCTCTTCAGAAGTTGATATGTCAATATTATTTTTAAAGATAAATAAAATTGTAAAAAATAAATTACCACAAATCACTCAATTAACACTATCTAATAAAATTAATAAAGAATTAGAATTTATAGGTTACAATTTATCTTACAATGGAACAAAATATTTATCTGAAAGTATAGCTCTAATATACAATAATTATTATAGTAGCGAAAACTTAAGTAAAAATATTTATCCTGTTATTGCAAAAAAACACAATAAAACAGTAAATACAATAAAATGCAATATAATATCTGCTACTAATTCTATGTATTATAAGTGCAATGAAATTAAATTAAAACAATATTTTAATTTATGCACAACAACAAAACCCAAACCAAAACTTGTAATTCATACAGTTTTGAATAAATTATATGATTTTATATAATTTATAACCAATTTAATCAATTCCAAGAAGAGAAGAGGGCATTAATGAAATTTCCCTCTTCTCTAATTATTTTAATTATTTAATTAAAATTTTTTATATTCCAATTTTTTCGTATATATCATATTTCACAAACGAATTACTCATAGTAAATTTATTTGCAACACTTCTGTTAATACTACTAACATAATCATCACTAACTGTTTGACCATCTTTTAATACAAACTTTTTACTTTTTGAATAATATGTTCCATAATCAGTCACCCAGCTTCTGTTAGAAAATATAGCAATTCCTGGTTCATCACTTAAAATGTCTTTACCAATTATTGTCCTTGAATCATATTCAATTCCAAATAAATTAAGTAATGTTGGTAAAACATCAATTTGACTTCCCACTTTGTTAATTTGAATAGGTTCTTCCATTTCACTATTCCATAAAATAAAATTACTTCTATTAACTTCAACAATATCATCTCTTTCATATGTGCTAACAGAATTTACTTCATCAATTGTTAAAGTATATGGATAATGGTCTCCAACCAAAGCAATTACTGTATCTTGCAAAATTCCCTTTTCATCTAAATCATTAATTAATGTTTCTAATGCTCTATCTAACTCTATTTGTGATGCCAAATATGCTTTAACAGCATCATCATATGGGAGATTTTTAACAAACTCCTTGTTTTTAATTGATATTGAATTTCCTCCTGTAAAATTATATGGAGCATGTCCACTTACTGTAATATAATATGTTACAAATTTATCTTCTGATGTATAAAAATCTGTTGTAACATTTATTAAATCAACATCACTTGGTAACCATTTTGTATGCATAAGTTTTTCTAAACCATTACCTTTTCCCATATATGAATTAAATCCTAGAGTTTTCATTGTATCATTTCTTGAATAATATGTATATGTCCAATTGTGATATGCATTTGCAGTATAGCCCTCTTTTGCAAAACTATTCCCTATTGCATTAGATATTTGTGGCATATCTTTTTTCCACATATTTAATGTATTTTGTGTAGGTATTAAACCTGTCATAGCTTGAAATTCTCCACCTGTTGTGCTTAAAAATACTGGTGAATAAAAATTATTAAATACAAATCCTGAATTGGCTAATTTATACAATGTAGGAGTCAATTCTTTATCTACAGCTATATTATTAAATCCTTCAGCTAAAATAAATATCAAATTTTTATCTTTAAAATATCCTGTATATTCATTTTTTTTGGTTGGTTCAGTATTATTTATATATTCATATATGTTTTTTAAATTTTTATCTGTTGTTGATTGTATTAGGTTTTCTAATTGCAAATCTTTTTCATTATATTTAATTTCTTCTGGCTCTTGCTCTTGTTCATATGGTGGCTCATCTGTTTGATCTTCTTCATTTGTCTCAATTAATTCTCCATCTGTTTCTATAATAACTTTTTCTTCAAAACCAAAAATTGTTCTTTGAATATCAATTCCAGTTGATGTTAATAAGCCAAATTTTTCAATATTTTTGTCTTGTGCATTTATATTGTAAAATAAATTATATGATGAATATGTGCCTTTTTTATCTAAATTTACAATTCCTATTGTAACACCGATACTTACACATATTGCTAATATCATAACTAAACATCCCTTAGATTTATAAGATTCAAATTTGATTTTTTTATTAAAAATTATTAGCAATATTGCTGGCAAAATAAATAAAATCAATAGAAAAATATTTTTAACAAGTTCATCTGCAATTATATTTGTAAAATCTAAAGCATTTCCTGCTAAGCCAAGTGTCATAAAAGAAAATGGCACACTAAATAATTTATAAAAAATAGTTTGGATTATAAAATATATTGTTATTACTATTGTTGTTATAATTGTTATAACTTTTGCTACTCTGCCTTTAAATATATTACATAACAAACTAATTATTAATATTGGTGTAACACTAAATATAATCGTATATAAAATATCAATTGGTTTATATACTTTAAATACTAGTAATTTAAATATTAGTTCTAAATAAATTACTAAAAATATAATGAAATATTCATTCCTTATTTTTGATTTCATTTCCTGTTCCATTTTTTGCTATATTCCTCCATACTACTATTATTACTGATTGTTTTTTTCAATTAATATATATCTTTATATTATTTACTATAAAATATTTATTACATTTTTCGTGCAATTAGTGCTTTAATCTTTATACCTTGTTCTGAGAACATTTTTTCATGTTCTGTTTCTATATTATCTGACCAGATTGGTTCTTTATGTAAATCATATGTTTGGGCTAAAACTTCAAAACCTGATTCTTTTAAATATCCTAAACTTGCTAAAAATAAATCATCATCATCTGTTTTAAAATATATTTCTCCATTATCTGCTAAAAATGTTTTATATTTTTCTAATTGCCTTGTATGTGTTAATCTCTTTTTTCTGTGTTTTCCTTTTGGCCATGGATTACAAAAATTGATATATATTCTTTTTATATTATCTTCTTTTCCTAATATAAGAGGTATTCTTTCAATATCAAATCTAGTTAAAATAACATTATCTACTTCTCTATTTTCTTTTGTATATACATCTTCTATATTTCGCTTTGCCAATCCTAACATTGCATCAACTAAATCTATTGCAATAAAATTGATATCTGGATTCTGTATAGCTTTTTGTGATATAAATTGCCCTTTGCCACAACCTAATTCTAAATGTATTGGATTTTCATTATTTTTAAACTCATAAATCCACTTATCCTTTAGCTCTTCTGGCTTATCTCTATAAAAAGAACTTGCTTCTAGCTCTGGTCTTGCCCATGCTTTAAACCTGATTCTCATCTAATTCCTCCATCTTAACACAATATTTCTCATATAATTTTTTAATATTATCTTTTGTTAAAGTTTTATCTAGTCCGTTTTTACTTATTTCTGTAAATGTTGCTATTAGAAATTTATCAGTTTGTGGATGTATTAAATTCTGCTGCCTTTCTTTATTAAGATAATATTCTAATTGAGTATTTTGATTCCATTTATCTCCATTATACACCATTCCAGCAGCTAATTCATCACATACCATTTCTACTGCATATTTATATGGGATTATTATAGTTTTTTCAGGAATTGTTAAATCTATCCAATACTGGTGATGATGTTTATTTCTTCCTTTATGATGTAACCATGCCTTCGAATATCCTACATCCTCCTTACATAATGATATTGGACTTCTATGTCCATTATAATATTTTACACTTTCTATAAATTCTGTAGGAGAAAATTTTGACCAATCATGCATAAATCCCCTCCATGGCTCACCTACTTTAATACATAATTTAAATACTACCCATTTATGTTTCATTACTAATTTTATATGTTTAAATATATTTGATATTTTCATATTTATTGTGCAACCCTCATCTTTCTTGACTTTTTAACACTAAAATTGTATAATTTTTTTACATAATTGTCAATATTCGTTTAAGCTTAAGTTACGGTATTTTCTAAATCCCATACCATCAGCCTTACATGCATACAAACCTTATTCTAAAATCATTGCTGCTCATTACGTAAAAAAAGAAAATGTAATCTAAGCAGCTGCGCCTCTTTCACTCAGGCCAAATCCTGAAATATATTACTTCGACAAAGGCTGAGCCTGGTACGAAGACCTTGGCATGGTTCAGCCATGGAGGAGTAATATATTTCAGGATTTTCCGTGAACATCCCTC
>CALXQP010000015.1 GCA_944390695.1 uncultured Clostridia bacterium
GCTGAGCCTGGTACGAAGACCCTGGCATGGTTCAGCCATGGAGAAGTAATATATTTCAGGATTTTCCGTGAGCATTCCTCCATTTTTTAGATAACATTTTCTATTTTTTTACTCCAATCAAACGCAAGGATTTTATAGTGAGAGTTGTAACCTGAAAGGCGTGAGAGGAGAATTTAAAATAATACCCAAACTTAAATAAAAACCAACTTGAAAAAAACTAATGAATATGATATATTAAAAAAAGGGATTGATAAATTGTTTAAGGGAGAGAGACTAAAATAAAAGCTTGTATTTAAACAAGTTTTTTAAAAGTGTGAATTATAGTCCAAAATCCTTAAGGGGGAAGCATAAAATGAATGAAGTAATACATATAGGAATGGATGTAGGTTCAACAACTGTAAAAGTTGTAGTAATGAATAAAAAATTAGAAGAAATATATACAACATATGAAAGACATTTTTCAGATACAAAAAATACAGTATGTAAGGTTTTGGAAAATTTAGTAGAAAAATACAAAGGAAATAATTTTACAATAGCTTTAACAGGATCTGGTGCAATGAGTACAGCTCAATTTTTAGATGTACCATTTATTCAAGAAGTAGTTGCATGTAAAAGAGCAGTAGAAAAATATATACCACAAACAGATGTAGTAATAGAATTAGGTGGAGAAGATGCGAAAATAATTTATTTTGGAAGATCAATAGAACAACGTATGAATGGTACATGTGCTGGAGGAACAGGAGCATTTTTAGACCAAATGCCATCTTTATTAAATACAGATGCTGCAGGATTAAATGAGTTAGCAAAAAATTATGAAACTATATATCCAATAGCATCAAGATGTGGAGTTTTTGCTAAAACAGATGTGCAACCATTATTAAATGAAGGTGCAGCTAAAGAGGATATAGCTGTATCTATTTTGCAAGCAGTTGTAAATCAAACAATTTCAGGTTTAGCATGTGGTAGACCAATAAGAGGAAATGTTGCATTTTTGGGAGGACCACTTACATATATACCAGAATTAAGAAAAAGATTTGTAGAAACATTACATTTAACGGAAGAACAAACCATTGTACCAAAAGATGCTCATTTGTTTGTTGCAAAAGGTGCATGTATAGATGCAAAAGATATGACACCAATAAGTGTTGAAAAATTAAAAAGCAAAATACAAGTTTTAAAATCATCAAAAGATACAACAACACAGCCAATTAAACCATTATTTAAAACAAATATAGAATATGAGGAATTTAAGCAAAGACATGAAAAAGATAAAGTTGCTAAAAAGCCTTTGGCAGAACATAAAGGAGATTGTTTCATAGGAATAGATGCAGGTTCTACAACTTCAAAACTTGTAGTAATAGATAGAGAAGGAACATTACTTTATTCATCATATAAAAGTAATGAAGGAAAGCCACTAGATAGTATAATCGAAATGTTAAAAGAATTATATGCAGTTTTACCTAAAGAAGCAATAATAAGATATAGTGGTGTAACAGGATATGGAGAAAAATTGATACAAACAGCATTAAATGTAGACCTAAATGAAATTGAGACTATTGCACATTACACAGCAGCAAAAAAATTTGAGCCAAAAGTAACAAGTATTGTAGATATTGGTGGACAAGACATGAAATATATAAAATTAAAAAATAACACAATTGATAATATCATGTTAAATGAAGCTTGCTCATCAGGTTGTGGTTCTTTTATCGAAACATTTGCAAAAAGTTTAAATTTAGATATAGAAGAATTTGTAAAAGAAGCATTAGAAGCTCAGAATCCAGTTGATTTAGGGTCGAGATGTACAGTATTTATGAATTCAAAAATAAAACAAGCACAAAAAGAGGGATATTCAGTAGGTGATATTTCAGCAGGATTATCATATTCAGTTATAAAAAATGCAATCCAAAAAGTAATGAAAATAAGAGATGTAAAAAAATTAGGAAGTCATATAGTTGTACAAGGTGGAACATTTTATAATGAGGCAGTTTTAAGAGCTTTTGAATTGATTGTTGGAAGAAATGTAATAAGACCAGATATTGCTGGATTAATGGGTGCGTATGGAATGGCACTTTTGGCATGTGAACAATTTGAAGCTAATATGGATATGGAATATAAATCTACAATATCAACAATAGAGCAAATTGATAAATTAGATATAAAAATAAGTCATACAAGATGTAATGGATGTGAAAATCATTGTCAATTAACAATAAATAAATTTAGTAATGGAAAAAGACATATATCAGGAAACAGATGTGAAAAAGGTGAAGGAATAATAAATAATGAAAAAGAACTTCCAAACCTAGTAAAATACAAATATGAAAGAATATTTGGCTATAAACCACTTGATGAAAAAGATGCACCAAGAGGAACAATAGGAATACCAAGAGTTTTAAATATGTATGAAGATTATCCATTCTGGTTCACTCTACTTACAAACTTAGGATTTAGAGTAATAATTTCAGAAAAAAGTACAAGAAAAATATATGAAAAAGGTATGGAATCAATGCCATCAGAATCAGTATGTTATCCAGCAAAACTTTCACATGGACATG
>CALXQP010000016.1 GCA_944390695.1 uncultured Clostridia bacterium
TAGAAAAGAGTCGTCCAAAAATTACCAAAAGACTGTAAGTTTTCTATTATAGAACAAATAAGAAAAATTTTCAATTTTTCTTTAATTTGTTCTTGCCCGATTTGAGTTTTCGACTATAAGGAGAAAACCTCAAAGGGCTAGCGATTGTAGCTTTTTATATAATAGGAAAGTATAACTTTCCTATTATATAAAAAAATCTGTACCTTTTATAAGATACAGATTTAATCACTTATTCTATTTATTTAAAGCATTTCTTCCTAAAAATTTAGAAACATTACCTAAATCATTTTCGATATTTAATAATCTATTATATTTTGCAACTCTATCAGTTCTACAAGGAGCACCTGTTTTAATTTGACCAGCATTTGTTGCAACTGCAACATCTGCAAGAGTTGTATCTTCTGTTTCTCCACTTCTATGTGATACAACAGCTGTATATCCATTCTTTTTGGCAAGTTCAATTGCATCCAAAGTTTCAGTTAATGTTCCTATTTGGTTCAATTTAATTAATATACTATTTGCTGTGCAATTATCTATACCTTTTTGCAATCTAGCAATATTTGTAACAAATAAATCATCACCAACCAATTGAATTTTATTTCCTAATCTATCAGTAAGCTTTTTCCAATTTCCCCAATCTTCTTCAGCAAGACCATCTTCTATTGAAATAATTGGATATTTTTCTACTAATCCTGCTAAAAATTCTATCATTTCTTCAGGAGATTTTAGTTCTTGAGTTTTCCAGAAATAATAATTTCCTGCTTTTCCTATCTTTCTAGCTTCTTCATACATTTCTGTAGAAGCAACATCTAATGCTAAACATATATCTGTTCCTGGTTGATATCCAGCTTTTTCTATTGCTTCCATTATTAATTTAAGGGCTTCTTCGTCACTTGAAAGATTTGGAGCAAATCCACCTTCATCACCAACTCCTGAAGCTAATCCCTTTTCTTTTAAAACTTTTTTAAGTGTATGATAAATTTCTACACTCATACGTAAACATTCTGTAAAAGATTTAGCTCCAACAGGCATTATCATAAATTCTTGTGTACTTACAGTATTATCAGCATGTTTACCACCATTTAAGATATTCATCATAGGAACTGGCAAAGTTTTTGCATTTGCACCTCCTATATATTGATATAATTCCATTCCTAAAGATGTTGCAGCTGCTTTTGCTACTGCTAAAGATACTCCAAGTGTTGCATTTGCACCTAATTTGCCTTTATTTTCTGTACCATCTAATTCTATAAGAGTTTTATCTATTAAAACTTGATCATATACATTCATTCCTTCTAATTCTGGAGCAATTATTGTATTAACATTTTCTACAGCTTTTAAAACTCCTTTTCCCATGTATCTAGTCTTATCTCCATCTCTTAACTCAACAGCTTCAAAACTTCCTGTTGATGCTCCAGATGGTACCATTGCAACACCACATGTACCATCAAATGTTTCTACTGTAACTTGTATTGTAGGATTTCCTCTTGAATCCAAAACTTCTAATGCTTTTACACTTTCAATTTCTAAATAATTTTTCATAACTCTTGCCTCCTTGCATATATTATGTAACAATTTATTCAATTGTAATCAGAAATTTGGTGCCGGTTCTTTTTTTTCTGTTAAATTGGTGCCGGTTCTCTTTTTACCTTTTTTGCACAAGAACGCCTGGTTGGCTAGTTTGTGCCAAAAATGTAAAAAAGAGAACCGGCACCAATTTGCCCTGTTATTTCATTGCTTCTTCTACTGCAACTGCAACAGCAACTGATGCACCAACCATTGGGTTATTACCCATACCGATTAGTCCCATCATTTCGACATGTGCAGGTACTGAAGATGAACCAGCAAATTGTGCATCTGAATGCATTCTTCCCATAGTATCTGTCATACCATATGAAGCTGGTCCAGCAGCCATATTGTCTGGGTGTAAAGTTCTTCCTGTTCCACCACCAGAAGCTACTGAGAAATATTTTCTATTTGCTTCAATTCTTTCTTTTTTATATGTTCCTGCAACTGGATGTTGAAATCTTGTTGGATTTGTTGAATTTCCTGTAATAGAAATATCAACATCTTCTAGCCACATTATTGCAACACCTTCTCTAACATCATTTGCACCATAGCATTTTACTTTACTTCTTTCTCCATCTGAATATGCAATTTCTTCAACTACATTAACTTTTCCAGTAAAGTAATCAAAATCTGTTTTTACATATGTAAATCCATTAATTCTTGATATAACTTGTGCAGCATCTTTTCCAAGTCCATTTAAGATAACTCTTAATGGCTCTTTTCTAACTTTATTTGCTGATTTTGCTATACCAATAGCTCCTTCAGCAGCTGCAAAGCTTTCATGTCCTGCTAAAAATGCAAAACATTTTGTCTCTTCTGATAATAGCATTGAAGCTAAATTTCCATGTCCTAATCCTACTTTTCTGTCATCTGCAACAGAACCTGGAATACAAAAAGCTTGTAAACCTTCTCCTATAGCTTTTGCTGCATCTGCTGCTTTTGTACATCCTTTTTTTATAGCTATTGCTGCACCTAATGTATAAGCCCAACAAGCATTTTCAAAACAAATTGGTTGTACTCCTTTTACTATTTCATATGGGTTAAATCCTTTATCTGTACATATTTTTAATGCATCTTCAAAATCTTTTATTCCGTATTTTTCCATTACTGGTTTGATTTGTTCAATTCTTCTTTCATAACTTTCAAATGTTACTGCCATTTTTTATTCCTCCTATTTCTGTAAAGGACAGTCTTTTATTTTGTCCTCTTTTAATTTTTTTCGAAAATTAAATATTTGTTTTATTCTTTACGTGGATCAATTTTTTTTACAGCTTCATTAAATCTTCCATATGTTCCAGAAGCTTTTTCAATAGCTGCCATAGCATCCATTCCTGCTTTTATGTTATCCATCATTTTCCCTAAATGAACATATTTATAACCAATTATTTGGTCATCTTTATCTAAACCTAATTCAACTATGTAACCTTCTGCAAGATTTAAATATCTAGGACCTTTTAAAGAACTAGAATAAATAGTTCCAACTTGACTTGTATGTCCTTTTCCTAAATCTTCAAGACCTGCTCCAATAGGAAGTCCTCCTTCTGAAAATGCTGTTTGAGATCTACCATATACAATTTGTAAGAATAATTCTCTCATAGCAGTATTAATAGCATCACAAACTAAATCTGTATTTAATGCCTCTAAAATTGTTTTACCAACTAAAATTTCTCCAGCCATAGCTGCTGAATGTGTCATTCCTGAACATCCAATTGTTTCTACTAAAGCTTCTTGAATAATTCCCTCTTTTATATTTAATGTTAATTTACATGCTCCTTGTTGTGGTGCACACCATCCAATACCATGTGTTAATCCTGAAATATCTTTAATTTCCTTTGCTTTTACCCATTTTCCCTCTTCTGGAATTGGTGCTGGTCCATGGTCTACTCCTTTTGCAACATGGCACATATTTTCTAATTCTTTTGAATAAATCATTTTAATTGCTCCTTTCATTATTTATTACTTAATATTTGATTTTTTATTTTTGGCGTTTCTGTATTTGTTGCTAAATATTCTACTTTTTGTGTTGCCTTAAATTCTATAGTATCATATGTAATTACATTATTTTGCTTTATAGAATATATACCTGTATCATATTCTTCATCTTTTTTCTTACTTGGGCTTCTATTTGCTAAATAATTTTCAATTGCTTGTTTTTCCTTTTTACTATGTGGTTCTATATGTAAATATTTTTGTCTCCAATATATATGATGATCATAATATGTTTCTTGACCTCCTAATATATTATCATAATTATATTCAATTTTAAATTTATTATTTTTTATTGATATAGTAATATTAGTCCATATTTTCTGATTTGTATTAATAAATTCCTTTCTTAATTTTTTTATTTCATCATATATTAATTCTACCAATTTTAGATATTCATCTTCTTCAATGTTATATTTATTTGGAACTTCATATACATTTATATATTTCCTCTTTAAAAGTCCTTTTGGGAGAAAGTAAAAATACATTTCTCCTATCTGAACTTTTCCAAGTCTATCAATTATTGATGCATATAAATATAATTCATCCCACTTTCCTGGTACTGCATAAAATATCTTTTTCTGTATTTCTTCATATAATTCCTTAATTCTTTTTGTATTATTTAACACTTTTTTCACCCTTTGTTTATTTTCTTTAATATGAATTTAAGCTAAATCTAAGATTTGCACATTATTTAACTAAAATACTTTCACCTGTCATTTCAGCAGGTTTTTCTATTCCTAATATTTCTAATAGAGTTGGTGCTAAATCTGCTAATTTACCAGATTTTATTTTCAAATCTTCATTTTTTGTTACTAATATCAATGGTACAGGATTTGTTGTGTGAGCAGTATGAGGTTCACCTGTTTTATAATCTATCATCTGTTCACAATTTCCATGGTCTGCTGTAATCAAAATAGTTCCATCATGTTCTAGCATTGCTTGAACTACTTTTTCTAAACATTCATCAACTGTTTCAACAGCTTTTATGGCAGCTGGTAAACTTCCTGTATGTCCTACCATATCTGGATTTGCATAATTTAATATTATTGCATTATATTTATCACTCTTAATTGCTTCAATAACTTTTTCTGTAACTTCAGGTGCGCTCATCTCTGGTTGCAAGTCATATGTTGCAACTTTAGGAGATGGTACTAATATCCTATCTTCACCTGGATATTGTTTTTCTTCTCCTCCATTAAAGAAAAAAGTAACATGTGCATATTTTTCAGTTTCTTCAATACGAAGCTGTGTTAATCCATTTTTGCTAATTACTTCTCCAAATGTATTTACTAATGGCTCTTTTTTAAATGCAATTTTTACATTTGGCATTGTTTCATCATAACTTGTAAAACATACAAAATATGTTTCCATTTTTTCTGTTTCAAATCCATCAAAATTAGGATCAACTATTGCTCTTGTTATTTCTCTTGCTCTATCTGGTCTAAAATTAAAGAAAATTACTGAATCATGTTCCTTTATTGTAGCAATTGGTGTATCACCATTACATATTATAGTTGGCTCAACAAATTCATCAAATATCTCTTTTTGGTAAGAATCTTCTATTGCTATTGTTGCTGATGTTGCTTTATTTCCTTCTCCTTTTACTAAAGCATCATAACATTTCTTTATTCTTTCCCATCTTTTATCTCTATCCATTGCATAAAATCTACCTGATAAACTTGCAATCTTTCCAACTTTTTTTTCTTTCATTTTTTCTTCAAGTTCTGTTATATACCCCTCTGCTGAAGCAGGTGGAGTATCTCTTCCATCTAGAAAACAGTGTACAAAAACATTTTCAAAATCTCTTCTTTTTGCCATTTCTAATAATCCATATAAATGTCTATTATGGCTATGCACTCCTCCATCTGATAAAAGACCTAATATATGCAATTTTGAATTATATTTTTTACAATTTTCTATTGCTTCTGTAAATTCTGGAATTGAAAAAAAGTCACCATCTTCTATTGATTTTGTTATTTTTGTTAACTCTTGATATACAATTCTTCCAGCTCCAATATTTGTATGACCAACTTCAGAATTTCCCATTTGGCCTTCTGGTAATCCTACTTTTAATCCACTTGTATATATTTCTGTTGTTGGATATTTTTTCATAAGTCTATCTATATTAGGTGTTTTAGCTTGTTTTACTGCATTACCATCAACATTCTCATTTATACCGAATCCATCTAATATCATTAGCATTACTGGTTTTGTTTCCATTTTCAACATTCCTTTCATAATTTTGTCAATTTGGTGCCGGTTCTCTTTTTGCCTTTTTGGCCACGAGCCGCTTGGCTAGCTTGTTTCGGCCATTTTGCTAATTTGGTGCCGGTTCTCTTTTTGCCATTTTTGTCATTTACTCAAAATTTACTATTTTTGAAAATTCTTCAGCTTTAAGACTTGCTCCTCCTACAAGACCTCCATCTATGTCTGACATCTCAAATAGTTCTTTTGCATTTGATGATTTTACGCTTCCGCCGTACTGTATTATAACTCCATTTGCCTCGTTTTGTCCATAGATTTCTGCTATTTTTTTTCTTATTTGCATAATTGTTGTATTTGCATCTTCTTTTGTTGCAGTTTTTCCTGTACCAATTGCCCAGATTGGCTCATATGCTATAATTATTTTTTCTAAATCTGATGCATTAATTCCTTCAAAAGCCTTTTCAACTTGATCTGTAACTATTTTTTCAGTTTGGCCAGATTCTCTTTGTTCTAATGTTTCACCAACACATACAATTGGTTTTAAATTATTTGCTAAAGCTGCTTTTATTTTTTTATTTACAGTTTCATCTGTTTCTGCAAAATATTGTCTTCTTTCAGAGTGTCCTATTATAACATATTCAACTCCTATTGACTTTAACATTTGTCCTGAAACTTCTCCTGTATATGCTCCATTTTCTGCCCAATGCATATTTTGTGCACCTATTTTTATATTTGTTCCTTGTACATTTAATAATGCATAAAATAAGTCTGTATATGGCACACATAAAATAACCTCATTTTTTGTATCTTTTACAAGTGGTGTAAGTTCTTCTATAAAACTTATTGTTTCATTTGGAAGCATATTCATTTTCCAATTTCCTGCAATTACTTTTCTCCTCATATTAATCATCCTCTCTCAAGGTATTAAAAGTCAAATATTTTTGACTTTTAACTTTTCTTGTATTATTTTTAATAATTTATTTTTTGCCTCTTCAGTATAATCATTTACAAAAACATAGTCAAACTGCTTTTGTAAATGACTATTCCTTGAATATTCTTTCATATGTTCTTCAATTTCTTGTAATCTGTCTTTTTCCACATTTTGTGGCAAATTCCTCTTTTTAAGTTCTTGTTTTGGTCTTTCTATATCTTTTGGAATTATATATATTGAAAATACATTTTTAGCATTTTTCTTAAATTCATATATAGTACTATAATGAACCTCTGTAACTTGATTTTCATTAGATTCAAGCATTTCTTTTCTATATGCATATTTTCCACCTAAAAATTCAAAATCTACCACAATTTTTTTATCTTTTTTTAATTTTTCAAATTCTTCATCATTCACAAACTCTTTATCAATTCCATTTTCTTCATTTTCACGTTTTGGCCTTGTTGTCACTATTGGTAAGTTTTTAAAATTTAATTCTTTATAAATTGCATTTTTAAAAAAGGATTTACCTATTCCCGTTATTCCTGATAATGTTACTATCATTTTACTACCTTTCTTGTTCTTTATCTTTACATATATCTATTATTTTTTCAAAGATTAAATCATAATTTGAGTCTTTTGGGAATTTTGTTCTTCCACTTTTTATTAATTCAAACACTTCATTCAGAGGTAGCCATACAATTTTTTCAATTTCATCTGTTTGGAATGTTATATTAGAATTACTTCTCTTCAGGCAATAAAAACTTATGAAAAAATTTTTATATTTACCTGAACTTTCAAATTTTAATGGGAGTGGCTTTTGAGTTATTTTCATAACATTTATTGCTTCATCAAATTCAATTCCTAGTTCTTCTCTTAATTCCCTTATCATTGCTTGAGTCTCTGTTTCTTCTCCATCTATATGTCCTGAACACAAATCAAGTTTTCCAGGTGTTAAACCTTTATTCACCCTTTTTTCTATTAAAACCTCATTACTTTCATTTATAACAAAACAGGTTACTCCTCCAAGCCACTCTTGTTCAGTTACTTCGCTTTCTCGTTTCTTATCAATAATTCTCTTTAGTTTTCCCGTTTGATCATATACCCTATATTGTACTGGTAAAACTCTGATTTCTCGCATTATACTTCATTCCCTTATTTATCTTGTAAACATTCAATTCCAGGTAGTTTCTTTCCTTCTAGAAATTCTAATGATGCACCTCCACCTGTTGAAATATGTGTCATTTTATCTGCAAGACCTGCTTTTTCTACAGCTGCTGCAGAATCTCCTCCCCCAATTATTGTTGTTGCATCTAATTTGGCAAGTTCTTGTGCTATTGTATTTGTTCCAATTGCAAATTGATCAAATTCAAATAATCCAACTGGGCCATTCCAAATAACTGTTTTAGCTGATTTTAATTCATTTTTAAACATTTCTATTGTCTTTTCTCCAATGTCAAATCCTTCCCATCCTTCTGGAATTTCTGTCCAAGCTACTGTTTTGCTTTCTGTATCTGGCTTAAATTCTTTTCCAACTCTTGTATCTATTGGTAATAATAATTTTACACCTTTATTTTTAGCTTTTTCCATTAAATTTAATGCTAATTCACATTTATCTGGTTCACACAAAGAATTTCCTACATTATATCCTTGTGCTTTAAAGAAAGTATATGCCATACCTCCACCAATCATTAATGTATCTACTTTTTCTAATAAACTATCAATTACTCCTATTTTGTCAGAAACTTTTGCTCCTCCTAAAATTGCAACAAATGGTCTTTCCGGATTATTTAATGCATCACCTAAAAATTTTAATTCTTTTTCAATTAAAAATCCTGATACAGATGGCAAATAATGAGATATTCCCTCTGTTGAAGCATGTGCTCTATGTGCAGTTCCAAATGCATCATTTACAAATATTTCTGCCATACTTGCCAATTGTTTTGCAAATTCTGGATCATTATCTGTTTCTTCTCTATGGAATCTTACATTTTCAAGTAACATTACTTGACCAGGTTGTAACGAATTAGCTAATTGTTTTGCACTTTCACCAATTACATCTTTAGCCATTAATACTTCTTGCCCTAATAATTTTGATAATTCTGCTGCAACAGGTTTTAATGAATATTCTTCTTTAAATTCTCCTTTTGGTCTTCCTAAATGTGAACTCAAAATTATTTTACAACCTTGTTCTATTAAATATTTTATAGTTGGTAAAGCTGATACAATTCTTCTATTATCTGTTATGTTTTTGTTTTCATCCATTGGAACATTAAAATCACATCTTACAAAAACTTTCTTTCCCTTTATATCTATATCTTTTACTGTTTTTTTACTCATTCTAATCTCTCCTTTTTATTTAAGTATCTTAAATTTTAAAACACCGAAAGGCTAGAGGTTAAAATTATTTTAACACCCTAACCTAAAAAAATATTATTTATGATCAATTCCAGCCATATAACATGTTAAATCAACTAATTTATTTGAATATCCCCATTCATTATCATACCATGCTATTAATTTTACAAATGTATCTGTTAGCATAATTCCTGCTGTACTGTCGAAAATTGATGTATGTGGATCTGTTATAAAGTCTGAAGATACAACTGGCTCGTCTGTATATTCAATTATTCCTTTCATATCATTTTCTGATGCTTCTTTCATAACTTTACAAATTTCTTCATATGTTGTTGGTTTTGCTAAGTTACATGTTAAATCAACAACTGATACATCAACTGTTGGAACTCTAAATGACATACCTGTTAATTTTCCATTTAATGAAGGTATAACTTTTCCAACAGCTTTTGCAGCACCTGTTGAAGATGGAATTATGTTTGCAGCTGCTGCTCTACCACCTCTCCAGTCTTTTTTAGAAGCTCCATCAACTGTTTTTTGAGTTGCTGTTGTACTATGAACAGTTGTCATTCAGCCTTCTGTAATTCCAAAATTATCATTTATAACTTTTGCAAGTGGTGCTAAACAGTTTGTTGTACAAGAAGCATTTGAAACAATATTCATTTCTGGTTTATATTCTTTATGGTTAACTCCCATAACAAACATTGGAGCATCTTTTGATGGTGCACTAATTACAACTTGTTTTGCACCTGCATCAATATGAGCTTGTGCCTTTTCCATTGTTGTGAAAACCCCTGAACACTCAAGTACATATTCAACTCCTAGATTTCCCCAAGGGATATTATGTGGGTCCATTTCATTATATACTTTTATTTCTTTTCCATTTACTATTAAAACTCCATCTTTTGCCTCAACTGTTCCATTAAATCTTCCATGAACTGTATCATATTTTACCATATATGCCATATAATCTGCTGTAATAAATGGATCATTTATTGCTACTATTTCTACTCCTTCCTTTGCTAAAGCTGCTTGGAAAGAAAGATTTCCTATTCTTCCGAAACCATTGATTCCTAATTTAATTGACATAATAAATTCCTCCTTTAAAACTTACTTCGCTAACATGTCATCAACCCCCGTTAGCAAATTTATTCTATATCAAAATTAAATACTTTTCAAGTATTTTTTTATATTTTTTTGGTTAATCTGGGACAGGTCCCAATTAACCATTTTGGGTCACTCTGGGACAGGTCCCGATTAACCATTTTGGGTCAGTCTGGGACAGGTCTCCTTAACTAAATTTAATTAATTATCTTTCTATTTCTTTTATTGCTCTTTGTATTATTCTTATATTTATTCCTAAAACT